>NZ_JBIAUE010000014.1:0-222707 GCF_042892615.1 Streptomyces sp. NPDC001750 | reverse complement strand
CTTTTGGCACGCTGTTGAGTTCTCAAGGAACGGACGCTTCCTTTGTACTCACCCCGACCTTCCGGTCCAGGCTTTCCTCCGGGCTTTTCCCTTCGATCTTACGTTTCCGACTCTATCAGACTCTTTCGTGTCCGATTCCCGGTCGAAGCGGGTTCGCCTTCCAGGTCCCACGCTTTCGCGCTTTTCCCTTTCGGCTTTTCCAACCTTACCAGATTCTTTTTCCGTTCCGTTTCCGGTCCGAATTTCGATTCCGATGGCCGTTGGAGGGCCTTCGCCTTTCGGCGTGGCCACTACGTTAACCGATTTCTCGGACCGCTCATAATCGAGCCAAATCAATCCGAATTACGGCATGACGAAAACACACCCTGAGGGTGTGTGTCGAAAGTAGTGGTTTGCCGCTTCGAGCTGCTTCGGTCGATCCTATGGATCGCACCGACAACAGTGCCCGTTTCAAACGGCTCAGACCACATTAGGTGGTCCGCATGGGCGAGTCAAGTTGCGCGGCGGCGTGGCACATGGGCCCGGTAGGGGCTCACCGTGGGGTCGCCGTCGATCCAGAACCGCCACGGATGTGTGGCTCCGTCGCCGCCGACTCCGGTACGCGGACCATTGCGTACCCGGTCGTGGGGCGGTGGGGTGCCATGCAGCAGGTGCAGCGCGTTGCCGGGGTGGGCGATGGCGTCGGTGCCGTCGAGCGCGCGGTCGATGTCGAGGGCGGTGGCCAGTCTGGCCGGTCCTTTGGCCAGTTCCTTGTCGTTGCGGGCGGAGGTCCGGCGTACCCGGGTGAGTTCGGCGCCCACCTGGATCTCGCCCGCGCGGAGCAGGACACCGCCAGCCCTGCCCTCCGGGCCACACACCAGGTTGAGGCAGTGCCACATGCCGTACGTGAAGTAGACGTACGCGTGACCGGGCGGTCCGTACATGACGCTGTTGCGTGGAGTGCGGCCCCTGAAGGCGTGCGATCCGGGGTCGGCCTCGCCCGCGTACGCCTCGACCTCGGTGAGGCGGAGCTCGATGGGGCCGTCGGGTGTGGTGCGGACCAGGATCCGGCCCAGCAGGTCGGGGGCCACGTCCAGTACGGGGCGGTCGAAGAAGTCGCGGGTGAGCGGTGTACGTTCCAGACCCTCGGTCATGACGTTCGAGGGTACCGGGAACCGACCGCGGTCCTGGGGCGTATCTAGGGGTCAGGATCTAGGAGGAGAGAACATGGGCTTCAAACGGCTGCTCGCGAGCCTGGGTGCCGGCGGTGCTTCGGTGGAGACCGAGCTCAGCGAACTCAACGTCGTACCGGGCGGGGTCGTCCAGGGCGAGGTGCGGATCCAGGGCGGCAGCGTGGATCAGCAGATCGAGGGGCTCTCCGTGGGGCTGCAGGCCCGGGTCGAGGTCGAGGGGCAGGACACGGAGACCAAGCAGGACATCGAGTTCACCAAGCTCCGGCTCGGTGGCGCGTTCCAGGTGCAGGCCGGTGCGGTGCACGTCGTTCCGTTCGGGCTCGAGATCCCGTGGGAGACGCCGATCACGATGTTCGCCGGTCAGCACCTGCACGGCATGCACATCGGCGTGACCACGGAGCTGGAGATCGCTCGGGCGGTGGACTCCGGCGACCTGGACCCCGTCAATGTGCATCCGCTGCCGGCCCAGGAGGCGATTCTCGACGCCTTCGGGCGGCTCGGTTTCGGTTTCCGCAGCGCGGACATGGAGCGCGGCCACATTCGCGGTACGCGCCAGCGGCTGCCGTTCTACCAGGAGATCGAGTTCTACCCGCCGCAGCAGTACCGCGGGCTCAACCAGGTGGAGCTGTCGTTCGTCGCGGACGACCGCGAGATGGACGTCGTCCTGGAGATGGACAAGAAGCCGGGACTCTTCAGCGAGGGCAGCGACACCTACCGTTCCTTCAAGGTCGGGCTGAACGACTTCCACACGACGGACTGGGCGGCGTACCTCAACCAGTGGCTCGCCGAGGTCGGCGGTCGGCGCAACTGGTTCTGACAATCCGGTTCCGGTGCCGTGGACGGCGGTGTCCGCCCCGCGGACACCGCCGTCCACGGCACTAGGGTCGGGGAAAGACCTGCCGACGGCGGCAGGGCGATCAGGAGAGGTGCTGACGTGACCGAGCAGAAAAGGGCGCCGCTGCCGCACGACTTCCATCCCGAGGTGCCGTCGTTCACGGTGGTGAGCGACGATCTCGCCCCCGGGGCCGTGCTGGCCGACGCGCAGGTGCTGGCGGCCGGGAACGCTTCGCCGCAGCTGCGGTGGGAGGGTTTCCCCGCGGAGACCAAGAGTTTCGCCGTGACCTGCTTCGATCCCGACGCCCCCACGGGCAGCGGGTTCTGGCACTGGGTGCTCTTCGACATCCCGGCCTCGGTCACCGAGCTGCCGGCCGGTGCGGGCAGCGGGGAGTTCGCCGGACTGCCCGCCGGGGCCGTGCACGCCCGCAACGACTACGGGACGAAGGACTTCGGCGGCGCCGCGCCGCCGGCCGGCGAGAACCACCGCTACGTCTTCACCGTGTACGCCGTCGACAGCGAGAAGCTCGGGGTCGACAGCGACACGTCGCCCGCGGTCGTCGGGTTCAATCTGCGGTTCCACGCGCTGGGGCGTGCCCAGCTGATCGGTGAGTACGAGGCCCCGGCCGCGTAGGCGCCGAGCCGTCACCGGGAGACCACCCCGGGCGGGCGGCCCGAGAGGTCGCCGGAACCCAGAGTTTCCCCGTTGTTCGCCCTGCCCTGGTCCTGAAGCGATCGGGGCAGGGCATTTTTTATTGCGTTGTCCCTCACAGCCTGCCCGGCCAGAGTTGTTCCGGGCCTGCCAGGGGGCGGGCGGCACACGGGAGGTGGGCGAGATGCGGGACACGCTGGTGCTGAACGCGAGCTTCGAGCCGCTGTCGACGGTGACGCTGAACCGTGCGGTGGTGCTGGTGCTGCAGGACAAGGCCGTCGTCGAGCAGTCCCACCCCGATCTCCGCATGCGTGGCGCCGCCGTGGACATCCCGGTGCCCAGGGTGATCAGGCTCTGCCGGTACGTACGGGTGCCGTTCCGAAGACAGGCCCCGTGGTCCAGGAGGGGCGTGCTGATACGGGACCAGCACCGGTGCGCGTACTGCGGACGGCGGGCGAGCACCGTCGACCACGTGGTGCCGCGGGCCCAGGGCGGCCAGGACACCTGGCTGAACACGGTGGCGTCCTGCGCCGAGGACAACCACCGCAAGGCGGCCCGGACGCCGGAGCAGGCCGGAATGCCGCTGCTGCGGCAGCCGTTCGTCCCCTCCCCCGCGGAGGCGATGCTGCTGGCGATGCGGACCGACGACCGGTCCGCGCTGCCGGAATGGCTGGATCACGCCGCCGCGTAGTCGGCGTACGCGCGGCACCCACCGAGACATACGCGTCGAACACACGGGAAGCCCGTCCTCCTGCGAGGGCGGCTTCCTGTGTGCCGGCCGTGTCAGCGGAGCAGCAACTGGACGATGGCGACCGTGCCGACCACGACGATGAGGGTGCGCAGGACGGTGGGGCTGAGGCGGCGGCCGACCTTCGCACCGATCTGGCCGCCCAGGGCGGAGCCGACCGCTATCAGCACGACCGCCGTCCAGTCGAAGTCCGCGACGAAGAGGAAGAAGAGCGCGGCGATGCTGTTGACGACGGCTGCCAGGACGTTCTTGACGGCGTTGAGCCGCTGCATCGTGTCGTCGAGCAGCATCCCCATCAGGGAGAGGTAGATGATCCCCTGGGCGGCGGTGAAGTAGCCGCCGTAGACACTGGCGAGCATCAGCCCGGTGAAGAGGAGGGGGCCGCCGTCGGTGCGGGTGGGACCGCCGTTGTGCTCGCGTCGTCGCTGGACAGCCCTGCTGATGCGCGGTTGCAGGATGACCAGGATCAGGGCCAGCGTCACCAGGACCGGCACGATGGTCTCGAAGGCCGTGGACGGCAGGGACAGCAGGAGCGTGGCCCCGGTGAGACCGCCGATCAGGGCCGCGACGGCGAGCTTGAGGACCCGGCGGCTCTGCCCCGCGAGCTCCACGCGATAGCCTATGGCGCCGCTGATCGAGCCGGGGATCAGGCCGAGCGCGTTGGAGACGGTGGCGGTGACCGGGGGCAGCCCGGTGGCGAGCAGCACCGGGAAGGTGATCAGCGTTCCGGATCCGACGATCGTGTTGATCGTGCCGGCGCCGATGCCCGCCGCGAAGACGGCGAGCATCTCCCAGATGGTCATGGCGACTCCCCCGTGCATGGTCGATGCGTCGTGCACCGATCATGCACGAGGGCATGTACGCATCATTCGACCGGGGGCTGTTCCCGCCGCTCCTTGCCGCCGGTGTCGAATCCGGGGGCGCCGTTGCCGAGGTTGCCGAAGGCGCCGCTGAGGCCCTTCAGTGCGTCACCGATCTCGCTGGGCACGATCCAGAGCTTGTTGGCATCGCCCTCGGCGATCTTCGGGAGCATCTGGAGGTACTGGTACGAGAGGAGCTTCTGGTCCGGGTCACCGGCGTGGATGGACTCGAAGACCGTACGGATGGCCTGGGCCTCGCCCTCCGCCCGCAGGGCGGACGCCCTGGCTTCACCCTCGGCGCGCAGGATGGCGGACTGCTTCTCGCCCTCCGCGGTGAGGATCGCGGACTGACGGGTTCCTTCGGCCTGGAGGATCGCGGCGCGCTTGTCGCGGTCCGCGCGCATCTGCTTCTCCATCGAGTCCTGGATGGAGGTGGGGGGCTCGATCGCCTTGAGTTCGACGCGGTTGACGCGGATGCCCCACTTGCCGGTCGCCTCGTCGAGGACTCCGCGGAGCGCGGCGTTGATCTCCTCGCGGGAGGTCAGCGTCCGTTCCAGGTCCATGCCACCGATGATGTTGCGGAGGGTGGTGACCGTGAGCTGCTCGATCGCCTGGATGTAGCTGGCGACTTCGTACGTGGCGGCCCTGGCGTCCGTCACCTGGTAGTAGATGACGGTGTCGATGTTGACGACCAGGTTGTCCTGGGTGATCACCGGCTGGGGCGGGAACGGGACGACCTGTTCACGCAGGTCGATGCGGTTCCTGATCGTGTCGATGAACGGAACGACGATGTTCAGGCCCGCGTTGAGCGTACGGGTGTAGCGGCCGAAGCGCTCCACGATGGCGGCGCTGGCCTGCGGAATGACCTGGATCGTCTTGATCAGGGCGATGAAGACGAGCACCACCAGAATGATCAGGACGATGATGATCGGTTGCATCGTGGTTCCTCATTGCCCTTCGGTTGCCGACGGATCGCGGGTGATCGAGGTCGAGATCGAGTGAAGAGGTCGAGAACGGCTGCGCCCTCGATCTCATGATGATCGACTTCGAGTCTGACAGAACGCGCGCTGCGGTGGGGGTGATTCGGTCACATGACGACTGCTGTTGCTCCGTCGATGTCGACGACATCGACCTGTTGGCCCGGATCGAAGCTCTGGTCCCCGTCGAGTGCCCGGGCGGACCAGATCTCGCCGGCCAGCTTGATCCTGCCGCCGTTGCCGTCGACCCGTTCCAGGACGACCGCCTGACGGCCTTTCAGTCCATCGATGCCCGTGGCGAGTTGGGGTCGGTCTGCGCGGTGCCTGGTGGCGATCGGGCGCACCACGGCGATGAGCGCCACGGAGACCACGAGGAACACCAGCACCTGGACCACGATGCCGCCGCCGAGCGCCGCGACGACCGCGGCGGCGACCGCTCCGACGGCGAACATGCCGAATTCGGGCATCGCGGTCAGGACGAGCGGGATGCCCAGCCCCGCCGCGCCGATCAGCCACCACACCCACGCGTCGATGTCCACGTGGTCATCGTAGGACCGCGGGTGCCCTCGCGGACAGTGCGCAAGCGGACAGGCTCGACGGCCCCACGGCCCGGGCGGCCCATGGTCGGCGGTGGACGGCGGGCGATGGCAGCCGGGGTGGGCGATGGCCGTCGGGCGGTCGGCGGCTTCCGCTCTCCCCGGGGAGGACGTCCCGGGAGAGACGCCTCAGGAGGGACGTCTCAGCACGGGCGCCCCGGGTACGGACGCCTCGGCACGGACGTCTCAGGACAGCGGGAGTCCGTGGGCCGTGTAGCGGTCGCCCGTGTGCTCGACGACGAGCGGCAGGCCGAAGCAGAGCGAGAGGTTGCGCGAGGTGAGCTCGGTCTCCATGGGCCCGGCGGCGAGCACCTTGCCCTGGCGGATCATCAGGACGTGGGTGAAGCCCGGGGCGATCTCCTCGACATGGTGGGTGACCATGATCATGGAGGGGGCGTAGGGGTCGCGGGCCAGCCGGCCGAGGCGGCGGACCAGGTCCTCGCGTCCGCCGAGGTCGAGTCCCGCCGCGGGCTCGTCGAGGAGCAGCAGTTCGGGGTCGGTCATCATGGCGCGGGCGATCAGCGTCCGCTTGCGCTCGCCCTCGGACAGGGTGCCGAACTTGCGGTCGAGGTACTCGTTCATGCCGAGGCGGTCGAGGAAGGCGCGGGCGCGCTCCTCGTCGACGGCTTCGTAGTTCTCGTGCCAGGTGGCGGTCATGCCGTAGGCCGCGGTGAGCACGGTCTGCAGGACGGTCTGGCGCTTGGGCAGCTTCTCGGCCATGGCGACGCCCGCCATGCCGATGCGGGGGCGGAGATCGAAGACGTCGGTGCCGACGCCGCCGAGTTGTTCGCCGAGGATGCCGACGGTGCCGGTGCTCGGGAAGAGGTAGCTGGACGCGATGTTGAGGAGGGTCGTCTTGCCCGCGCCGTTCGGGCCGAGGATGACCCAGCGCTCCCCCTCCTTGACCTGCCAGGAGACGTCTTCCACCAGAGCACGTCCGTCGCGGACCACGGATACGTCCACCAGCTCCAGCACATCGCTCATGGCGCGTTGTCTCCCCATACAGTGTCGAGGTCGTCGCGTGCCTGTGGGCACAGCTCCCAGGGAAATCTACGCCACCGCGGGAGTGTGCCCGGCGCTGGGCCCGAGTGCCCCCGGGCCGCCCGCCTGTTCCCTAGGCTGTCCCCATGCTTTCGGAACCACGCTCAGGTTTGCTGGCCGCTTGGGGGAACGCGCTGCTCGCGGGACTCGTGTCCCCGGACGACGCGGTGCTCGCCATCGTCGGGGAGGACGCGGTGCACCGCGTGGAGGGGCTGCCGGGCGAGGCGGGGCCGGTGGGGCTGACGCTGGCGCTCGGGCGGTTGCGCGCCCTGGGGGTGAGCGGGTTCCGGGTCGCGCTGCCCGCCCCGGGGCATCCGCTGGGGCTGAGCGGTCCGCCGGAGTTCAACGCACGGGCACTGGAGGCGGAGGAGGCGGTGATCGCCTCCGGTGCCCCGTACGGGCTGGTTCCCGAGGTGAGCGAGCGGGGACCGGAGGGGGATCTTCACGTCGAGGTGGTGTGGCACTGCCTGCCGGTACGGGAGGCTCCACCGGCCGACGTGCCGTCGCTGGGCGAGGCGGAGCGGGAGCTCGCCGAGGCGCTGCGGGACGCGACGGAGGTGCTGTCGCGGCTGGACGTGGCCGGTTCCGGGCCGATGGCGGAGGCGGCGGTGGACGCGTACCGGGCGCGGGCGGAGCGGAGCCGCGAGGTGCTGGCTCCGGGGTATCCGCCGCGTGCGGTGCGGGTGCTGGAGCTGGCACAGCGGGTCGGGCTGCTGGTCTCGGTGGCGTACGGGAACGGGCACGGCGGGGCGGTGAGCGCCTCGGAGATCGCGGCACGTGCGGAGGCGCTGCGGCCGGTCGAGCGGGTGGCCCGGAGGGCGCAGGTCGCCGCGTACAACGCCTGCGTGGAGGAGCGCGGGCGGGAACAGTAGGTCCGGCGGGCGCCGCCCCCGGGGCGGGTCGGCGCCCGGCCGGGGCGCGGGAAGACCCGAGCGCGTGGAGGGACGGTCGCGTCCGCGTGGCCGGACCTCCCGCCGGACGGGCGACGCGCGCACCGACGGGCGTCCCATGTCGCGGTGCGCACCCTGCGAGGGCGTCCGGTCGCGGCGCGCACACCGTCCGCGACGTGCGCATCGTCCGCGGTGCGCCCCTCCGGCCGTGCCCGGTCGCGGGCGCGTGCGCCGTCGGGGTGCGCCCGGTCACGGTGCCGTTCCGCTCAGCCGGCCGGCACCGTCCGGGGTGCGCCCGGTAGCGGTGCCGCTCGGCTCAGCCGGCCGCCCCGTTCCGTACGGCCCAGAGGGCCGCCTGGGTCCGGTCCGAGAGGTCCAGCTTCATCAATATGTTCGAGACGTGGGTCTTGACGGTCTTCTCGGAGAGGACCAGGGCCCGTGCGATCTCGCGGTTGGAGCGGCCGTCGGCGATCAGGCCCAGTACTTCCCGTTCCCGTTCGGTGAGGGTGCTCCCCCGGCCCGTGCCGCCGCCTTCGTCCTGGGTGAGCAGGGCTCCCGCGACCTCCGGCTGGAGGAGCACGTGTCCGGCGTACACCGAGCGGATCGCCCCTGCCAGGGCGTCGGGGTCGACGTCCTTGTACACATAGCCGGAGGCCCCGGCCCGGAGGGCGGGCACGACGGTGCGCTGTTCGGTGAAGCTGGTGACGATCAGGACCTTGGCCGGGTTCGCCAGCTCACGGAGTCTGCGCAGGGCCTCGATCCCGTCGGTTCCGGGCATCTTGATGTCCATCAGGACGACATCGGGACGGAGTTCCTCGGTCCTGGCCACGCCCTCGGCGCCGTCGGACGCCTCGCCCACCACCTCTATGTCGTCCTGGATCTCCAGGAACGTACGCAGACCGCGGCGGACCACCTGGTGGTCGTCGACCAGCAGCACCCTGATGATCTTGTCAGCCACCGGGTATCTCCATCTCGATCGTGGTGCCCTTGCCGGGCGCCGATTCAACGGTGAGCCTTCCGCCGACCCCGCTCGCGCGGTCCCGCATCGACACCAGGCCCAGGTGGCGGCCGGCCTGCCTGGTCGCCGCGGGGTCGAAGCCGCCGCCGTCGTCGGTGATGCGCAGCCGTGCGCCGTTGCCGTGCCGGGTCAGGGTGACGTCGACGTGTGCGGCGCCCGAGTGGCGCAGGGCGTTGTGCAGGGCTTCCTGGGAGACCCGGAGCAGCGCTTCCTCCTGGGCCGCGGGCAGGGCGCGTACGCCCTTGCCGGTGAAGGTGACCCGGGCCGCGTGGGCGCGGTCCAGGACCTGGATCTGGGTGCGCAGCGTGGCGACGAGGCCGTCCTCGTCGAGGGCGGCCGGGCGCAGTTCGACGACGGCCGCGCGCAGTTCGTCCACGGCTTCCGCGGCGAGCGCGGCCACCTGGTGGAGCTCTCCCTTGGCGCGGACCGGGTCGCGGTCGATCAGGGCGGTGGCCGCCTGCGCCGTGAGGCGCAGCGAGAACAGCTTCTGGCTGACGGCGTCGTGCAGCTCATGGGCGAGCCTGGAGCGCTCCTCGGCGATGGTCAGTTCCCGGCTGCGTTCGTACAGCCGGGCGTTGGTGAGGGCGATCGCCGCGTGCTGGGCGAGGATCGACAGCAGTTCCTCGTCCTCGGCGGTGAAACCGCAGCTGCCCTCCGGTTTCGGGCAGCGCTTGTTGGCGAGGAAGAGCGCGCCGAGGGTCGCGTCGCCGTCCCGGATGGGCAGGCCGAGGAAGTCGGACATGTCGGGGTGGGCGGCGGGCCAGCCCCCGAAGCGGGGGTCCTTCCGGACGTCGGCGAGGCGCTCGGGCCGCGCCTCGTGGAGCATCGCGGCGAGGACGCCGTGCTGCCGGGGCAGCGGGCCGATGGCCCTCCACTGCTCGTCGCTGACGCCGTCGACGACGAACTGGGCGAAACCTCCGTGGTCGTCGGGGACACCCAGTGCGGCGTACTCGGCGTCCAGCAGTTCGCGGGCCGAGGCGACGATCGTCTTCAAAACGTCGCGCACTTCGAGTGGCCGGCTCATGGCGAGGAGTGCGGCACTCACCGCTGCGAGGCCCGACGGTGGGCGATGGCTCATGGCCTCACCGTACAAGCGGGACGCGTACGCCGTATCGGCCTGTGGGCGGCTGCCGCTTAGGGCTCGGGAACTAGGCCCTGTCGTCGGACCGCCGCTGCCGCACGGCGAGGCCGGTGCGGGCGCTCTCGGGGCTCGTATCCCGACTCCTCACCCTCCGAATTGCTTGAGCAACGGTTAGTGAGTTTGCCGGACGACCGGTGTGAGGCCGGGCATAGGACCCACATCACTTACGAAGGATGCTAGTGGACACATAAGTGCGGCAACACTGTGCAGGAGCGCGGGCCGCCCCGATCGAGAGCCTCCCCGGTCCACTATCCGGGGTCGTACGTCACACCTTTGCCAGCGAATTTTGCTGGCGCTAAGAATTGCTCTCGTCCCCGACGGAGGTGCGCACGCAGCGCTTCCCGTCTTCGTCCTCCGTGAGGACTTCCGCGATTCGAAGAGGTATCTCTGCATGACCGTGTCCAGCGTCCCCGCCCGTCGTAGTCGTCTGAACAAGGCCCAGAAGTTCTCCCTCGCAGGTATCGCAGCCGCTGCCGTCGCGTCCCTTTCGTTCTCGCTCGTCCCCGCCAACGCCGAGTCCAAGCCCGAGACCGAGGCCGAGGCCGCCGCGTCCACCGCGCCCGTGGTGTTCGGTTCCGTCGTCGGCAACCCGCACGCCAAGGCGCTGCAGGCCAGTTTCATCGAGCAGAACTCGACCGCCGAGAAGCTGGTGAAGGCCGCCGACCAGGCCCGCGCCAAGGAAGTCGCGGTCAAGAAGAAGACCGAGGCCGCCGCCAGGGCGAAGGCCACCGCCGTCGCCGAGGCCAAGGCCCGGAGCCAGGTCGAGGACGCCCCCGCGAGCCGCTCCACGGTCCGTACCCCGGTCTACGCGAACAACCTGGACGGGTGGATCCGGGAGGCGCTGGACGTCATGAGGGCGCACGGCATCCCCGGCACCTACCACGGTCTGCACAAGAACATCATCCGGGAGTCCTCCGGCAACCCGTACGCGGTCAACGACTGGGACATCAACGCCCGCAACGGCGTCCCGTCCCGCGGCCTGCTCCAGGTCATCCAGCCCACGTTCGACGCGTACCACGTGCCCGGCACCTCGAAGAACATCTACGACCCGGTCGCCAACCTCACGGCCGCGGCCAACTACGCCGCCGACCGCTACGGCTCGATCGACAACGTCAACAGCGCGTACTGACCGGATCAAGGCGTACGGCGTACGTCCCCCGTCCGACGCGCATACGCCGGAGGGCGGCACCCCAGTGCTGGGGTGCCGCCCTCCGGCGTTGTGCGTGCCGATGCCCGTCGGCGCCCATGGCACGGCCGTCCGCGCGCGGGCCCATGGGGCTCTACTTGCGCATGACCTCCGGCTCGTGGCGACGCAGCAGTCGCGCGACCGCGAAGCCGCAGACGATGCCGAGGAACAGCAGCACCGAGACGTCCAGCGCCCACTGACCGGCCGTGTGCTCCCACAGCGGGTCCAGGTCGGTCGGGTCCTTGGGGTCCCACGGTGCCATGAGGTGCGAGAGGTCGAGGGTGGCACCCGCGCCGGCGATGGCCCAGCGGGACGGCATCAGCCAGGCGAACTGCTCCAGGCCCGGCGAGCCGTACACCTGGAAGAGGATGCCGGTGAAGACGACCTGGACGATCGCGAACATGACCAGCAGCGGCATGGTCTTCTCGGAGGTCTTCACCAGCGAGGAGATCACCAGGCCGAACATCATCGAGGTGAAGCCGAGCACGATGATCGTCACGCAGAGTTCGACGGCGGGCGGCATGATCAGGCCCTCGTCGGGCAGCTTGCGGGTGGCGAAGCCGATACCGCAGATGATGACGCCCTGGAGGGCCGTGATGACTCCGAGAACGATCACCTTGGACATCAGGTAGGCGGAACGGGAGAGACCGGTGGCCCGTTCCCGTTCGTAGATGACGCGTTCCTTGATCAGTTCTCGTACGGAGTTGGCCGCACCACTGAAGCACATGCCGACCGCGAGAATCAGCATGATCGTGCCGGCGGCGCTGTTGAACCGGGACGGCGGCTCCGGCGCCGCCAGGCCGAACTTGGCCGGGATGACCACGCTGACGAGGCCGAGCACGGCGGGCAGGATCACCATCAGGCCCATGAAGCCCTTGTCGGACGCGATCACCGAGAGGTAGCGGCGGATCAATGTCCACAGCTGGGCCGACCAGCTCTGCGGCTTGGGCGGGCGTATCTGCTGCGGGGTCGGCATGTGCACGGGCTGGGCGGCGACGGCGTCGATGTCCGCGGCGTACATCTGGTAGTGCTGGGAGCCGCGCCAGCGGCCCGCCCAGTCGTAGTCGCGGTAGTTCTCGAACGCGGAGAACACGTCGGCCCAGGTGGTGTAGCCGAAGAAGTTGAGCGCCTCTTCCGGCGGGCCGAAGTAGGCGACGGCCCCGCCCGGCGCCATGAC
Source organism: Streptomyces sp. NPDC001750 (assembly GCF_042892615.1). Classification (NCBI taxonomy): domain Bacteria; kingdom Bacillati; phylum Actinomycetota; class Actinomycetes; order Kitasatosporales; family Streptomycetaceae; genus Streptomyces; species Streptomyces sp. NPDC001750. The sequence goes on along the minus strand of NZ_JBIAUE010000014.1, from coordinate 210,415 downwards.
GAGCAGCTTGTCGCAGAGCGCCAGCTCGGCCACGGAGTGGGTGACGACGAGGACCGTGCGCCCGTCGTCGGCCAGACCGCGCAGCAGCTGCATGACGTCACGGTCCATGCCCGGGTCGAGACCGGAGGTCGGCTCGTCCAGGAAGATCAGCGACGGCTTGGTGAGCAGCTCCAGCGCCACGGAGACGCGCTTGCGCTGGCCTCCGGAGAGCGAGGTGACCTTCTTGTCCTTGTGGATGTCGAGCTTGAGCTCGGCGAGGACCTCGTGGATGCGGGCCTCGCGCTCGGCCTCGGTGGTGTCCGCGGGGAAGCGGAGCTTGGCCGCGTACTTGAGGGCCTTGGTGACGGTGAGTTCCTTGTGCAGGATGTCGTCCTGCGGGACCAGACCGATGCGCTGGCGCAGCTCGGCGAACTGCTTGTACAGGTTCCGGTTGTCGTAGAGCACGTCGCCCTGGTTGGCGGGCCGGTAGCCGGTGAGCGCCTTGAGCAGGGTGGACTTGCCGGAGCCGGACGGGCCGATGACCGCGACGAGCGACTTCTCCGGGACGCCGAACGAGACGTCCTTGAGGATCTGCTTCCCGCCGTCGACCGTCACGGTGAGGTGGCGGGCGGAGAACGTGACCTCACCGGTGTCGACGAACTCCTCCAGCCGGTCGCCGACCAGGCGGAACGTCGAGTGACCGACGCCGACGATGTCGTTCGGGCCGATGAGCGCGGAACCGGACTTGGGGAGCGGCTGACCGTTGACGTAGGTGCCGTTGTGCGAGCCGAGGTCACGGAGCTCGAAACGGCCGTCGGGCGTCGCGTGGAATTCGGCGTGGTGCCGCGAGACCTGGAGGTCGGAGACGACCAGTTCGTTCTCCAGCGCGCGGCCGATGCGCATCACGCGGCCGAGGGCCAGCTGGTGGAACGTGGTCGGGCTCCGGTCGCCGCGCACCGACGGGGCCCCCGCGACACCGCCGGGCCCGGCCGCGCCGGGTGTGGGCCCCATGGCCTGCTGGTGCGGGACCTGGGGCTGCTGGGGTTGCACGGGCTGCTGCGGCTGGTGTCCCTGAGGGGCCTGGTGCCCCTGGGGGGCCTGCTGCCAGCCCTGGTGCGGCTGCTGCTGAGCGGGCGCCTGGCCGCCCTGCCAGCCCGCACCGGCCTGCTGTGGCTGGTGGGCGGGCGCCTGCTGAGGCTGCTGGGCCTGCTGGGCCTGCTGGACGGGAGGCTGCTGCGCGCCCGCGCCCTGTCCGCCGTAGGCACCGGCGTCTGCGGCGGCACCCGTTTCCGCGGCGGCGAAGCTCAGCCGCGGTCCGTCATTGGCGTTGCCCAGGTGCACGGCGACGCCGGGGCCGATCTCCAACTGCTGGATGCGACGGCCCTGGGCATAGGTGCCGTTCGTGCTGCCGTGGTCCTCGATGAACCAGCCACGGCCTCCCCAGCTGATCGTGGCGTGCCGCCACGACACCCTGGCGTCCTCGATCGTCAGGTCCCCCTGCGGATCGCGCCCCACGGTGTACGGCCTGGACGGATCGAGCGTCCAGGTCCTGCCATTCAATTCAAGTACGAGTTCCGGCACTCCGCGCCCCACTTGTCGTCCCCCGATTGACCCCCGTCGCAGGGGGTCTAGGGATGCTGAACATCGTGGGGAACTATTCCAGGAGCGGTCCCGGATACGAAAGCCGGGCAGGGGTGAAGACCCTGCGGGGCCCGGGGCGGCACCACCGGGCGGGACGAACGGTCCGGAGGACGGCAAGCCGCCACGAGTGCCCCGAACGGGAGCGAAATCTGCGTGAACGTCGGCGAAGTCCGCGTGAATCACGAGGGAACGGGGCCGGTCCGCGACCGGGCGGACGACGCCGGGTGCCGGGCCCCGGCCCGGGGAAGCCGGGCTGCGTACGCGCTCCGTCGCGGTGCGCGTACGGCGGGTACGAGGGCCGGGAACACCGGGCGGGCCGCTGTCCGGCCCTCGGGACGGGCCGCCGGGGCGAGGAGGCGGACAGATACGGTGGAAGCACCATGAGCGCATCGCAGCCACCTCAGTCCTCGCCGTCTCCCGTGCCCGGGGAATCCCGCCAGGGCGCCGACACCCCCACCCTTCTCGTGAAGATCTTCGGGAAGGACCGCCCGGGGATCACCGCCGGGCTCTTCGACACTCTCGCGGCCTATTCGGTCGATGTCGTCGACATCGAGCAGGTCGTCACCCGCGGTCGCATCGTCCTGTGCGCGCTGATCACGACGCCGGACGCGGCCGGCACCACCGAGGGCGATCTGCGGGCGACCGTGCACAGCTGGGCGGAGTCGCTGAAGCTCCAGGCCGAGATCATCTCCGGCACGGGCGACAACCGTCCGCGCGGCTGCGGGCGCTCCCACGTGACGGTGCTCGGGCACCCGCTGACCGCGCAGTCGACAGCCGCCATAGCGGCCAGGATCACCTCGACGGGCGGCAACATCGACCGGATCTTCCGGCTCGCGAAGTACCCGGTGACGGCCGTCGAGTTCGCGGTCTCCGGAACCGGCACCGAGGAGCTGCGGACGGCCCTGGCGACACAGTCCGCCGAGATCGGTGTCGACGTCGCGGTGGTGTCGGCCGGGCTGAGCCGCAGGGCGCAGCGGCTGGTCGTCATGGACGTCGACTCGACGCTCATCCAGGACGAGGTCATCGAGCTGTTCGCCGCCCACGCGGGCTGCGAGGACAAGGTCGCCGAGGTGACCGGGCGGGCGATGCGCGGCGAGCTCGACTTCGAGCAGTCGCTGCACGCGCGGGTGGCCCTGCTGGCGGGGCTCGACGCGTCGGTGGTGGACAAGGTGCGGGCCGAGGTGCGGCTGACGCCGGGCGCCCGGACCCTGATCCGTACGCTGAAGCGGCTCGGGTACCAGGTGGGGGTGGTGTCGGGCGGCTTCACGCAGGTCACCGACGATCTGAAGGAACGGCTCGGGCTCGACTTCGCCTCCGCCAACACGCTGGAGGTGGTCGACGGCAAGCTCACCGGGCGGGTCGTCGGGGACATAGTCGACCGGGCCGGCAAGGCCCGTCTGCTGCGCAGTTTCGCCGCGCAGGCCGGGGTGCCACTCGCGCAGACCGTCGCGATCGGTGACGGTGCCAACGACCTGGACATGCTGAACACGGCGGGGCTCGGGGTGGCCTTCAACGCCAAGCCGGTGGTCCGCGAGGCCGCCCATACCGCGGTGAACGTGCCGTTCCTGGACACCGTGCTGTACCTGCTGGGCATCACCCGCGAGGAGGTCGAGGCCGCCGACGGCCTGGTGGACTGACGCGTCCGTCGCGTCCGTCGCCTCGGATGTCCCCGACGACGGGAAGGGCCCCGGTACGGAAGCGGTGAGCTTCCGTACCGGGGCCCTTCCCATGAGGCGGCCCGGACGAACGGCGGTGGGCCGGACGAACGGCGGTGGGCCGTGGACGGCGGTGGGCCGTGGACGGCGGTGGGCCGTGGACGGCGGGTCAGTCGTTGGGGGTCCAGTACTCGACGAGCCTGCCCACGCCGTGCTCCACGCCCTTCCAGGAACCGGAGAACGCGACGACGGCGAACGCGGCCGTCGGGAAACCGCCGCGGTGCATCCTCGCCAGGGCGTCTCCCTCGGCCGACGCCGAGAGGGCGTCGGCGACCGCGTGCATGCCGGGGTTGTGGCCGATGAGCAGAAGATCGCGCACATCGTCGGAGGTCTCATTGATCAGAGCGATCAGCTCGCCGGGAGACGCCTCGTACAGCCGCTCCTCGTACACGGTCCGCGGGCGTCGCGGCATCTCGTGCACCGCGAGCTTCCACGTCTCGCGCGTCCTGGCGGCGGTGGAGCAGAGGGCCAGATCGAGGTTGATCCCGGAGTCGACGAGTTTGCGGCCCGCGACGGGGGCATCCCTGCGGCCGCGTTCCGCGAGCGGCCGCTCGTGGTCGGAGTCCTGCGACCATTCCGCCTTCGCGTGCCTGAGAAGGACGATCCTGCGAGGTGTATCGACGCTCATACACCTCAGCTTCGCATGAAACGTGCCGCCCGGCGCAGGGGGTTGACGGGCTCCCGCGCAGACCCCGGGCGACGTCAGCCGGTGAACAGGGCGAGGGCTCGCGCGAGCAGCCGACCGACCGCGGGGTCGGCCGACGCCGCGTGGGCGTCACCGGATCCCATGATCATCAGCAGGAGCGCGGCGAACGCGACCGTGGGCAGCGCGACGGCCCACCACGGCAGCCGCACGTCGAGTCCGCCCGTGGGCGCGGCCGTGGGCCGGGTAGGTGCGGGAGCCGACATGTCCGCCTCCGTGGATCGCTGGTTCCGACAACCACGAACCTACGGACGCCGGGGCACCGGTCCCATCCGGCGGTCCACCCACTTCACCCTGAGCCCAGCCCCCTAGGGGATGGTGGGGCAGGCCCCACCATCCGCCTGTTCGGCCGGGGAATCGGGCCGCTCGGGACAGACGCCGGTGCGGGCCCGGGCCGAGCGGTACGAGTCCGACCGGCACGGGTGAGCGGCCCCGGACCGGTCAGGGGGACGCGATCGAGGCGACCACCCCGATGATCACCGTGACGAGAAGCATCGCCCCGAGCACGAGGAGGAGCTTCTTCTGACCGTTCTGGGGATTGGGGTCGAGCACAGGAGACATGGGGTCAGTCTTGCACCTCAGCACTCGTCCTCTATCGTCCGGTCCCGCCCGGCCAGGAACCCGGCCGCCATCTGCGGCACCATCAGGCCCGCCATCAGCGCGAGCGGCAGTCCCCAGCCGCCGCTGTGCTGGTACAGGACGCCGATGAGCAACGGGCCGGGGATCGAGATGAGATAGCCGACGGACTGCGCAAACGCGGAGAGACGAACCACTCCGGCCCCGCTGCGCGAGCGCATCCCGATCATGGTCAGGGCGAGTGGGAAGGCGCAGTTCGAGATGCCGAGGAGCAGCGCCCAGGCCCAGGCCCCGCCGGCCGGTGCGAGGTGGAGGCCCGCGTATCCGGCGAGGCCGCAGCTGCCGAGGAAGAGGACGATGGGGCCCTGGTTCCTCATCCGGGAGGCGACCTTGGGGATGACGAAGGCCAGCGGCACGCCGAGCGCCATGGTGAGGGCGAGCAGCACTCCGGCGGTGCCGGCCGAGACCCCCGCGTCGCGGAAGATCTGCGGCATCCATCCCATGGTGATGTACGCGGCCGTGGCCTGGAGGCCGAAGAAGCAGGCGAGGGCCCAGGCGGTGCGGCTGCGGGTGATCCTGAGTTCCGGGGTGTCCCGGTGCTGGGCCCCGGACCGTCCCGCGGCGCCGCCGCGGTCCCTCAGCAGCGGGATCCAGGGCAGGACCGCGACGGCGGCCAGAACGGCCCAGACGCCGAGGCCCGTCCGCCAGTTTCCGCCCAGCGCGCTGGTCATGGGCACGGTCACCGCGGCGGCCAGCGAGGTGCCGAGGGCCAGCGCCATCGAGTAGAGCCCGGTCATGGAGCCGACGCGGTCCGGGAACCAGCGCTTGACGATCACCGGCATCAGGACGTTGCTGACGGCTATGCCCATGAGGGCGAGCGCGCTGGCGGCGAGGAAGCCGGCCGTGCCGCCGACCAGGGGCCGGATCACCAGACCGGCGGTGATGGCGACCATGCCGGCGCAGACGACGGCGGCAGGCCCGAAGCGACGGGCCAGGCGCGGGGCCGTGATGCCGAAGACCGCGAAGCAGAGCGGCGGCACCGAGGTGAGGACACCGGCGACGCTGCCGCTCATGTGCAGTCCGTCCCGCACCTCTTCGAGGAGGGCGCCGAGGCTGGTGATGGCGGGGCGGAGGTTGAGCGCGGTGAGGACGAGCCCGACAGCGACCAGCGGGAGCAGCCGGTTGGCGGCCGGTGCGGTCCGCGAGGTGCGGGGGGTCGGGGTTCCGGCCCGGACGTCCGGGGCGGTGGGGCTCAGGGTCCGGGTTCGGTTCTGCGGCTGGGGCTCGTCGGGCATGAGCTCATCATAGAATCATGGGATGATTACTTGTCCAATGCTCTGAGAACAGCGGGGAACGGCCGGGAACATCCGGGGTGCCCCGCGCACGACATGTGTCCCGTACGCCCCGCACGAACCCCCGATCGACCGAGCGACCCGAGCAAGGAGCACCATGGCGCTGACGTCCCCCCGGCGTTCGGCACTCGCCGACCAGGTGATTGCCCAGCTGAGGAACCAGATCACCTCGGGCGAGTGGCCCGTGGGCTCGCGCATTCCCACCGAGCCCGAACTGGTGGAGCAACTGGGGGTGGCGCGCAACACGGTCCGCGAGGCCGTGCGCGCGCTCGCGCACAACGGCCTGCTCGACATCCGGCAGGGCTCGGGCACCTATGTGGTCGCCACCAGTGAACTGGCCGGGGTGATGCACCGCCGTTTCGCCAACGCCGATCCGCGGCACATCGCCGAGCTGCGTTCCACCCTGGAGTCGTCCGCGGCCCGGCTGGCCGCCGCCCGGCGCACCGAGCGGGACCTGAAGCAGCTGGACACGCTCATGGAGCGCCGCGAGGAGACCTGGGCCGACGGCGACGCCGAGGCGTTCGTCGAGGCGGACGCGACGCTGCATCTGGCCGTCGTCGCGGCCTCGCACAACGACGTGCTGACCGGCCTGTACGCCGATCTGGGCAGCCTGCTGCGGGACCGTCTCAGGAGCAATGTCGGCCGGGAGCTGCGGCCGGAGAACCACATGGACCACGGCCGTCTGGTCGAGGCGATCCGGGCGGGGGACGCCGAGACCGCGGCGGCCGAGGCCGCGAGCCACGCGCTGAGCTGCCTGGTGGACCGGGTCTGACGGAACCGGGCGAACCCGCTGCATCCGTGCGGGCCGACGCCCTCCACGCCGTCCGAAAGTCCAATTCCTCCACATTCTGCGGTGGACCGACCGTCTTCTCGACCTGAGCGGACCGGGACCCGGCGCGAGCGGACCGGGCCCGGCCCGGCGCGCACGACGGCCGCGTACCGCCTGTTCGCAGGTGGTACGCGGCCGTCGCGTCTCAGGGCCCGTACGGGGTCAGGCGCCCATCATGTGCACGCCGCCGTCGACGTGGATGATCTCGCCCGTCGTCTTCGGGAAGAAGTCCGAGAGCAGGGCGACGATGCCGCGGCCGGCCGGCTCCGGGTCCGCCATGTCCCAGGTCAGCGGGGAGCGGGTGTCCCACACCTTGGCGAGGTCGGAGAAGCCCGGGATGGACTTCGCGGCCATGGAGCCGAGCGGTCCGGCCGAGACCAGGTTGCAGCGGATGTCGTCCTTGCCCAGGTCGCGGGCGAGGTAGCGGGAGGTGGCCTCCAGCGCGGCCTTGGCCGGGCCCATCCAGTCGTACTGCGGCCAGGCGAACTGCGCGTCGAAGGTGAGGCCGACGATCGAGCCGCCCTCGTTCATCAGCGGCTTGCAGGCCATGGCGAGCGACTTCAGCGAGAACGCCGAGACGTGCATCGCGGTGGCGACGGACTCGAACGGAGTGTTCAGGAAGTTGCCGCCGAGCGCGTCCTGCGGCGCGAAGCCGATGGAGTGGACGACGCCGTCGAGCGAACCGAGCTCGTCACGGACCAGGTCCGCGAGCCGGTCCAGGTGCTCGGTGTTGGTCACGTCCAGCTCGATGACCTTGGCCGGCTTCGGCAGCTTCTTGGCGATGCGCTCGGTCAGCGTGGGCCGGGGGAAGGCGGTCAGGATGACTTCGGCGCCCTGTTCCTGGGCCACCTTGGCGGCGTGGAACGCGATGGAGGACTCCATCAGCACGCCGGTGACGAGGATGCGCTTGCCGTCGAGAATTCCGCTCATGGTGATCAGTGACCCATGCCCAATCCGCCGTCAACGGGGATGACGGCTCCAGTGATGTACGAAGCGTCGTCGGAGGCGAGGAAGCGCACCGCGGCGGCAATCTCCTCGGGCTGCGCGTAGCGGCCGAGCGGCACCTGGGACACGATGCCCTTGCGCTGCTCCTCGCTGAGCACCTGGGTCATGTCGGTGTCGACGAAACCGGGTGCGACGACGTTGAAGGTGATGTTCCGCGAGCCGAGTTCACGGGCCAGCGACCGGGCGAAGCCGACCAGACCCGCCTTGGAGGCGGCGTAGTTCGCCTGCCCCGCCGAGCCGAGCAGCCCGACGACGGAGGAGATCAGGACGACGCGGCCCTTCTTGGCCCGCAGCATGCCGCGGTTGGCGCGCTTGACGACCCGGAACGTGCCGGTGAGGTTGGTGTCGAGCACGGACGTGAAGTCGTCCTCGGACATCCGCATCAGCAACTGGTCCTTGGTGATACCGGCGTTGGCGACCAGTACCTCGACGGGGCCGTGCTTGTCCTCGATCTCCTTGTAGGCCTGCTCCACCTGTTCGGCGTCCGTGATGTCGCAACGGACCGCGAGGCAACCCGCCTCGGTGAGTTCCTGGGGGGGCTCGCCGGAGCGGAAGGTGATCGCGACCTTGTCGCCGTTGGCGGCGAAAGCGCGGGCGATGGCGAGGCCGATGCCCCGGTTTCCTCCGGTGACGAGAACCGAGCGGCTCAACGGATCACCCTTTCGATAGCGGTCTGGTACCTCGGAAACCTATCGGTACCACCCGCTCCGCGAGGAATCGGCCCCTGACAGCGCCTTCCCCCGGGCACTGTGGAGTTCCTACAGTTCCCTCGGGCCCGGCGGCCTCGTTCCGTCGATCCCGGGGCACGCGCGGGCAGGCCCTCTCCCCCGGCGGTCACCGGTGCCCGTTTGTCGTACGTGGCCAGGGAGTCCGGGACCGCGTACGGTGCCGCGACACCACACGCGCCCCGTGGCCGTCCGGCGGCGGCCCGCTGCATGATTCACTGCCAGGACCCGTCAGAGGACAGATCCCATCCGAGGAGGGGAGCCCTTCGTGGCCCACGAAGTAGATCAGTCGTTCCTGGCCCTGCCCCTGCGCTCGCTGGCCGACGCGGCGCTCGCCCGGGCCCGGGCGCTCGGGGCCGTGCACGCGGACTTCCGTTTCGAGCGGGTGCGCAGCGCGTCCTGGCGGCTGCGGGACGCCCGGCCCGCCGGGAGCTCGGACACCACCGACCTCGGGTACGCGGTACGGGTGGTGCACGGCGGGGCGTGGGGGTTCGCCTCGGGCGTGGATCTCACGATGGACGCCGCGGCGAAGGTCGCCTCGCAGGCCGTCGCCATGGCGAAACTGTCGGCGAAGGTGATCGCCGCGGCCGGGTCCGACGAGAGGGTGGAGCTGGCCGACGAGCCGGTGCACGGCGAGCGGACGTGGGTCTCGTCGTACGAGATCGACCCGTTCTCCGTACCGGACGAGGAGAAGCCGGGACTGCTCGCCGAGTGGAGCGGGCGGCTGCTGCGGGCGGAGGGCGTCACGCACGTGGACGCCTCGCTGACGACCGTTCACGAGAACAAGTTCTACGCGGACACGGCGGGCACCGTCACCACGCAGCAGCGGGTGCGGCTGCACCCCGAGTTGACCGCGGTCGCCGTGGACGGGACCACCGGTGAGTTCGACTCGATGCGGACGATCGCGCCGCCGGTGGGCCGCGGCTGGGAGTACCTGACCGGGACCGGCTGGGACTGGGACGACGAGCTGGAGCGGATCCCCGGCCTGCTGGCGGAGAAGATGCGGGCGCCGAGCGTCGAGGCGGGGACGTACGACCTGGTCGTCGACCCGTCGAATCTGTGGCTGACCATCCACGAGTCGATCGGCCACGCCACCGAACTGGACCGGGCCCTGGGCTACGAGGCGGCGTACGCGGGCACCTCGTTCGCCACCTTCGAACAGCTGGGGAGTCTGGCGTACGGCTCCCCCGTGATGAACGTGACCGGTGACCGGACCGCCGAGCACGGGCTGGCGACCATCGGGTACGACGACGAGGGCGTCGAGGCGCAGTCCTGGGACCTGATCAAGGACGGCACACTCGTCGGGTACCAGCTGGACCGGCGGATGGCGAAGCTGACGGGGCTGGGCCGCTCCAACGGCTGCGCGTACGCGGACTCGCCCGGCCACGTCCCCGTGCAGCGCATGGCGAACGTGTCGTTGCGGCCGGATCCGGGCGGGCTGTCCACGGAGGACCTGATCGGCGGGGTGGAGCGCGGGATCTACGTGGTCGGCGACCGGTCGTGGTCGATCGACATGCAGCGCTACAACTTCCAGTTCACCGGGCAGCGGTTCTTCCGCATCGAGAACGGCCGACTGGCCGGCCAGCTGCGCGACGTCGCGTACCAGGCGACGACGACGGACTTCTGGGGCTCGATGGAGAAGGTCGGCGGTCCGCAGACGTACGTCCTGGGCGGCGCGTTCAACTGTGGCAAGGCCCAGCCGGGCCAGGTCGCGGCCGTCTCGCACGGGTGCCCCTCCGCCCTCTTCCGGGGCGTGAACATCCTCAACACGACGCAGGAGGCCGGGCGATGAGCGGTCACCACGGAACCGGCCGGGGGTCCGGGGGGCGTCCCCCGGGCGGGCACAGTCTCAACACGACGCAGGAGGCCGGGCGATGAGCCGCGTGACCAAGCCGCACGAGATCGTCGAGCGGGCACTCGACCTGTCCACGGCCGACGGGTGTGTCGTCATCGCGGACGAGGAGTCGTCCGCGAATCTGCGCTGGGCCGGGAACGCGCTGACGACGAACGGGGTGACGCGGGGGCGGAGCCTCACCGTCGTCGCGACCGTCGACGGCGCGCAGGGCACCGCGTCCGGTGTGGTGTCGCGGTCCGCCGTCACCGCCGACGACCTGGAGCCGCTGGTGCGGGCGGCCGAGGCCGCCGCGCGCGGAGCCGGTCCGGCGGAGGACGCCCAGCCGCTGGTCGAGGGGGTGCCGCCGTCCCCCGGTTTCACCGACGCGCCGGCCGAGACGGGTCCGGACGTCTTCGCGGCGTTCGCCCCGGCGCTCGGCGACGCGTTCGCCCGTGCCCGGTCGGGCGGCCGCGAGCTGTACGGCTTCGCCCACCACCAGATGACCTCCACCTACCTCGGCACGTCGACGGGGCTGCGCCTGCGCCACGACCAGCCGAACGGGACGCTGGAGCTGAACGCCAAGTCCCCCGACCGCACCCGGTCGGCCTGGGCGGGCCGCTCCACCCGCGACTTCCGGGACGTCGACCCCCTCGAACTCGACACGGAACTGGCCGGGCGGCTGCGCTGGGCCGAACGACGCGTCGACCTGCCCGCCGGACGGTACGAGACGCTGCTGCCGCCGTCCGCCGTGGCCGACCTGCTGGTCTACCAGCTGTGGTCGTCGTCGGCACGGGACGCCGCGGAGGGCCGCACGGTGTTCTCCCTGCCCGGCGGCGGGACCCGGCTCGGCGAGAAGCTGACCGAGCTGCCGCTGTCGCTGCGCAGCGACCCGCACGCGCCGGGGCTGGAGTCCGCGCCGTTCGTGATCGCCCACGCGTCCGGGGACAGCGCCTCCGTCTTCGACAACGGTCTGCCGCTGGCGTCGACGGACTGGATCCGGGACGGCCGGCTGGAGCATCTGACGACCACCCGGCACACGGCGGGGCTGACCGGCCTGCCGGTCGCGCCGGCGATCGACAACCTGCTGCTCGACGGTGGCGGGGAGCGGTCCCTGGAGGAGATGGTGGCCGCGACCACCGGCCGCGCCCTGCTGCTGACCTGCCTGTGGTACATCCGGGAGGTGGATCCGGCGACGCTGCTGCTGACCGGGCTGACCCGCGACGGGGTGTATCTCGTCGAGGACGGGGAGGTCGTCGGCGAGGTGAACAACTTCCGGTTCAACGAGTCGCCGGTGGACCTGCTGTCGCGGGCCGCGGAGGCGGGCCGTACCGAGAAGACGCTGCCGCGCGAGTGGAGCGACTGGTTCACCCGGGCCGCCATGCCCGCGCTGCGCATCCCGGACTTCAACATGAGCTCCGTGAGCCCCGGCGTCTGACCCGCCCGAGGGCTGTCCGGCAATAGGTGGCGGATCGGCGCGCGGCGTCGGACGCGGTGCGTCGCAGGGCGGAGGAGCGCCCGCATACGGGACGTGTGCGGGCGCTCCGACAACGCGGCGAGGTGCCGCCGCTGTCGTCGCGCGCCCGCCGGGGACTGCGGGACGGCCCTTAGACTGGCTGGTGCCGTCCGGCGCGCCCGACGCGTCCGGACGCACATCCGATGCACATGCGAGGAGAGAAAGTACCGTGACGGACATCGTCGACGAGCTGAAGTGGCGTGGGCTGTTCGCCCAGTCCACCGATGAGGACGCACTGCGCAAGGCTCTCGCGGACGGCCCCGTCACGTTCTATTGCGGCTACGACCCCACCGCGGCGAGTCTGCACGTCGGCCACCTGGTGCAGGTGCTCACCATGCGCCGGCTCCAGCAGGCGGGGCTCCGGCCGCTCGCCCTGGTGGGCGGGGCCACCGGTCAGATCGGTGACCCGCGGCCGACCGCCGAGCGCACGCTGAACGACCCGGCGACGGTCGCCGAGTGGGTGTCGCGGCTGCGGAGGCAGATCGAGCCGTTCCTGTCCTTCGAGGGCGAGAACGCGGCGGTCATGGTGAACAACCTGGACTGGACCGCGGGCATGTCCGCGATCGAGTTCCTGCGGGACATCGGCAAGCACTTCCGCGTCAACAAGATGCTGACCAAGGACGCCATCGCCCGGCGCCTGGAGTCCGACGAGGGCATCAGCTACACCGAGTTCAGCTACCAGCTGCTCCAGAGCATGGACTTCCTGGAGCTGTACCGGCGCTACGGCTGCACCCTCCAGCAGGGCGGCAGCGACCAGTGGGGCAACCTCACCGCGGGTCTCGACCTGATCCACCGGCTGGAGCCGGGCGCCGAGGTGCACGCGCTGGCGACCCCGCTGATGACGAAGGCGGACGGGACCAAGTTCGGCAAGACCGAGGGCGGGGCCGTCTGGCTCGACCCGACGCTGACGACGCCGTACGCGTTCTACCAGTTCTGGCTGAACGTGGACGACCGGGACGTCTCCCGGTACATGCGCGTCCTCAGCTTCCGCACCCCTGCGGAGCTGGAGGAACTGGAGAAGGTCACCGAGGAGCGTCCGCAGGCCCGGACGGCGCAGCGCGCGCTGGCCGAGGAGCTGACGACGCTGGTGCACGGTGCCGACCAGTGCGCCGCGGTCGTCGCCGCGTCGAAGGCCCTCTTCGGCCAGGGCGACCTGGGCGAGTTGGACGAGGCAACGCTGGGCGCCGCCCTGTCCGAGGTCCCGCACGCGCGGGTCGCCGAGCTCGGCCCGCTGGTGGACCTCCTGGTGGAGGTCGGCCTGGCACCGAGCAAGTCCGGTGCCCGCCGCACGGTGAAGGAGGGCGGAGCGTACGTGAACAACGTCAAGGTCACGGACGGCGAGAGCGCACCGGACCGTGAGCTGCTGCTGCACGGGCGGTGGCTGGTGCTGCGCCGGGGCAAGAAGAACCTCGCCGCCGTCGAGGTCACCGGCTGATCTCGCGCCGTCCGGGGGTCGGTGGACATCCGGGCTCGCCCGGACGACCGGCCCCGGACGGCCATGGGCCTCGGACCGCCGGGGTTCTTGAATGCCGGCCCGCGGCCGGGCACGTGGGGACGCGTGTCCGGCCGCGGCGCGTCGTGGTCCGGGATCAGACCTGGTGGTCGCGGCTCGTTTGGGCGCGGCCCGCGCCTCTGCTCCCGGAGCCACGGATCCTGGCCCACAGACCGCTGCCGATACCGACGACGATCACCGCGCCGATCAGCTGGAGCAGATGGCGGATCCAGTCGATGCCCTTGGTGTCGTGGACTCCGATCCCGGTGGCGACGGCATTGCCCAGGATGCTGCCGATGAGACCCAGGAGCGCCGTCAGCCAGAGGGGGATGTTCTGTTTGCCGGGCAGGATCGCTTTCGCGATCAGGCCGAGCACGAGTCCCACGATGATTGCCCACAGCCAGCCCATGTCGCCTCCTCATGCGACGCGCTGTCGCATCTGCGGCCCAGTGTCGGGGCGGCTGCCCCGCGTCGCATGCCGGACGCGTCCGTATGCGCGATCGCGCGGACGGGACGCGCCCCGGCCTCGAAGCCTCCGGACGCCGGGCGTACCGTGGATGCGGTCCGGACCGGGACATGTCCGGCTCGGGAACGAGGTGTCCCCCGGGTCGCCGGGCGCTGGGGGAAGGGTGGTGGAGACGTGATGCGCAAGCAGAACGCCGTCGAGGTCTTCCGGATCACGGGAGCCAGGCAGGGGCTCGCGGACGATGTGCGCGGCAGGCAGCGGCGCTATGTGATCTCGATGTCCGTGCGGACGGTCTCGGTGATCCTGGCCGCGTCGTTGTGGAACGTCGAGCGGTACGTGGCGATCGTGGCCCTGGTCCTCGGAGCTCTGCTCCCGTACGTGGCGGTGGTCATCGCCAACGCGGGCCGGGAAACCACTCCCGCGCTCCCCCCGACGTTCATCCCCGCTCCGGTACGCCCGGCGCTCGACGCCCCGTCCGTGTCCGGTACGACACCGTCGGGCCCCGTCGACGACGAAAAGCGTGGCGGAGACCCCGTGTGAACCACGAGAAACCGTAGTAACGCCCTGGAGACCGGTTTCGGTCCCCGGGAAGTCCGCGTCGAACCCGGGATTCGCGAAGACGTCAGATCAATCCTGGAGTTACGGTGCACCGCACCCCGGTCTGCGTGACATACTTCGTACGCGCTCCGCATCCCCCGTCGGAGCGACGGACCGACGCCGGGCAGCTCCCCCCGTGGCTGCTCGGCGTCGTTTTTGTGCGTCGTGGCGGGATGCACGTTTGTTCGTCATGGCGGGACGCACGGCGGCGGGATGCGCGGGGGCGCGCGACGGGCGGGTGCCGGTCGGACACCGGGCCCCGGACCATCTGTCCCGGCCCCACTAGGGTTGATCACGTGAACTCCCCCGATACCGCGGCCGAGAACGCCGCACCCATCTGTTCCGCCAAGGGCTGCCGGGCCGCCGCCGTGTGGGTGCTGGCCTGGAACAACCCGAAGCTGCACACCCCGGAGCGCCGCAAGACGTGGCTGGCCTGCGAGGAGCACCGCGAGCACCTCTCCTCGTTCCTGGGCCTCCGCGGATTCCTCAAGGACGTCGTGACGCTGGCCGATTGGGAGTCCGGGGCCGCCGGTCGCTGAGGGCCGCCGTCAGCCGCCGATCGCCGACATCGGCCGGTCCGGTTGAAGAAAGGACGGGTCGTCCAGCCCGGAGCCGGCCTTCTTCCCCCACATCGCCCGCGTCCAGATCCGGGCGATCTCCTCGTCCGGCGCGTCCGAGCGCAGCGCGCCGCGCAGATCGGTCTCCTCACGGGCGAAGAGGCAGGTGCGCACCTGCCCGTCGGCGGTGAGCCTGGTCCGGTCGCAGGCCCGGCAGAAGGGCCGGGTGACGGAGGCGATGACACCGACGCGGTGGGGTCCGCCGTCGACGAGCCAGCGTTCGGCCGGCGCGGATCCGCGCGCGCTCCCGTCCTCCTCGGTGAGGGTGAAGCGGGTGCGCAGCGACCGGAGTATGTCACCGGCCGTGATCATGCCTTCGCGCTTCCAGCCGTGCTGGGCGTCGAGCGGCATCTGCTCGATGAAACGGAGCTCGTATCCGTGCTCGACGGCCCAGGCGAGCAGCTCGGGTGCCTCGTCGTCGTTGAGTCCCGGCATCAGGACGGTGTTGACCTTGACCGGCGTGAGTCCGGCGTCACGGGCGGCTTCGAGGCCGGTCAGTACATCGTGGTGGCGGTCGCGGCGGGTGAGTGCCTTGAAGACGTCGGGGCGCAGGGTGTCCAGCGAGACGTTGACCCGGTCCAGCCCGGCTTCCTTGAGCGCGCCCGCGGTGCGTCCCAGCCCGATGCCGTTGGTGGTGAGCGAGAGCCCGGGGCGTGGGGCGAGGGCCGCGCAGCGTTCGACGACGGAGACGAGCCCGGGGCGCAGCAGCGGCTCGCCGCCGGTGAAGCGGACTTCCGTGACGCCGAGGCGGGTGACGGCGATGCGGACGAGCCGGACGATCTCGTCGTCGCTGAGCAGATCGGGCTTGGCCAGCCACTGCAGGCCCTCTTCGGGCATGCAGTAGGTGCAGCGCAGATTGCACCGGTCGGTCAGCGACACGCGCAGGTCGGTGGCGACCCGGCCGTAGGTGTCGATGAGCATGTGGGCCCCCCGTCGTTCTCCGGTTTCGGTTTCCGGACTGTCGCGGTATCGGCCGGGCTTCCCGGGCACCGCTCCGGCCGGGCGTCGGGCGGAGCCCGTCGGCGCGACGTCCGGCCCGGCCCTTGCGGCCGACTCTTCCGAGACTACGCGAGACCTGTGGCATCGGAGGGGTGCGCACGGCACTCCTGCGACTCCGGGAGCGTCGTGGCCGTGTCGCAGAACCTGCGACACGGCCACGACGGTGCGACGGCGACGGGATGGGTGTCCCGCCCGGCTCAGTGGGCTCCGACGCCGGTGAGGGACTTCACCTCCAGTTCGGCGTACTTGCCCCTGTCGGGTTCCTCCTTGGAGAGGAGGGAGCCGATCCAGCCGAGCAGGAAGCCCAGCGGGATGGAGATCAGCCCCGGGTTCTCCAGCGGGAACCAGGCGAAGTCGACCCCCTTGAACATGGACGTCTTCTCGTTGCCGGAGACGACCGGTGAGAACAGCACCAGGATCACCGAGGCGGCCAGGCCGCCGTAGATCGACCAGAGCGCGCCCCGGGTGGTGAACCGCTTCCAGAAGAGGCTGTAGAGGATGGTCGGCAGGTTCGCCGAGGCGGCGACGGCGAAGGCGAGCGCGACCAGCCCGGCGACGTTCAGGTCACGGGCGAAGACGCCCAGGACGATCGCGACCGCGCCGATGAGGACGGTGGCCCAGCGGGCGGCCCGCATCTCCTCCTTCTCGGTGGCCTTCCCCTTGCGGATGACGTTGGCGTAGATGTCGTGCGCGAAGGAGGACGAGGAGGCGAGGGTGAGGCCCGCGACCACGGCGAGGATGGTGGCGAAGGCGACGGCCGAGATGACCGCCAGCAGCACGGCGCCGCCGGTGGAGCCCACGCCTCCGAGGTATTCGGCGAGTTGGGGGGCGGCGGCGTTGCCGGCCGGGTTCTTCGCCTTGATCTCGGCCGGGCCGATCAGCGCCGCGGCACCGAAGCCGAGCGCGATCGTCATCAGGTAGAAGGCGCCGATGATGCCGATGGCCCAGTTGACCGACTTACGGGCGGCCTTGGCGGTCGGCACCGTGTAGAAGCGGATCAGGATGTGCGGCAGACCGGCGGTGCCGAGGACCAGCGCGATGCCGAGGGAGAGGAAGTCGAGCTTCGAGGTGCCGGTGGCGCCGTACTTGAGGCCGGGTTCCAGGAACGCGGCTCCGTGGCCGCTCTTCGCCGCGGCCTTGCCCAGCAGGTCGGAGACGTTGAAGTCGAACTTCAGCAGCACCAGGAACGTCATCAGCAGGGCACCGGCGATGAGCAGCACTGCCTTGACCATCTGGACCCAGGTGGTGCCCTTCATGCCGCCGATGGTGACGTACACGATCATCAGCACGCCGACCAGCGCGACGATGAGGATCTTGCCCGCGTCGCTGGTGATGCCGAGCAGCAGGGCGACCAGGACGCCCGCGCCCGCCATCTGGGCCAGCAGGTAGAAGATCGAGACGACGATGGTGGAGACGCCGGCCGCGGTGCGGACCGGGCGCTGCCGCATCCGGTAGGCGAGGACGTCGCCCATCGTGTAGCGGCCGGAGTTGCGCAGCGGCTCGGCGACCAGCAGCAGCGCCACGAGCCAGGCGACGAGGAAGCCGATGGAGTAGAGGAAGCCGTCGTAGCCGAAGAGGGCGATGGCTCCGGCGATGCCGAGGAACGAGGCCGCCGACATGTAGTCGCCGGAGACCGCGAGCCCGTTCTGGAAGGCGGTGAACTGCCTGCCTCCTGCGTAGAAGTCGGAGGCGCTCCTGGTCTGTCGGCCGGCCCAGACGGTGATGCCGAGGGTTGCGGCGACGAACACCGCGAACAGCGTGATGATCAGTGGCCGGTGCTCGGCGGTCGAGGAGGCGGCGGCCAGGTCGAGGACGGCGGGCGAGGGGTGTGCGGCGCTCATGCGTCGGCCTCCAGACGGGACTTGATGGCCTCGGCCTTCGGGTCGAGCTTCGCGGCGGCGTGGCGCGAGTAGAGCCAGGCGATGAGGAAGGTGCTGACGAACTGGGCGAGGCCGAACACGAAGGCCACGTTGATGTTGCCGTACACCTTGGTGCCCATGAAGTCGCCCGCGTAGTTGGACAGCAGGACGTACAGGAGGTACCAGAGGACGAAGGCCACGGTCAGCGGGAAGGCGAACGAGCGGTGGGTGCGGCGCAGTTCACCGAACTCCGCGCTCTCCTGGGTCGCGACGAACGCCGCGGTCGTCGGTTCGGCGGGGCGGGTGTCCGTAACGCTCTCGGGCGGTGGTGCTGCATCGGTAGTCACGGAATCTCCTCGCGACGCGGGTGCGGTGAACGGGAACGGTGGGTTTTCGCCGGGGAGCCGCGGCCGGCCGGGGGCGCGTGGTGCGCTCTCCCGGGGTGACGGCGGGTGCCCCTGCCTACGACACGGACGGCGTGTGACGGTGGTTCACCGCCGGTTCGCACTCCCCGGACGCGTCCGTGCGCGGCCGTCCAGTCAAATCGGTCGGCCTTACTCATTGATGAACGGGGATGATCAGCGATAACTTCACTGGTCATGTACGCGACCGGGTACGGCCGGTGTCCGGTCGCCCGGCACTGATGATGTGGAGACCCCATGGCTCAGCTGGGTTCCAGACGGACGCGCACCCTGACGATCTCCGTCGGACTGGCACTCACGGCTTCGCTCGGCTTCCTGCCGACGGGGGCCGCCTCCGCCGCTCCGGCGGACGCGCAGCCCTCGGCGACGGTGTCGACGGACGGCCCGAAGCTCTCGTACGTGGTCAACACTCGGGCCCATCACGGCACCGTCAAGCAGGTGAAGAAGGCGATAGCCGCGGCCGGTGGCACGGTGGTGACCGCCTACGAGCAGATAGGCGTGATCGTCGTCCACTCGCAGAACCCGGACTTCGCCAAGACGATCCGCCGTGCCAAGGGCGTCGACTCGGCGGGAGCCACCCGTACCAACCCCATCGTTCCGCAGGCCACCACGGACACCGGGGCCGAGCAGCCGCTCACCGCCGCGCAGGCCGAGGCCGCGGCGGCGGAGGCGACCGCCGGGCAGGACCCGATGGAGCCGCTGCAGTGGGACCTGCCCGCCATCAAGGCGGACCAGGCGCACCGCATATCGCTGGGCAGCAGCAAGGTCACGGTCGGTGTCATCGACACGGGCGTCGACGACACCCACCCCGACCTGGCGCCGAACTTCGACCGCGGGGCCTCGGCCAGCTGCGTGTCCGGGGCGCCGGACACGTCGGACGGCGCCTGGCGTCCGAAGACCGGGGAGAGCGACCACGGCACGCACGTGGCGGGCACCGTCGCCGCCGCGAAGAACGGCGTCGGGGTCACGGGCGTCGCGCCGGGCGTGAAGGTCGCCGGCATCAAGGTGGCGAACCCGGACGGCTTCTTCTACACCGAGTCGATCGTCTGCGGCTTCGTCTGGGCCGCCGAGAACGGGATCGACGTCACCAACAACAGCTATTACACCGACCCGTGGATGTTCAACTGCAAGGACGACCTCGACCAGGGTGCGCTGGTCGAGGCCGTCGCCCGCGCCACCCGTTACGCGGAGCGCAGGGGCACGGTCAACGTGGCCTCGGCCGGCAACAGCGCCTTCGACCTGGCCGCCCCCACGATCAAGGACACGACCAGCCCGAACGACACCACGGCGGTCGACCGGACGATCGACCCGCGCCAGTGCCTCGACATCCCGGCGATGCTGCCCGGTGTCGTGACGGTCTCGGCGACCGGTGCCAAGGGGCTGAAGTCCTCGTACTCGAACTACGGCAAGGGCATGATCGACGTCGCCGCCCCGGGCGGTGACTCGACGATCTACCAGAAGCCCGAGGCGCCCGCCACGAGCGGTCTGATCCTGTCCACGCTGCCGGGCGGCAGGTACGGCTACAAGGCCGGTACGTCAATGGCGTCCCCGCACGTCGCGGGCGTCGCGGCGCTGATCAAGTCCAAGCACCCGTACGCCTCGGCGGCCGCGGTGAAGGCGCTCCTGGCGGTCGAGGCCGACGCCACCGCGTGCGGCGCGCCGTACGACATCGACGGCGACGGCGAGATCGACGCCGTGTGCGAGGGCGGCAAGAAGGACAACGGCTTCTACGGGGCCGGAGTCGTCAACGCGCTGAACGCGGTCCGCTGGTAGCGACAGCGAGGATCCCGGGGCGGCGGCCGGCACCGGCCGCCGCCCTCCCTTTCCGGCCGGTGGCACTCGGTGCCATAGTGCGGAGATGAATCACGCACACGTGTCCGGAACGCGGCAGGCATGGGCGGCGCTGGGCGGGGACCCCGCGCTCCTCCCGCACATCGTGACGGGCGGCCCGGCGGGGCTGCTGCCCGCCCGGCTGCCGGTCATGGAGCTGGCCCGTTCCTCGGTCGCGGTCTGTTCGCTGGCCGCCGCCGAACTGGCCGCGCTCCGCACCGCGCGCCCCGTGCCCCGGGTCCGGGTCGACGACGGCGCGGTCGCCACGGCGTTCACCAGCGAACGCCATCTGCGGATCGACGGGCGCGCGCCGACCTCCTTCGCCCCGTTGTCCCGGTTCTGGCGCACGGCGGACGGCTGGGTCCGTACGCACGCCAACTACCCGCACCACCGGGCCCGGTTGCTCGGCACGCTGGGCCTGCCCGAGGACGTCCCGGATCCGGCCGCCGCGGACGCCGTCGCCGCCTCGTTCGCCGGGCGCCGGGGCGACGAGATCGAGGAGACCGTGTACGCGGCGGGCGGCCTGGCCGTCGCCGCCCGTACGCCCGGCGAGTGGGCCGCCGGTCCCCAGGGCGCCGCGGTCCGGGACACGCCGCTGGTGGACCGGGTCCGCCTCGACGACGCGCCGGTGCGCCGCGCCTCGCCGCTCACCGGCGAGAACCCCCTGCTGCCGCTGGCCGGGCTGCGCGTGCTGGACCTGACCAGGGTGATCGCGGGCCCCGTCGCCACCCGTACGCTCGCGCTGCTCGGCGCGGACGTGCTGCGGATCGACGCCCCGAAGCTGCCGGAGAGCCCGGACGCGCACGGCGACACCGGTTTCGGCAAGCGGTCCGTGGACCTGGACCTCGCCGACCGCCACGGCTCGGCCGTCTTCGACGAGCTGCTGGCCGGCGCGGACGTGGTGGTCATCGGCTACCGTCCCGGTTCGGTCGAGCGGTTCGGGCTGACTCCCGAGTCGCTGGCCGCCCATAGGCCGGGGGTGGTGATCGGCAGGCTCTCGGCGTGGGGGCACGGTCCGTGGGCGGGACGCCGCGGCTTCGACAGCCTGGTGCAGGTGGCGACCGGCATCGCCTCGGTCGAGGCCCCGGACGGGGCGGAGCACCCACCGGGCGCGCTGCCCGCCCAGGCACTGGACCACGGCACGGGCTATCTGCTGGCCGCCGCCGTGCTGCGCGCGTTGACCGGGCAGCTCGAGGAGGGCGGCTCCCGGCTGGTCACCCTCTCGCTCGCCCGTACCGCCGCGTGGCTGCTCGACGAACTGCCCACGGGCCCCCGGCCCGCGCCCCGTGACGGAGCGGCGGATGCGTACGATCCGGAGAAGTGGCTGACGGAGACGGACGGTCCGCTCGGCCGCCTGCGTCACGCCCTGCCGCCGGTCGGCTTCGACGGTTCGCCCGCCGACTGGTCGCGCCCGCCCGGCCCGCTGGGCTCGGACGCGCCGGTCTGGCCGGTGCTGTGACCGGGAAGGTTCACCGGCTCGCGACGCCCGGCACGGCACCTCGCGGCGTTGTCGCATCACCTGCGTACGTCCAGTACGCGGACGATGCTCGCGCCTTGCGATGCACCGCGCCCGACGCCGCGAGCCACCCGGCAAACCTTCCCGGTCACAGCACTGGACGCGGGCTGAACGGGCCGTACGCGTCCGCGGGTCGTTCACCCGCCGCCCGGCGGCCCCGGTGGCGGGGTCACGGCCGCGGGGTCCCCGGTGCCGGGGGGACGGCCGAGGCGCGTGCCCACGGCCGCGTACCGGGCGAGAGCGCCCCGCCCGCGAGCAGGAACTGCGCGGCGATGTACGTGAGCATGATCCAGAAGCTGTGGGCCGGCAGGCTCGGCGCGTCGGCGACCCCGACGGCGATGAGCGTGTCGGAGAGCAGGAAGAGCGCCCCGCCGACGGCCGCGTACCGGCCGAGGACACCGGCGCGGTAGGCCATGGCCGTGAGCAGCAGGCTGTAGCCGACCATCGGGATCCGCAGGTCGGCGGGGAGCCCCGGCCAGAGCAGCACGAGGGCGACGGTCAGCACGACGGCGTACGCGACCGCCACGGACAGCGAACTCGGGGCGCGTCCGAACAGCCACAGGTAGCAGACGTGTCCGACGGCGAAGGAGCCCATCCCGAGGAGGAAGGCGGTGTCGGAGTCGACCATCAGCAGCACGTCGCCGCCCCAGCCGAACAGCAGCGCCGCGACGAGCAGCCGGGGGCCGCGCCGGGCGACGGCGTACGCGGCCAGCAGCGGCATCAGCAGGGGCTTGGCGACGCGGGCGGCGACCGGGATGTCGGCGAGCAGGGCGACGAGGTCGACGGCCGCGACCACCAGGAAGGCGGTGAGCAGCGCGCGGGCGAGACGTTCCCGGCGGTCCGTTCCGATGGCGGCGCTCATCCGGCACGCTCCTCGGTGCGAAGGGTCGCGGGGGCGTCCGGCGCCTGCGCGCCGGGGGCCGCGGCGGCACCGGCCAGGAGGTCCCGGGAGGCCGTCGCGGTCGCCGTCGGCTGCCAGCCCGGCCCGCGGAAGATCCGCCCGGCGCGCTCGCCCCAGCTGTGCGCCGCCCGCACGTCTCGGGCGATGGCGGCGTACTCGTGGGTGGCGACCCGCAGCGGGTTGTAGGTGTCGATGTTCTTGGTGAGGCCGAACACGGGCCGCTGCGTCTCGGGGGTGAAGGTTCCGAAGAGCCGGTCCCAGAGGATGAGGATGCCGCCGAAGTTGCGGTCCAGGTAGTCGCCCTGCGAGGCGTGGTGCACCCGGTGGTGCGACGGCGTGTTCAGTACGTACTCGAACGGCCCGGGAAGCCTGCCGACGCGTTCCGTGTGCACCCAGAACTGGTAGACGAGGTTCACCGACGAGCAGAAGGCGAGCGCGGCCGGATGGACCCCGCAGGCCACCAGCGGCACGTAGAACGGCCAGACGCTCCACGACGTCCAGGGCTGGCGCAGCGCGGTGGTGAGGTTGAACTTCCGGCTGGAATGGTGGACGACGTGGCAGGCCCACAGGATCCGGATGACGTGGTGGCCCCGGTGGGACCAGTAGTAGAGGAAGTCCTGGGCGAGCAGCATCAGCAGGACGGTCCACCACAGCACGGGGACCCGCAGCGGCGTCAGCTCGTAGACCGCGGTGTAGATCGCGACGATGGGCACTTTCCACAGCAGGTCGAAGCCCAGGCTGCCCACCCCCATGGTGACGCTGGTGACCGCGTCCTTCGCCTCGTACCCCG
The DNA here is from genome assembly GCF_042892615.1 of Streptomyces sp. NPDC001750. Taxonomy (NCBI): domain Bacteria; kingdom Bacillati; phylum Actinomycetota; class Actinomycetes; order Kitasatosporales; family Streptomycetaceae; genus Streptomyces; species Streptomyces sp. NPDC001750. Next base: position 187,054 of record NZ_JBIAUE010000014.1, on the reverse strand, counting down.
CGGCGTCCTCGTCGGGATGGAAGCGGTGGAGGGCCAGCTCCAGGACGGTGAGCAGGACGAAGGCCGGTATGGACCAGAGCACGACATCGGGCAGGTTCGACGGCATGCGAGCACCGTAGAGCCGCACGTCGCCGAGGACCAGACGTTGTTACCAACAAGTATGCGAGACGCGATGTCAACAGTCTTTGGTGGCTTCCGCCAAATCCTCCGTCGCTCCCGTCGGCGCGGGCGTCGTACGATCCCTGTGAACGGAACCACCTCGGGGGAGGAACTGTCGTGCAGGGTTTGGACGTTGCGGTGCTCCGGCTGGCCACGACGGTGGCCGGCGCGGTCGCCAGGTCGTTGGTGCGGCCGAGGACCGGCGCGGGGCTGGTCCCGGATCCGGTGCGCCCGCTTCCCCGCCCGGCGAAGCCGGACCGCCTGGCGAAGGTGCTCGGGAAGCGTCTGACGGAGTCGTACGCGGATCTCCCCGAGCACGAGCGGCTCGCCGCCGTGGACGCGGTACGGGACGCGTTCGCGGCGGCGGACGGGCTGACGGCGGACCGGCTGTTCGCACTGGACCTGGATCCGGCACGGCTGCGCGCCGAACTGCCGGTGCCCGCCGCGGGCCTCGGGGAGCGCGCGACCGACCTGTACGAGGAACTGCTGGGCCGGTGCTGCGAGCACGTCGTGGAGCAGCTGACCGCCGAGCCGTCGTTCGCGGCACGGGCGGCGGTGGAGCAGGTCCGTTCGGCCGCACGGACGAGGGAGCTGATGGAGGACGTCCGTTCCCGGACGGGTCCGCGCCCGGAGGCGGCGGCCCTGGACTTCGAGCAGCGGTACGCGGACTTCGTGGCCGCCACGCACAGCCGGATGGGTCTCTTCGGCCTGACGCTGGGGCGCTCGGCGGGCGAATGGCCGCTGGAGACGGCCTATATCGGCCTGACGGTGAGTTCCCACGACTCCTCCGATCCGGAGCGGTGGGAGCTGCCCGCCCCGGACCGGGTGACGGTCAGGGTCGAACAGGCGCTCGCGGACACCAACCGGCTGCTGCTGCGCGGTCCGGCGGGGTCCGGGAAGAGCACGCTGGTGCAGTGGCTGGCGGTGAACGCCGCGCGCCGCACCTTCGCCGACGGGCTCGCGGACTGGAACCGCTGTGTGCCCTTCGTCCTGCGGCTGCGCGCCTTCACCTCGTACGAGTCCCTGCCCGTGCCCGACGACTTCCTGCGCGCGACCGGCGTCCCGCTGCACGGCGCGGCGCCCCCGGGCTGGGCGGACCGACTGCTGGCCGAGGGCCGGGCGCTGGTCCTGGTGGACGGGGTGGACGAGGTCCCGATGCGGCTGCGCAACCGGACCGAGCGCTGGCTCAAGGACCTGATCGCGGCCTATCCGCAGGCCCGCTACGTGGTGACGACCCGGCCCTCCGCTGTCCCGGACGGCTGGCTGGACCGGCAGGGCTTCGTCGTGCACTCCCTCCAGCCGATGGAGCGGGAGGACATCCGCGCCTTCATCGGGCACTGGCACGACGCGGCACGGACGGAGTGCCCGTCAGGGGACGAGCGGACGAGGCTCGACACGTACGAGGAGGCGCTGCGCCGGGCGGTCGGGGCGCGCCGGGACCTGGGCCGGCTGGCGACGAACCCGCTGATGTGCGCGCTGCTGTGCGCCCTCAACCGGGACCGGCGGATGCAGCTCCCGCGCGCCCGCAAGGAGTTGTACGACGCCGCGCTGGACATGCTGCTGGTCCGGCGGGACACCGAGCGCGAGATCGTGGGCGTGGAGGGCGTCGATCTGACCCGCGAGGAGCAGACGGCGCTGTTGCAGCGGCTGGCGTACTGGCTGATCCGCAATGGCCAGGTGGAGGCGGACCGCGCGCAGGCGGTGACGCTGGTCGGGGACTGGCTGCGGGCCATGCCGCAGGTGCGGGGTACGGCGGAGCAGGTGTTCTCGCACCTGCTGATCCGCAGCGGCCTGCTGCGCGAACCGGCCCCGGGCGCCGTGGACTTCGTGCACCGGACGTTCCTGGACCACCTGGGCGCGAAGGCCGCGGTGGAGGCGCGGGACTTCGGGGTGCTGGTGCGCAACGCGCACGACGACGGCTGGGACGACGTGGTGCAGATGGCCGTGGGGCACGCCCGGGTGGACGAACGGACCGAGCTCCTGCGCGGGTTGCTGCGCCGTGCGGACCAGGACCCCGACCTCGGCCACCGGCTGGTGCTGCTCGCGGCGGCGAGCCTGGAGCACGCCCCGGAGCTGGACCCGGACGTCCGGGAGGAGGTGAAGCACCGGACCGCGAAGCTGCTGCCGCCGACGACTCCGGAGGACACCGATGCGCTCGCGAAGGTCGGTGAACTGGTGCTGGGACTGCTGCCGGGCCCGGACGAGGTGAACGAGCGCGAGGCGGCCGAGATCGTGCGGACGGCGGCGGAGATCAAGGGTGACGCCGCCTACGAGGTCATCGGCCGCTTCCGGTCGGACGACCGGTTCTTGGTGACTGACGCCCTCTCCGAGGCGTGGAGTTCCTTCGACGCGGAGACTTACGCGCGCGAGATCCTGGCTGACCGGTCCTGGGACTCCGGACCGCATGTCTACGTACGGACCGAGGCCCAGTTGGCCGCGCTGCGTCACATCCCCACCGCGCGAGGCGTGCATGTCCAGGGAGATCACGAATGCTTTCCCGACATCACCTCCCGGAGCGATGTGGAACGGCTGTTCGTCTTCCGCAACCACGCCCTCGACGAGCTGAGTCACATCGCGGCCATGCCCCGGCTGCGCGAGGTGGGCCTCAGCATGTGCCCGCGGATCAGGGACCTCGGTCCGCTGGCCCGCCCCGGTCTGGAATGGCTCTCCCTGGTCGACCTGCATCCGGACCTGGACCCCGGCCCCCTGCGCGACATGCCCGATCTGCGCAGGCTCACCCTGGGGCACGCCTCCCTCATCGAGTGCATCGGCGAACTTCCCGTCGGCCGACGGATCACCAATCTGACGCTTCGCACCCAGAACCGGCCCATGCGCCTGGAGGGACTGGAGTGTTGGACGGCCCTGCGCACACTGTCCCTCTGGGACAACACGCATCTGCTCCAGCTCACCGGTGCGCCACCACTCGCCGACCTGCAATCGCTCATGCTGAATCGCCTGTCACCGCTCGACCTCCGACTGCTGTCACCGCTCACCGGACTGCGCGCGCTGAGCCTGTCCGGGTGCGAGGTACCCGACGGGCTGGACCCTCTGCGCGAGCTGCCCCGCCTCACCTCCCTCGATCTGACGGCACTGCCCCACCCCGTCGACCTGTCCCCGCTGAGCGATCGGAACGAGCTGACCATCGCCCTCTCCCACGACGCCCGTGCCACCGGCACCGAACTCTTCCCGCCCGAACGCATCGTCCGGCGTTCCTGAACCCGGAACGCACGCATCGGGCAGCGTTCCGGCGTACCGGAGAAATCAGGCGTACCGGAGGAACATGGGGCGCCGCCCCGCCATGAGCGCGTGCCCGGTACGCCGGGCGCCCATGGCGTCCCTACACCCCCACCGCGCCCAGCAGTTGCCCCGCCGCGTAGGTGACCGCCATCGCCAGCGCTCCCCCGCCCATGTTCCTCAGCACCGCGGGCCACGGCGCCGCGTCGCCCAGGCGGGCGCTCCACCAGCCCGTCAGCGCCAGCGCCGCCAGCACCGAGAGCACGGTCACGAGCAGGCGCAGCGGCGCGGGCGGCAGCACGATCGCCAGCAACGGCAGCAGCGCGCCCGCCGTGAACGCCAGGAAGCTCGCGCCCGCCGCGTGCCAGGGGTTCGTCAGCTCGTCCGGGTTGATGCCGAGTTCCACCTCCGCGTGGGCGCGCAGCGCGTCGCGGGCGGTGAGCTGGAGGGCGGCCTCGCGGGCGACCTCGTGGCTCAGCCCCTTGCCCTCCAGCAGGCCGGTGAGTTCGACCAGTTCCGCCTCGGGGGCCTCCACGAGTTCGCACTTCTCCGTGGCCAGTGCGGCCCGTTCCGAGTCGCGCTGGGTGGAGACCGACACGTACTCGCCCACCGCCATCGACATGGAACCGGCCAGCAGCCCGGCCAGACCCGCCGTGAGCAGGGTGCCCCGGTCGCCGGTGGCGCCCGCCACACCGACCACCAGTCCCGCCGTGGAGACGACGCCGTCGTTGGCGCCGAGGACCGCGGCACGCAGCCAGTTCAGCCGCGCGCCGAGCCCGTTGCCGTGCGGTTCGTCATGCGTCCGGATATCCGTCATCGGGGGATGGTCTCACCCCGCCCGGCCGTCGGTCGCGCGCCGCCCCGGCCCGCCGTCGCACACCCGCAGGAATAGGAGACTGTCAGTCGCGGCCCGTATTCTCTGTGACCATGCTCGACGACCGCCAGACCGCAGCACCGTGGCCGACCGCGTACCCCCGGGGGTACGCGGTCGTCGACGTGGAGACCACCGGACTCGCTCGTGACGACCGGATAGTCTCCGCCGCCGTCTACCGGCTGGACGAGCGGGGCGACGTCGAGGACCACTGGTACACCCTCGTCAACCCGCAGCGTGATCCCGGCCCCGTCTGGATCCACGGACTGACCAGCGATGTCCTCGAAGGCGCCCCGCTCTTCCCGGAGATCGCCGCCCAGCTGTCCGAACGGCTCGCGGGCCGTGTGCTCGTCGCGCACAACGCGGCCTTCGACTGGTCGATGCTGGCCCGGGAGTACGCACGTGCCTCGGTCACCGCCCCCGTCGATCAGCGGCTGTGCACCATCGCGCTCGCCAAGGAGCTGCGGCTGCCGCTGCCCAACCACAAACTGGAGTCGCTGGCCGCGCACTTCGGAGTCGTGCAACGGCGCGCCCACCACGCGCTGGACGACGCCCGGGTGCTGGCCGAGGCGTTCCGGCCGAGTCTGCACGCGGCGGCGCACGGCGGGGTACGGCTGCCGTTGCTGGAGTGCCGCCCGTTGACCGAGTGGTCGGACTCCCCGGTCACGCCCCGGATCGGCTACCAGCCCTCGTACGGGCAGAACAGCTGGCGTCCCTCGCGCAAGCGCCCGGCGTGCCCGTATCCGAACCCTGGCCGGTACGAGAAGGACAAGCCGCTCATGCAGGGCATGCGGGTGGCGTTCTCCGGGGACACCTCCATAGACCGCGAGCTGCTGGAGGACCGCGCCGTCGAGGCCGGACTGCACGTGGCGACCAGCGTGTCCCGCCTGACGAGTCTGCTGGTGACCAACGACCCGGACGCGGCGACGTCGAAGACGGTGAAGGCCAAGTCGTTCGGCACGCCGATCCTGGACGAGAGCGCGTTCACCCATCTGCTGCGCGACGTGGCCCCGGCGGCGACGCGGCCGCACGCGCCGTCATCGGAGTGAACCGGGGGCGACTCGCCCGTCCGCCGCTCGCCCACCGCCGCCCCCGCGTCCGACCCTGTGGCGCATGGCACGTTGTGAGGTTTGCGGAAACGACTACGGCATGTCCTTCGAGGTGCACGCGCAGGGCGCGGTGCACGTCTTCGACTGCTTCGCCTGCGCCATTCACCGCATGGCACCCATCTGTGAACACTGCCGGGTCCAGATCATCGGCCAGGGCGTCGAGGTCGGCGGCCACTGGTACTGCGGCGGTCACTGCTCCCGCGCCGAGGGGAGGGTGGGCATCATCGACAAGGTCTGACCACCGGCTGCCGTCCGCTCCCCTTCACCGGTCCGTCCCTTCGTCCCCGGCCCCTCGGCCCTCGTCCCTTCGGCCCTCCCCCCGTCCCCGGCCCCTCGTCTCCCGCCCCTTCGGCCCTTCCCTCTTCCCCACCCCTGCGCGTTGCGCCCCATGACGCAGTTGTACGGTCGTGGGGTGTACCGCTTCCTGTTGACCCGGCAGTGGCTGCTCCTCGCCCTCCTCGTCCTCGTCCTGATTCCCACGATGGTCGAGCTGGGCTTCTGGCAGCTGCACCGGCACGAGCACAGGGTCGCGCAGAACTCCCTGATCTCGCGCAACCTCGAGGCGGCCCCCGTTCCGGTCGCCTCGCTCACCTCGCCGGGGCACACGGTCCCGCGTTCCGACTACTGGCGCACGGTGACGGCCACCGGCACGTACGACACCGCGCACCAGGTGGTCGTGCGCCGCAGGACCTCCACCGAGGACCGGGTCGGCGTCCATGTGCTGACCCCGTTCGACCTCAAGGGCGGCGGCACGATCCTCGTCAACCGCGGCTGGGTGCCCGCCGCCGCCAGCCAGCGCGCCTTCCCCGAGGTCCCGCCCCCGCCGCGGGGCGAGGTGACCGTCACCGGACGGCTCAAGGCCGACGAGACGACGGGCACCAGCGGCATCAAGGACATCTCGGACCTGCCCGACCGCCAGGTGATGCTGATCAACAGCTCCCAAGAGGCCGAGCGGCTGTCCCGGCCGGTGCTCGGCGGCTACATCGAGCAGATCTCGCCCGAGCCGTCCGACGGCTCCCCGGAACTGATCGCGGCCCCCGACGACAGTTCGATCGGCCCGCACATGGCGTACGCCGTGCAGTGGTGGCTGTTCGCCGCCGCCGTCCCGGTCGGATTCGTGATCCTCGCCCGCCGGGAGAAGCTCGACCGGGCCACGGCCGCGGCGGCCCAGGCCGCCGAGGAGCGATCGGCGTCCGAACCGGAGCGGACGGAACCCGCCACGGCCTGATGCCCGGGTCCGGCCCGGCCCCGGGCGTCGCCGGTGGGCGGCGGAGCGTCGCTCGTGGGGCGGGACTGCTTAACGGGGCCCATGTCCGGGAACACGCCAGAACGTGACCCCACGCATCGAGGACTACGCCCTGATCGGCGATCTGCAGACGGCCGCCCTGGTCGGCAGGAACGGTTCCGTCGACTGGCTCTGCCTGCCCCGCTTCGACTCGGGCGCCTGTTTCGCGGCCCTGCTCGGCGACGAGGAGAACGGCCACTGGCGGATCGCGCCGCAGGGCGCCGACGTCTGTACCCGACGCGGCTACGCGGGTGAGTCCCTCGTCCTGGAGACGTTCTGGGAGACCCGTAACGGCACGGTCAAGGTCATCGACTTCATGCCGCAGCGCGACCAGGAGCCCGAGGTCATGCGGATCATCGAGGGCATCAGCGGCAGGGTCGAGATGAGTTCCGTGATCCGGCTGCGCTTCGACTTCGGCTCGATCGTGCCGTGGATGCGCCGCTCGCAGGGGCACCGGGTGGCGGTCGCCGGACCCGACTCGGCCTGGCTGCGCAGCGAGCCTCCGGTCAAGACCTGGGGCCAGCAGTTCTCCACCTGCTCGTCGTTCACCGTCGCCGCGGGTGAACGGGTCGCCTTCGTGCTGACCTGGCACCCCTCGCACTCCCCGCGCCCCGACCTCGTCGACCCGTTCGAGGCGCTGGAGAGCACCCTGGCCGACTGGACCGAGTGGTCGGCCACCTGCCGGTACCGGGGCCCGTACCGGGAGGCGGTGATCCGCTCGCTGATCACGCTGAAGGCGCTCACCTACGGCCCGACGGGCGGCATCGTGGCGGCGCCCACCACCTCGCTGCCCGAGGAGATCGGCGGCGTACGGAACTGGGACTACCGCTTCTGCTGGCTGCGGGATTCCACGCTGACCCTCGGCGCCCTCATCTCGGCCGGATATCTGGAGGAGGCCGCGGCCTGGCGGGACTGGCTGCTGCGGGCCGTCGCCGGTGACCCCGCCGACCTCCAGATCATGTACGGCCTGTCGGGCGAGCGCCGACTGCCCGAGGCGGAGCTGCCGTGGCTGCGCGGGTACGAGAACTCCGCTCCGGTACGGATCGGCAACGCCGCCGTCCGCCAGCGCCAGCTCGACGTGTACGGCGAGGTCATCGACTCGCTGCGGCTCGCCCGCGAGGCCGGTCTGGACGACCAGCCGCACGCCTGGAGCCTCCAGCTGAGCCTGCTCGGCTTCCTGGAATCCACCTGGCGCGAGCCGGACGAGGGGCTGTGGGAGATCCGTGGGCAGCGCCGCCACTTCGTGCACTCCAAGGTCATGGCCTGGGTCGCCGCCGACCGTGCCGTGCGCACCCTGGAGAAGAACCCGGCACTGGCCGGGGACGCGAACCGGTGGCGGGCGATGCGGGACGCCGTGCACCGGGAGGTGTGCGAGAAGGGCTTCGACCCGGTGCGCAACACCTTCACCCAGTCCTACGGCTCCCGGAACCTGGACGCCGCGACCCTGCTGATCCCCCGGACCGGCTTCCTGCCCCCTGACGACCCCCGGGTGATCGGCACGGTCGACGCGGTCCGGCGGGAGCTGGGGAGCGACTGCCTGGTCCGCCGCTACAGCACGGACGGGTCCTCGATCGACGGGCTGCCCGGCCGCGAGGGGGCGTTCCTGGCATGCTCGTTCTGGCTGGCCGACGCCCTGACGATGACCGGGCGGGCCGAGGAGGCCAGGGATCTCTTCGAACGTCTGCTGAGGCTGCGCAACGACGTGGGGCTGCTCGCCGAGGAGTACGACACCGTCACGCGCCGGCAGGTCGGCAACTTCCCGCAGGCGTTCAGCCACATCGGGCTGGTGAGCACCGCCATGGCCCTGGTCGGCGAGGACACGACGGAGACCGACGCCCTGGGGCCCGACCAGGCAGGATAGGGCGCATGGATCTTGGATTGAAGGACCGTGTGTACATCGTCACCGGCGCGAGCCGGGGGCTGGGCAACGCCACGGCGCGTGCCCTGGCCGAGGACGGCGCCCGGGTGATCATCACCGGCCGGGACGAGAGGCGTGTCGAGGCGGCGGCCGCGGAGCTGGGGCCGGACGCCGTCGGAGTCGTCGCCGACAACGCCGACCCCTCCTCGGCGCAGCGCCTGGTCGACGGCGCGCACGAACGGTTCGGGCGGCTGGACGGCATCCTCATCAGCGTCGGCGGCCCGGCGCCCGGCTTCGTCGCCGACAACACCGACGAGCAGTGGCGGTCGGCCTTCGAGTCGGTGTTCCTGGGGGCGGTCCGTCTCGCCAGGGCCGCGGCGGCCTCCCTCGGCGAAGGCGGTGTCATCGGCTTCGTGCTCTCCGGCTCCGTGCACGAGCCGATCGCCGGGCTGACGATCTCCAACGGGCTGCGCCCCGGCCTCGCCGGTTTCGCCAAGTCCCTGGCCGACGAGCTCGGGCCCCGGGGGATCCGGGTGGTGGGCGTGCTGCCGGGCCGGATCGACACCGACCGCATCCGTGAACTCGACGCCCTGTCGGGTGACGCGGAGGCCGCCCGCGCCGCCGGCGCGGCGCTCGTCCCGCTGCGCCGGTACGGGGAGCCGGAGGAATTCGGCCGGACCGCGGCGTTCCTGCTCTCTCCCGCGGCGTCCTATCTGACGGGGATCATGCTGCCGGTCGACGGCGGCTTCCGGCACGGCTTCTGACCCGGCGCGGTTCCTGCCCGGGTCCGCCCGGGCGGCGGCCCTCGGCACGGTTCCCGGACCGGTCCGCCCGTCCGGGCCCAAGCCGACGGCGGCCACCACGGCCGCCACCGTCAGCTCACCCGTTCCGGGCGGTGTCCGACCGCCCCGAGCCGGACCTCGGCGGGCAGCGCGGCCAGCCCCGCGGAGTCCCGTGCGTGCGCCAGCGCCTCGTCGGTGAGCCGGCCGAGTGCCTCGTGCGGTGTCGCGTGCGGCTCCAGCAGCAGCCGTACCGCCGCACGCGGCGCGTCGCGGCGGCCGGTCAGCGCCACCCGGGCGCGGGCCACGCCGCCCAGGCCCGCCGCCTCGTCGGCGAGCACCGTCTCCAGGGCATGGCCCCGCAGCAGCGCCCCCTCGCCGTCGCCGCTGTCCACCAGCACCTCGGCGAGACGGGCGCGGCGCACCTGGGCCAGCAGCCACCACAGGGCGAGGACGACCACGGCGGCGAGGGCCACGATCACCACGGGCCACCACCAGCCCTCGTCGCGTCGGCGGACCCGGTCGGCCGCGCCGAGCAGCACGTCGTCCCCGCCGTGCCAGGGCCACCAGGACGGCACGGCCAGGCCGAGCCCGGCGGCGAGCACCGCGCCCCCGCCGCAGATCAGCAGGAGTCCGGCCAGGCCGAGCAGTACCCGGTTGACGGTCCTGAGCAACGGGCTCACCCCTTCCTCGTGGGACGGCGGACGGACAGGCTCACGCGCGGCACCCCGGCCAGTCCCAGTTCCCCGATGCCGGTGCCGATGACGGTGTCAAGGTCGGCCCGTACGTCGTCGAGGCCCCGGAAGTGCGACACCGCGCGCACCCGGACCCGCCCGCGGCCCACCCGGACCCGGGCCGACCGCACCCCGGACACCTCCAGGGCCCGGTCGCGCAGGATCAGGGCCGCCGCCGAACGGTCGATGCCGGCCCGTACACCGTGGCGGTCCCGGCGCATCGGCAACAGGCCGCGCAGCCCCGGGGACAGCGCGAGCACGAGCAGCCACAGACCGATCGCCACCGCGAGCGCCGCGCCGGTCAGCACCCACACGTCGTGCAGCGGCCGGTCCGCGAGTTCACGGGCCAGCGCCCTGCGCCATCGCATCGCGGGCCGGCCGGCCCGTACCGCCGCCACGTCGTAGAGCAGCAGGCCCGTACCGCCGAGGATCACCAGGGCGAGCAGCGCCGCCGGGACGCGGCGCACCGACCAGAAGCGGCCGGCCCGGGCGCCGCGCCGGTGCCGCGCCCGCACCGGGGCGTGGGTGGCCGACGAGGCGGACGCACCGGACGGGTCGGGGGCGGGGGCATCGCCCTGGTCGCCGGGACGGTCCTCGGGCGGTTGCCCGGTGCCGTACCGAGGGTCGGGGGGGCCGCTCATCGGACCCTCCCGCCCACCGCCGTCGGGTGCAGGCGCTCGACCCGCACGGCCACCTCCGGCACCTCCATCCCCGCCAACGCGCTCACCCGCTCGGTGACGTGCCTGCGCACGCCGCCGCACTGGCGGCCGATGTCCGTGGGGTACGCGAGTTCCAGGCCGATCCGGACCCGCGCGGCTCCCCGACGCACCGTGACCGTGGCACGCGGCGGGGCACCCTGCTCCGGCGGCACGTCGATCGCCTCCCTCGCCGCCTGCGCGGCGATCTTCGCGACCACCCGGTCGGCGATCCTGGTCTCTCCGCGCTCGCCCGCGACCACCCGGCCGCCCGCACCCGACGACACCGCCAACGCCGTCACCGCCGTCGGTCGCCGCGCTCGCGACCCCGGAGGAAGTCACCGGGCGCCAGGTCGCCCTCCAGGAGCCGGCCGATGACGAATCCGACCGCTCCCAGCGCCGCCACCAGCAGGAATGCCCCGAATCCGCCGAAGTATCCGGCGAATGCGAGTACCATGCCGGCCACCATGCCGACCATCGCCATGCTCATCGTGCGCTCCTCAACTGCCTCGGTGACCGCCCGGGCCTCTGCTCGGACTCCCTGCCCGGAGATCTACTGGAGGCGTGGCTCGGGCTGCTCCTCGTCGGGTTCGTCGGGCAGCTTCACGTCGCTCACGGCGATGTTGACCTCGACGACCTCCAGGCCGGTCATCCGCTCGACCGCGGCGATGACGTTCTCCCGCACGTCGCGGGCGACATCGACGATCGCCACCCCGTAGTCGACGACGATCTCCAGGTCGAGCGCGGTCTGCGACTCGCCCACCTCCGCCTTCACTCCACGGGTGACGGACCTGCCGCCGCCCGGTACTCGGTCGCGCACCGCCCCGATCGTGCGCGAGAGCCCGCTGCCCATCGCATGGACACCGACCACGTCCCGCGCCGCCATGCCCGCGATCTTCTCGACGACGCCGTCCGCGATGGTCGTGCGACCACGGGTGGCTGGGTCTCCCCCGCCGCGCTTGATGAGCGTGCCCGGTTCCTCGTCGGGGTTCCCCGGACGGACCCGTTGTGTGGTGTCGGTCATCGCCACTCTTCCCTTCGGGGACGGATTGGACCTCTTTGACCACATTAGGCGTGCTTGCCCCGTCTCGCGCCGTGGATACGGCAGTCTGGGCTGATGACGACGGCTGACGGCCCGCACGGGGACGACACATGGGCGGCGACGATCCGGCGGCGGACCGGCCTGGGGCGGCTGCTTCCGCTGGGTGACCCGGAGGACGGCGCCTGGATCGCGGAACGGGCGGCGGTCACGGTGCTGCGGGAGGCGGCGAGCGGGCCGGGGACAGGATCCACGCCCATGCCGGTGCTCGGGGAACTGAGGATCCGTTCGGCCGATCCGCGCCCGGTGTCGAAGGAGTCGATGCAGCCGCCGCCCAGTGCGTTGCCGCCGGGCCCGCTGAGGATGGAGGCGACCATGGCGGCGTTCTCCGACCCTCCGCTGCCCGCCGCGGCGGGGGCACTGCGCACGGCGCTGCTCTCGGCGGCCGACCGGCACCTGGGCCTGGTGGTGTCCGGGGTGGACCTGCGGGTGACGGAGCTGCTGGAGGCGCCGCCCGCGCCGCGCGGGACCGCTGCGGTCGGGGCGGGCGAGGTGCGTCCGGCGAAGGCGGAGGGGGAGGTGGCGGCCGTCGCCGCGGGCGTGCCCGGGGTGGCGACGCTGACCGGGGTACTGGGTGAGGCCGTGCACACGACACCCGGGCGGGTACGGGTCGAGTTCGCGACGGAGCGGGGCCACCGGGCGCTCGACGTGGCGCGTGCGGTGCGGGCCGCGGTGGCGGACGCCGTGCCGGGCCGCCCCTCGGTGACCGTGCTGGTCACGGCGGTGGTGACGGCCACGCCCACCGACCCGTGACGGCCCGGCACGTGACGGTCCGACTCGTGATGGTCCGCTGGTGACGGTCCGTGAACCGCTCGCGGACGGCTCATGCGCCGTGGCCGTCAACGCATCCGGGCGGGCCGCAGGACCCGGCCCGCCCGGAACGCGCACTCCGGCGGTCAGTCGGTGATGCCCGCCAGGTCGCGCAGGCGGCGGCCCTGCGCGGCACGTTCGGCAGCGCGCTGCTCCTCGTAACCGCGGGAGACGGCACCACCCAGCAGCGTCTTGGTCTCCACCACCGCGTCACGCGGAGCGGCCAGCAGCGCGGCGGCCAGGTCACGAGCCGCGGCGTCCAGCTCGCCGACGGGCACCACCAGATTGGCCAGACCGGTGCGTTCGGCCTCCGCGGCGTGCACGAAACGGCCCGTGGCGCAGATCTCCAGCGCGCGGGCATACCCCACCAGATGCACCAGGGGGTGGGTGCCGGTGAGGTCGGGGACCAGACCCAGACTGGTCTCGCGCATGGCGAACTGCACGTCCTGCGCGACGATCCGCAGATCGCAGGCGAGGGCGAGCTGGAATCCGGCACCGATCGCGTGCCCCTGCACCGCCGCGACGGACACGATGTCATTGCGGCGCCACCAGGTGAACGCCTCCTGGTACTCGGCGATGGTCGCGTCGAGCTCGGCGTCCGTGCCGCGCGCCATGTCGAAGAAGGACGGCTCGCCCTCGAACCCCTCGGGGGTGAACGCCTGACGGTCGAGGCCCGCGGAGAAGGACTTGCCCTCGCCGCGAAGCACGACGACCCGCACCGTGCCGGGCAGCGCCCGTCCGGCCTCCGTCAACGCCCGCCACAGAGCGGGAGACTGGGCGTTGCGCTTGGCCGGATTGGTGAGGGTCACCGTGGCGACCGCGTCGTCGACGGTGAGTCGTACGCCGTCCTTGTCGAGCACGGAGTCGAGCGAGGTCATGGGGGCCTCCGGATCGGTCAGTCAGCTTGCCGAACAGCATGCCGAGCTAAGTGACTGAACAGTAACCACCCGATCGACATCACGATCGACCGGGTGGCCACGGCCGAAGCCGGTGAACCCCGGGGCAGGTCCGGACGACCTGCCCCGATCCGTGAAGCCCCTCAGAGCCTGTCCGGTGACCTCTGACCGGTCGGCCACGCCCTGACACGCATGCTTCCGGCATTACCGAAATGCCCTGGTAGCTCCACTACAAGGGCACCCCCGCGCCTTGGAATCGCACGCACCATGCCGCGCCTGCTTTCCGGTCGAAGGTCACACGACAGGCCCTCAGGCCGCGGTGGCCTTCTTGCCTCGTGTCGCCCCACCGCGTCCGCGCAGCGTGACTCCGGACTCGCTGAGCATCCGGTGGACGAATCCGTAGGAGCGGCCGGTCTCTTCGGCCAACGCCCGGATGCTCGCACCGGAGTCGTACTTCTTCTTCAGGTCTGCCGCGAGCTTGTCGCGCGCGGCGCCGGTCACCCGGCTGCCCTTCTTCAGAGTCTCGGCCACCCGTGCCTCCTCATGGGAAGTGCGCTCTGGACTCTCATGATCACCCCTCGGGGGCTTCCTGGCCACCCATTCGACAAGGTCTGCGCAACGGGATTCCGGGCATGGAAACGGCCCGGTACGTTCGGAATCCCGTATTCCTCAGGGCCGCGGAGCCGGGTGAGAACGGGTCTGGAAACGAACGACCAGGTCAGGGCCACACGGGGGTCGTACCCCCAAATGGGTGCATCCGACAACTGTCCGCCGGGCTCGGCCGACGCGGTACGAGACGGACTCACACAGATGACGGATCACACATGAGCCGAATGATCCAGGCGGAGTGGATCAGGGACGGGCCGCGCGGGCGGCCCGCCCCGGGTCAGGCCAGGGCGACCAGGTCCTGGTAGTCCGCTCCCCAGAGGTCCTCGACCCCGTCCGGCAGCAGGATGATGCGCTCCGGCTGGAGCGCCTCGACCGCGCCCTCGTCGTGCGTGACGAGGACGACGGCGCCCTTGTACGTGCGCAGCGCTCCGAGGATCTCCTCGCGGCTGGCCGGGTCGAGGTTGTTCGTCGGCTCGTCCAGGAGCAGCACGTTGGCGGAGGACACCACCAGCGTGGCCAGCGCGAGACGGGTCTTCTCGCCGCCGGAGAGCACGCCCGCGGGCTTGTCGACGTCGTCGCCGGAGAAGAGGAACGAGCCCAGTGTCTTGCGGACGTCGACGAGATCGAGGTCGGGGGCCGCCGAGCGCATGTTCTCCAGGACCGTGCGCTCGGGGTCGAGGGTCTCGTGCTCCTGGGCGTAGTAGCCGAGCTTGAGTCCGTGGCCCTCGACGATCTGGCCGGTGTCGGGCTTCTCGGCGCCGCCGAGGAGCCGCAGCAGCGTGGTCTTGCCCGCGCCGTTGAGGCCGAGGATGACGACCCGGGAGCCCTTGTCGATGGCGAGATCCACATCCGTGAAGATCTCCAGGGAGCCGTACGACTTGGACAGGCCCTCCGCCATCAGCGGAGTCTTGCCGCACGGCGCGGGCTCGGGGAAGCGCAGCTTGGCGACCTTGTCGGCGACCCGCACGGCCTCCAGGCCGGAGAGCAGCCGCTCGGCACGCTTGGCCATGTTCTGCGCGGCGACGGTCTTGGTGGCCTTGGCACGCATCTTGTCGGCCTGCGAGTTGAGGGCCGCGGCCTTCTTCTCGGCGTTCTGCCGCTCCCGCTTGCGGCGCTTCTCGTCGGCCTCGCGCTGCTGCTGGTAGAGCTTCCAGCCCATGTTGTAGACGTCGATCTGCGAGCGGTTGGCGTCGAGGTAGAAGACCTTGTTGACGACCGTCTCGACGAGCTCGACGTCGTGGGAGATCACGATGAAGCCGCCGCGGTAGTTCTTGAGGTAGTCGCGCAGCCAGACGATCGAGTCGGCGTCGAGGTGGTTCGTCGGCTCGTCGAGCAGCAGGATGTCGGCGTCCGAGAACAGGATGCGGGCCAGCTCCACGCGGCGGCGCTGGCCGCCGGAGAGCGTGTGGAGCGGCTGTCCGAGCACTCGGTCGGGCAGGCTGAGCGCGGCGGCGATGGTGGCGGCCTCGGCCTCGGCCGCGTAACCGCCCTTGGTGAGGAACTCCGTCTCCAGGCGCTCGTACTTCTTCATCGCCTTCTCGCGGGTGGCGCCCTTGCCGTTCGCCATCCGGTCCTCGTTCTCCCGCATCTTGCGCAGGATCTCGTCGAGGCCGCGGGCGGAGAGGATGCGGTCACGGGCGAGCACGTCGAGGTCGCCGGTGCGCGGGTCCTGCGGGAGGTAGCCGACCTCGCCGGAGCGGGTGATGGTGCCGCCGGCCGGGGCGCCCTCGCCCGCGAGGCACTTGGTGAGGGTGGTCTTGCCCGCTCCGTTGCGGCCGACGAGGCCGATGCGGTCGCCCTTGGCGATGCGGAAGGAGGCGGACTCGATGAGGATGCGGGCGCCGGCGCGCAACTCGATGCCGGAAGCGGTGATCACGGTAAAACTCCAGGGCGGACGGACGGCGGACGGGGCGAGGGCGGAGTCGTCTCGACGCCGTTACTCATGCACGAGGAGAATTGCCATGCGGCTCATTCTACTGGCGGTGTGCAACCACTTTTCCTCATGCGTCGGGGCGGGCGTCGGCCGTCCGTCCGGCAGCCGCCCGGCCCGCTCCCCCGCAGGGTTCGACCGGGCGTGCTGGGGTGATCTCTCCCATACTCGGCGGAGGCGGAAGGACCACCACGGCCGGAGCGGAGGGCGGCACCCAGCCCACGAGTTCGGACACCATGTGCAGGACCTGATGGGGACGCCGGGCCGGGCGCAGGACGGGGGCGTGGGCGCGAACAGCAACGCGGTCCGGGTGGAGCTGCAGGCGGTCTGCTGCGCCGAGGTCTGGGCGCACCACGCGACGACCACGCCCGACGAGGAGACGGGACGGCCGCTGATCACGTCGTTGACGCAGGCGGACATCCGGGACGGGATCGACGCGGCGGAGGCGGTCGGCGACGACCGGATCCAGGAGAAGTTCCAGGGGCGGGTCACGCCGGAGTCCTGGACGCACGGATCGGCCGCGCAGCGGCGGCAGTGGTTCACGACGGGCTACCGCACCGGCGACATCGGCAAGTGCAACACCTTGCGGTGAGCGGGGCCCGCCCGGTCGGACGGCGCCTCCTCGAAGGCGCGCCGTTCTCGCGGGACTGCGGCCGGCCGGCCTCCCCGGCGGACCAGGGGAGGCCGTCCGCGTCAGACGCCGCCGGTGTGCACCTGGAACGCGGCCCGGCGCACGGCCTTGGCCAGGGCCGGGTCCGGGTGGGCGGCGGCCAGGGCGACCAGGACCTGCACCGTGCGCGGATGGCCGACGGCCCGTACCTCGTCGAGGAGGGCGGGCACGGTGCCCTGGACGGCCGAGTCGAGGTGGCGCACCAGGAGCCCGGTCTCGCCGTGGTCGGCGACCGCCGCCGCGGTGTCCACCCAGAGCCAGGTGGCCTCCTCCCGGCTGAGGACGTCCTGGGCGTCCTCGGGATCGGCGCCCTCGTACTCGGCCAGCCACAGCAGCGCGTAGGGGCGCAGCGAGGAATCGCCGAGGACGGAGCGGACCTCGGGCTCGGCGGGCGCGCCGACCACCCGGAGCGCCTCGAAGGCGAGCCCGCGCAGGAGGGCGTCCTCGCCGCGGGCGACGGCGAGGAGTTCGGCGACGGCGCTGCCGACGGGGCGGGCGGCGAGCCAGGCGCGGTACTCGTCGCGGGCCGGGCCGGGGGTGAGCCGGGCACAGCCGTGCAGCATGTCGGCGGCGGACTGCTCGATGTTGCCCGCCGGGCTCTGGGCGGCGACGCAGATCTGTTCCAGTTTGACCCAGACCGCCCAGTTGCCGAGCGGGGTGAGGGTGGCGTGCCCGGTGCCGAGGGTGAGCGCGCCGACGGCGGCCAGTCCCTCCAGGGCCCAGTCGAGCAGCCGCGCGACCAGGGCGGCCGGGTGTGCGGCGGGCGCCGGGACGGCCGGTTCGGGCGACGGCTCGTACGGCACCAGGCAGCGCTCCTCGTGGAGTTCCGCGACGCGCTGTTCGAGGAGGTCCAGGAGGGCGGGCACGGCGACCGGGCCGGCCGACAGCTGGAGGAGCGAGAGCACCTGGGGCACCGCCTCGACGGTCTCGGCGACCGCGGTGACCTCGACGTCGTCCGGAGCCGGGTGGACGAGGGACCAGGCGTCGAACAGCGCCACCCAGCCGCGCAGCACGGCGGAGTCGTCGCGGTCCCAGGCGCGCAGGCGCCAGCCGGGGCGCGCGGTGCCGCCGTGCAGTTCCACGAGACCGGCGAGGCGGGCCCGGTCCCAGCCGGAGCACACCTGGGCCGGGGAGAGTTCCAGGGCCGCCGCGGCCCCTTCGAGGGCCTGGGCGGCCGGGGGCGGGGCGCCGGGGAGCGCACCGTCGGCCGCCCAGCGGGCGATCCGTACGGCGTCGGCGAGGACGACCCTCGCCTGGCGGGCCAGTTCCGCCCGGGGCGGGGTGCCCTCCGGGGGGCGGGGCGCCGGCCTGGTGCGCCGGGCGGTCACGGCCTTGCGAGCGGTGGTGAGGGGTCGCGGGCGGACAAGTCGGAGCCTGGAGTCGCGCGGGGTACGGGACGTCACGGAGAGCAGTCTTGCCCCTGACGGCCCGAAAGCCCAAACGGAACCCGGATTCCCGGTGGACGGGGTGGTGACGGGGCCCGGAACCAATCACCCGATCCCGCGCATCGGGTCACATGAGGGGCGTCAGGAAGCGCCGCAGGGTCTCCTCGTAGTGATCCGGATCGGCGTTCCACATCGCCCCGTGCGGAGCCTGCGGCACGGTGCGCAGCGCGATCAGTTCCGGTCGGCGGGCGGCGAGGTCGCGGGACGGCTGCCAGGGCGCCAGGGTGTCGTCCGGGCCGTGGAAGATCAGTGTCGGGGCGCGCAGGGCCGACGCGAGGGAGCCGTCCAGGAGGCGGGCGCCGTGCAGTCCGGTCTGTCCCTGGGCGGCCCGGACGGCGAGCGGCAGCAGGGCGGCCGGGACGCCGCGGGCGGTGGCCAGGGCGCGCAGCGTGGTGGCCCAGTCCAGTACCGGGGAGTCGAGCACGAGGCCGCTGATCCGGTCGCGCAGCGCGGAGTCGACGGCCGCGTGCAGCGCCATCGAGGCGCCGGTGGACCAGCCGTGCAGGACGATGTTCTCCGCGCCGTAGCGGACGGCGAAGCGGATCGCCGCGTCGAGGTCGCGCCACTCGGACTCGCCGAGGTGGGCGAGTCCGTCCGGGGAGCGCGGGGCCCCGGGGTCGCCGCGGTAGGCCAGGTCGAGGACGGGCAGGTGCAGGTCGTGCAGGAACGCCATGAGGTTCATGGGGTGTTCCCTGGTGGTGCCGAGGCCGTGCACGGTGATGACCCAGGTGTCGCGGGCGCCCGGCACGAACCAGGCGGGCAGCGCTCCGAGTTCGCCGGGGATCTCGACCTCCTCGTGGTCGAGGCCGAGCGCCGAGGAGGGGTCGCCGCTGTACAGCTGGGGCGTGATCCGGACCTTGGCGCCGGGCTCCAGGCTGCCCCGGTCGACGCGTTCCAGCCTGCGCACGACGGTGTCGGGGGCATGGTGGGTGTGCTCGACCACCGGGCCGACGACGGCGTGCAGGCCGTCGCCCTCCAGTCCGTACGTGCCGGGCCGCAAAGAGGTGAAGGAACGGGTCAGGGTGACCCGGCCGGCCGCCGTGGCGTGCACGGTCAGTCCCCGGTCGGCGGGCAGCGGCCGCCCGGACGGTGCCTTGAGGGCGGCGTCGCCCGCGTACCGGCCGGCCGCGACCGCTGCCGCACCGAGGCCGAGGATCGTGGTGACGGCTGCTGCCGTGACTGTCGCCGGGCGCACCGTTCCAGTCTGGTGGGGCGGGTCGCGCCCTGCCACCCGGACGGGTCCGCACGGCGCCCGGCGGGGGACGGCACGGGCCGCCGTCGGGCACGCGGCGGAAGGCGGAAGCGGAAGGCGGAAACGGCCGCTCGCCGGTGCCCGGCGGGGTCAGCGTGCCTGTCCGTATCCCTTCAGCGCCTCCCGTACGTCGTCCAGCTGGGCCGGGGTGAGCAGGGCCGGGGACAGTCCGGGTACGGAGACGGCGGCGAGCCAGAGCCGGCACAGCCATTCCAGCTGCGCGGTCCGGTCGTACGCCTCGTCCAGGGTGGCTCCGTGGGTGACGGTGCCGTGGTTGCGGAGCAGGCAGCCGGTGCGGTCGCGCAGGGCGTCCAGCATGTTCGCGGCCAGTTCCTCGGTCCCGTAACGTGCGTAGGCCGCCACCCGCACCGGTCCCCCGAGCATGGCGGCGGCGTAGTGGATGGACGGGACCTCGGGGACCAGGGTGGAGACCGCCGTGGCGTGCACCGCGTGGGTGTGCACGACGGCGGCCGCGTCGGTGTTCCGGTAGACCGCAAGGTGGAGCGGGAGTTCGCTGGTGGGGGTCAGTACGCCGAGGACCTGATTTCCTTCCGGATCGACGCCGACCACGTCCTGCGGGCCGAGCCGGTCGTAGGGCACGCCGCTCGGGGTGACCAGGATCGTGTCGCCGACCCTGGCCGACACGTTGCCCGACGTGCCGACGACCAGACCGTCCGCCGCCGTCCTGCGGGCGGTGGTGACGAGATCGGCCCAGGTTTGTTCGATCACACCTTGTTGCTGATCGCTCGCGTCCCGTTGCTGATCACTCATGACCGTGATCCTGTCAGCCCGCCGGGCATAGGTACACACGACCGACCGAAGGAACCACGAAGAGTGACGACGAGGCGGGGGCGGCGGACACGGTGGCCGCGAACCGTTCCGAAGCGTCCCTCGGGGACACCATGAAGCCCCGCTCAGTTCATCTCCCGTTCACCAAAGTTGCCTACCGTCAACCTGCCAATGACGTCGAACGATTGCCTGGGTAAATGGAACACATCACGCTGCTTCTCGCGATTGTGATCGTGACAGCTCTAGTGTTCGATTTCACGAACGGTTTCCATGACACCGCCAACGCGATGGCCACCACCATCTCGACCGGCGCACTCAAACCGAAGACCGCGGTGGCCATGTCCGCCGTTCTCAACCTCGTCGGCGCGTTCCTGTCCGTGGAGGTCGCCAAGACGATCTCCGGTGGGATCATCAATGAGGACGGGCTGCGCACGGAGGTCATCTTCGCGGCACTCGTCGGCGCCATCCTGTGGAATCTGCTGACCTGGCTGGTCGGGCTGCCGTCCAGTTCCTCGCACGCCCTGTTCGGCGGGCTGATCGGCGCCGCGGTCATGTCGGCCGGCTGGTCCTCGGTCAACGGCGGCACGATCGTCACCAAGGTGCTGATCCCCGCGGTCGCCGCCCCGATCGTCGCCGGGTTCGCCGCGCTGCTGGCCACACGGCTGACGTACCGGATCGGCGGGAAGATCCGGGACGAGGCCCAGCAGAAGGCCACCGCCAAGGGCTACCGCGCCGGTCAGATCGCCTCGGCCGGGCTGGTCTCCCTCGCCCACGGCACCAACGACGCGCAGAAGACCATGGGCATCATCACCCTGGCCCTGGTCACCGGTGGTGTGCTGCACCCCGGCGCCAACCCGCCCGTCTGGGTCATCGTTTCCGCCGGTACGGCCATCGCGCTCGGCACCTACCTGGGCGGCTGGCGCATCATCCGCACCATGGGCAGCGGCCTCACCGACCTCAGGCCGCCGCAGGGCTTCGCCGCCCAGACCAGCGCGGCCACGGTCATCCTCGCCTCCTCGCACCTCGGCTTCTCCCTGTCCACCACCCAGTCCTGCTCCGGCGCCGTGATGGGCGCGGGCCTCGGCCGCCAGGGCGGCGTGGTCCGCTGGTCCACCGCCACCCGGATGTTCGTCGCGTGGGGCCTGACCCTGCCGGCCGCGGGCCTGGTCGGCGCGGGCGCCGAGTTCCTGACCCAGCAGGGCACCTGGGGCGTCGTCGTGGTCGCGGCGCTGCTGGTCGTGGGCTCCGGCTCGATCTGGCTGGTCTCGCGCCGCAAGCCGGTCGGCCACGGGGATGTCGCTCCCTCGGAGAGCGCCGTCGAACCCGCGGGCGTCGTCACCACGGCCATCGCCGCCGTCAGCCCGCCGCCCACCGTGGCGGCCACCGCCGCGGCGCAGGACCTCATGACCATCATCCCGGCCACGCCCACGGCCACCGCCCCGGCCGCCACCGCCCAGGACCCGGCGCGTCCCGCCGCCGTCTAGTGCCGTGACCGGAAAGGTTCACCGGCTCGCGACGCCCGGCACGGCACCTCGCCGCGTTGTCGCATCACCCGAGTACGTCCCGGCCATCCTCCGCCTTGCGACGCACCGCACCGGACGCCGCGAGCTCCCCGGCACACCCTTCCGGCCACAGCACTGGTGCCGTGACCGGCACCCGACCGAACACGCGGACCGTCCGCAGACCGTCTAAGGAAGCAGCATGAAAATCGACTGGGCAGCCCTCGGCTCCGTCTTCGGTGTCTCCCTCGTCGTCACCGTCGCGCTGGTGGGCGTCTTCACCCTCGGCATCGTCGGTCTCGCCAAGCAGCCCGAGGCGGCGGCCCAGGGCGGCTCCGGCGGATCACGGGTGCTGGCGCGTGCGGGCGCGTACGTCTGTTTCGCGCTGTGCGCGGCGGCGGTCGCGTACGGGATCTATCTGATCGTCGCCTGAGACCCTCCCCTCGCACCCACTTTTCGCAGCCCCGACGGGCCGGACGCACCTCGCGCGTCCGGCCCGTCGTCGTGTCCCCGTCCCGATGTGGGCCTCAGCACACTGCCCGCCGCAGGTCAACGGCAAGTTGACGGGCGTTCGCAGAGCGTGGTGGACTGCCGGAGCCATTTACGGCGACAGCAGAGGAAGCCGGTGCGAATCCGGCGCGGTCCCGCCACTGTCACCGGGGAGCGGTCCCCCACACCGGGAAGTCACGGCACGCGCGAGCGGGCTGGAAGGCCGGGGGAATCGCGGATCCGGGAGCCAGGAGACTCTGGTCGCCGGTCACGTCGAACCAGGGCGCGGACCCTGAGTGAGGACAAGTCGCCATGCCTGGCAGCCGTGCGTCCCTTGCCCCGGCGCTCTCGCCGAGAGCCGCCCGTACGAAGGCCCTCCGAGGCGCGACGGCCGACTGAGCCATGCGTGCCGATCGCGTATTCGCGTACGGCGCCACAGCCGGTCTGATCGGCGATCTGCTGCTCGGTGACCCCCGCAGGGGGCACCCGGTCGCCGCCTTCGGGCGGGCCGCGGCGGGCGTCGAACGCCGTCTGTGGCGCGACCACCGCGGGTGGGGCGCGCTGCACACCCTCGTCTGCGCCGGAGGCGCCGTGGGCGGTGCGGCGCTGCTCACCCGTGCCGTACGCCGTCACCCCGCCGCCTCCGTCGCGCTGGCCGCGGCCGTCACCTGGTCCGTGGTCGGCGGCACCTCGCTGGGGCGGGAGGCACGGGCCGTCGGCGGCGCCCTGGCCGCCGGGGACGTCGCGGTGGCCCGGGAACGCCTGCCGCATCTGTGCGGGCGCGACCCGCACTCCCTGGACGGGCCGCAGATCGCCCGCGCCGTGGTGGAGTCCGTGGCCGAGAACACCTCGGACGCCGTGGTGGGCGCCCTGGTGTGGGGGGCGCTGGCCGGTGTGCCCGGCCTCGTCGGCTTCCGCGCGGTCAACACCCTGGACGCGATGGTCGGCCACAAGTCGCCCCGCCACCGGCGCTACGGCTGGGCCTCGGCCCGCCTCGACGACCTCGCGGGATGGCCCGGCGCCCGGCTGACCGCCGTGCTCGCCGTGGTCGCGGGCGGACGGCCGCGCGAGGCGGTACGGGCCTGGCGGGCCGACGCGGCGCAGCACCCGAGCCCCAACGCGGGCCCGGTGGAGGCGTCGTTCGCGGGCGCGCTGGGCGTGCGCCTGGGCGGAACGCTGGCGTACGGGGGCCGGGTGGAGCACCGCCCGGTACTGAACGGGGAGACGGGCCGGGCGGTGGAGACCGCGGACATCGAACGCGCGGTGCGGCTCTCGCGCCGGGTGGGCGTGCTGGCCCTCGGCGTGTGCGTGGCCGCGCGGCTGGGCGCGGGTCTCGCCGCGCGACGGCTCGCGGACGTACGGGGCACGGGACGGGGACGGATCACGGGCGCCCGGCCCGCGGGCATGAACGGCGCCGCGGGGGCCGCGCGGCTCCTGACCGCGGGACGCCCGGGCGCAGGACGGAGACGGACATGAGCGGCGGACTCCTGGTCGCCGGGACCACTTCGGACGCGGGCAAGAGCGTCGTCACGGCGGGCATCTGCCGCTGGCTCGCGCGCCGGGGAGTGAAGGTGGCGCCCTTCAAGGCGCAGAACATGTCGCTGAACTCCTACGTCACCCGGGAGGGCGCCGAGATCGGCCGTGCCCAGGCCATGCAGGCCGCGGCCGCCCGGGTGGAGCCGTCCGCGCTGATGAACCCGGTACTGCTCAAGCCCGGCGGGGACCGCTCCAGCCAGGTCGTCCTGATGGGCAGGCCGGTGGGCGAGATGAGCGCGCGCGGCTACCACGGCGGACGGCAGGAGGCCCTGCTCGGCACGGTCGTGGACTGCCTGGAGCGGCTGCGGAGCACGTACGACGCGGTGATCTGCGAGGGGGCCGGCAGCCCGGCCGAGATCAATCTGCGGCGCACGGACATCGTGAACATGGGCATCGCCCGGGCGGCGCGCTTCCCGGTGGTGGTGGTCGGCGACATCGACAGGGGCGGTGTCTTCGCGTCGTTCTTCGGTACGACGGCGCTGCTCTCCGCCGAGGACCAGGCACTGGTCGCGGGCTATCTCGTGAACAAGTTCCGCGGCGACGTGTCGCTGCTGGAGCCGGGCCTGGAGATGCTGCGCGAGATCACCGGCCGCCCGACGTACGGGGTGCTGCCCTTCGCGCACGGCCTCGGCATCGACGAGGAGGACGGGCTCCGGGTCTCGCTGCGCGGCGCCGTGCGCGAGTCGGTGATCGCGCCGCCGCACGGCGAGGACGTGCTGCGGGTCGCGGTGTGCGCCGTGCCCCTGATGTCGAACTTCACCGACGTGGACGCGCTGGCCGCCGAACCGGGCGTCGTCGTCCGCTTCGTGGACCGCGCCGAGGAGCTGGCCGACGCCGACCTCGTCGTCGTGCCCGGCACCCGGGGCACGGTCGGGGCACTGGCCTGGCTGCGCGAGCGCGGGCTCGCCGACGCCCTGGCCCGGCGTGCCGCCGAGGGCCTGCCGATCCTCGGCGTCTGCGGCGGCTACCAGGTCCTCGGCGAGCACATCGAGGACGAGGTCGAATCGCGGGCCGGGCACGTCGACGGGCTCGGACTGCTGCCGCTGCGCGTCCGGTTCGACCGCGAGAAGACCCTGGCCCGGCCCGTCGGGGAGGCGCTCGGCGCGCCGGTCGAGGGCTACGAGATCCACCACGGCGTCGCCGACGTGCGCGGCGGCGAGCCGTTCTTCACCAACGGCCGGGGCCGCGCCCTGGACGGCTGCCGGGCCGGAGCCGTGTGGGGCACCCACTGGCACGGCTCGTTGGAGAGCGACGCGTTCCGCCGCCGTTTCCTGACCGAGGTGGCGCGCGCCGCGGGCCGACGTTTCGTCCCCGCCCCCGACACCCGTTTCGCCGAGCTGCGCGAGGAACAGCTCGACCGCCTCGGCGACCTGATCGAAGAACACGCCGACACCGGCGCGCTGCTCCGGCTCATCGAGTCGGGCGCGCCGTCCGGACTTCCCTTCATCGCCCCCGGAGCACCTGGAGCACGCGTATGAACGCCCCCACGAGCACCGTGCTGTTGCTGTCGACCGCCGACACGGACCTGCTCGCCGCCCGCGCCTCCGGCGCGCCCTACCGGATCGGCAACCCCACCCGTGTCGACGTCCACGAGGAACTGCCCGCGCTGATCGAGGGCGCCTCCGTCGCCGTCGTCCGGCTGCTCGGCGGCAAGCGCGCCTGGGAGGACGGCCTGGCCGTGCTGCGGGCGTCCGGCATCCCGACCGTGCTGCTGGGCGGCGAGACCGTGCCGGACGCGGAGCTGATGGCCGAGTCGTCCGTACCCGCCGGGGTCGTCGCCGAGGCGCTGCGCTATCTGGTGGAGGGCGGTCCGGGGAACCTGGTGGAGCTGACCCGTTTCCTCTCCGACACGGTGCTGCTGACCGGTCACGGCTTCGCCGAGCCGCAGCGGATGCCGGAGTGGGGCGTGCGCGGCGACCGGGAGTTCGTCGAGGGCCGCCCGACCGTCGGGGTGCTGTTCTACCGGGCGCACGAACTGTCCGGGAACACCTCGTTCGTGGACGTGCTGTGCGAGGCCGTCGAGGCGCGCGGCGCCAACGCCCTGCCGGTGTACTGCGGTTCGCTGCGCGGCGCGGACGCCGGTCTGTACGAGCTGCTGGGCCGGGCGGACGTGCTGGTCGCCACGGTCCTGGCGGCGGGCGGTACCCGCGCGTCGGACGCGTCGGCCGGGGGCGACGAGGAGGCGTGGGACATCGGCGCGCTGGCGGAGCTGGACATCCCGGTGCTCCAGGGCCTGTGCCTGACCTCGGCGCGTGCCGCGTGGGAGGCGTCGGACGCCGCGCTGTCCCCGATGGACGCGGCGATGCAGGTGGCGATCCCCGAGTTCGACGGCCGGCTGATCACCGTGCCGTTCTCCTTCAAGGAGCAGGGCCCGGACGACGTGCCGGTGTACCGGGCCGATCCGGAGCGGGCCGCGCGGGTCGCGGGGATCGCGGTGCGGCACGCCGCGCTGCGGCACAAGCCGAATGCCGAGAAGCGGATCGCGGTGGTCTTCACCGCCTATCCGACCAAGCACTCCCGGGTCGGCAACGCGGTCGGTCTGGACACGCCCGCGTCGGCGGTGCGGGTCCTGGACGCGCTGCGCGGCGCCGGATACACGGTCGACGGATATCCGGACAACGGCGACGAGCTGATCCACCGTCTCATCCAGGCCGGTGGCCACGACGTGGAGTGGCTGACCGAGGAGCAGCTCGCGGCCGCCCCCGCGCGGGTGCCGCTGGCCGACTACCGGGCCTGGTTCGCCACGCTGGACCCGGAGTTGCGGGATGCGATGCTGGAGCACTGGGGGGAACCGCCGGGCTCGCTGTACGTGGACGGCGACGAGATCGTCCTGGCCTCGCTCCGGTTCGGGAACGTGGTGGTGCTGATCCAGCCGCCGCGCGGTTTCGGGGAGAACCCGATCGCGATCTACCACGACCCGGACATGCCGCCGTCGCACCACTACATGGCGACGTACCGCTGGCTGGAGAACTCGTTCGGCGCGGACGCCGTCGTGCACATGGGCAAGCACGGCACGATGGAGTGGCTGCCGGGCAAGGGCCTGGGCCTGTCCGCGGGCTGCGGACCGGACGCGGTGCTGGGCGAACTCCCGCTGGTCTACCCGTTCATCGTCAACGACCCCGGTGAGGGCACCCAGGCCAAGCGGCGCGGGCACGCCACGGTGGTGGACCATCTGGTGCCGCCGATGGCGCGTGCCGACACCTACGGCGACCTGGCCAAGCTGGAACAGCTGCTCGACGAGTACGCGCTGGTCAGCGATCTGGACCCGGCGAAGGCCCCGGCGGTGCGGGCGCAGATCTGGACGCTGGTGAAGGCCGCCGAGCTCCACCACGACCTGCATGTCGACGAGCAGCCGGACGACGACGCGTTCGACGAGTTCGTCATGCACATCGACGGCTACCTGTGCGAGATCAAGGACGTGCAGATCCGCGACGGCCTGCACGTCCTGGGCGGCGGCCCGGTGGGCGAGGCGCGGGTCAACCTGGTGCTGGCGGTGCTGCGCGCGTCCCAGGTGTGGGGCGGCACAGCGAACGCGCTGCCGGGTCTGCGGGCCTCGATCGCGGCCCACTTCGGGCTGAGCGAACGGGAGTTGCTGGCCGAGCCGGGCGCCCCTGTGAAGGTGCCGGCGGAGCTGACCGAGCTGGTCGACGGTCCGGCGCGCACCGGCGCGGACGCGATCGATCTGCTGGAGAAGCTGTGCCGCCGCCTCGCGGAGGCCATGGAGGAGCGCGGCTGGGACGTGGCGGGCGCGGCGGGGCTGGTGCGGGAGGTGCTGGGCCACGAACTCCCGGACGCCGTCGCCGTGCTGGGCTTCGCGTGCGAGGAGGTCGTGCCCCGGCTGGCCCGGACGACGGACGAGATCGGTCACATCCTGCGGGCGCTGCGCGGCGGCTTCGTCCCGGCGGGCCCGTCGGGCTCGCCGACGCGCGGTCTGGTCAATGTGCTGCCGACGGGCCGGAACTTCTACTCGGTGGACCCGAAGGCGATTCCGTCCCGGCTGAGCTGGGAGGTCGGGCAGTCGCTCGCGGACTCGCTGATCGCCCGCTACCTCGCGGACACGGGCGAGTACCCGAAGTCGGTGGGTCTGACCGTGTGGGGCACGTCCGCGATGCGCACGCAGGGCGACGACATCGCGGAGATCCTGGCGCTGCTGGGCTGCCGTCCGGTGTGGGACGACGCCTCGCGCCGGGTGACCGGCTTCGAGGTGGTGCCCCTGAACGAGCTGGGGCGTCCGCGCATCGACGTGACGGTGCGCATCTCCGGGTTCTTCCGGGACGCCTTCCCGCACGTGGTGGGGCTGATCGACGACGCGGTGCGGGCGGTGGCGGAGCTGGACGAGCCGGCCGGGTCCAACTACGTGCGGGCGCACGCCGACGAGGACACGGCGGTCCACGGCGACCGGCGCCGGGCCACGGCCCGCGTCTTCGGTTCGAAGCCGGGGGCGTACGGGGCGGGGCTGCTGCCGCTGATCGACGCCCGGAACTGGCGCTCGGACGCGGACCTGGCCGAGGTGTACGCGGTGTGGGGCGGTTACGCCTACGGGCGCGGGCTCGACGGGCGGGCGGCGCGCGGGGACATGGAGACGGCGTTCCGGCGGATCGCGGTGGCGGCGAAGAACGTCGACACCCGCGAGCACGACCTGGTCGACGCGGACGACTACTTCCAGTACCACGGCGGCATGGTCGCCATGGTGCGGCATCTGACCGGCACCTCGCCCGAGGCGTACGTCGGGGACAGCGCCACGCCGGACCAGGTGCGCACGCGGACGCTGGGCGAGGAGACGCACCGGGTGTTCCGGGCGCGGGTGGTGAACCCGCGCTGGATGGCGGCGATGCGGCGCCACGGGTACAAGGGCGCCTTCGAGATGGCCGCGACCGTGGACTACCTCTTCGGGTACGACGCCACGGCCGGGGTCGTCGACGACTGGATGTACGAGAAGCTGTCGGCCGAGTACGTCTTCGACGAGACCAACCGCGACTTCATGAAGAAGTCCAACCCCTGGGCGCTGCGCGGGATCTCGGAGCGGCTGCTGGAGGCGGCCGAGCGCGGGCTGTGGGCGGAGCCGGACGCAAAGACCCTGGAGCGGCTGCGGGCCACGTACCTGGAGCTCGAAGGCGATCTGGAGGGCGACGAGTGAGCGCCCGGAGGTTTCCCCGGGGGCGACGGGCGGGCGCCCAAACGCTCCCCTCCCCCGCGCCGGGGGCAGTGACATCACGCCGTTCGCCCAAGGAGGCATCGTGAACACGCCGTACCCCTTCACCGCCCTCGTCGGGCAGGACGATCTGCGGCTCGGGCTGCTGCTGAACGCGGTCTCGCCCGCGGTCGGCGGCGTGCTGGTGCGCGGCGAGAAGGGCACCGCCAAGTCCACCGCCGTGCGGGCGCTCGCCGCGCTGATGCCCGAGGTCGACGTGGTTCCCGGCTGCCGGTTCTCCTGCGACCCCGCGGCGCCCGATCCGGCGTGCCCGGACGGCCCGCACGAGGCCGGGTCCGGGGCGGCACGGGCCGCCCGGACGGTGGAGCTGCCGGTCGGCGCGTCGGAGGACCGGCTGGTCGGGGCGCTCGACATCGAGCGGGCGCTGTCCGAGGGCGTGAAGGCGTTCGAGCCGGGGCTGCTCGCCGACGCCCATCGCGGGATCCTGTACGTCGACGAGGTCAACCTGCTCCACGACCATCTCGTGGACCTGCTGCTGGACGCGGCGGCCATGGGCGCCTCGTACGTGGAGCGCGAGGGCGTCTCGGTCCGGCATGCCGCCCGGTTCCTGCTCGTCGGCACGATGAACCCCGAAGAGGGCGAGTTGCGGCCGCAGTTGCTGGACCGGTTCGGACTGACCGTGGAGGTCGCCGCGTCCCGCGACACCGACCAGCGGGTCGAGGTGGTGCGCCGGCGCCTCGCGTACGACGCCGATCCCACCGCCTTCGCCGCGCAGTGGGCCGACGAGGAGGCGGCGCTGCGGGCGCGGATCGCCGCCGCGCGGGCGCTGCTTCCCGAGGTGCGGCTCGGCGACGGGGCGTTGCGGCAGATCGCGGCGACCTGCGCGGCGTTCGAGGTGGACGGGATGCGCGCGGACATCGTGATGGCGCGGACCGCCACCGCGCTGGCCGCCTGGGCGGGGCGTACGGACGTGCTGGCCGAGGACGTGCGGCAGGCCGCCCTGCTCGCGCTCCCGCACCGCCGCAGGCGCAACCCGTTCGACGCTCCGGGCCTGGACGAGGACAAGCTCGACGAGGCGCTGGAGCAGCACGGCGGCGAGGACGACGACCCGGATCCGGACGGCCCCGACGGCGGCGGCCGGCCCCCACGGGGCGACGGCCCGGACACTCCGCCGCGGCCCGACGCGGAGGCCGGTGACACGCCCGCCCCCGCCGTTCCCGAGCAGGGCGGCGAGCAGGAGCAGGGGCGGTCGTCCGGCGGCGGTGAGCAGCAGCCGGTACGGGCCGCCGAGCCGTTCCGCGCGAAGACGCTGAGCGTGCCCGGTCTGGGCGAGGGCGCGGCGGGGCGGCGCTCCCGGGCGCGCACCGAGCACGGGCGCACCACCGGCGCGCGGCGTCCGCACGGGGCGCTGACCAAGCTGCACCTGGCGGCGACCGTACGTGCCGCGGCCCCGCACCAGCGGGCGCGCGGGCGGTCGGGGCCGGGGCTGGTGGTGCGGCGGGACGATCTGCGGCAGGCCACCCGGGAGGGGCGCGAGGGCAACCTGGTGCTGTTCGTGGTGGACGCCTCCGGGTCGATGGCCGCCCGACAGCGGATGGGCGCCGTGAAGGGCGCGGTGCTGTCGCTGCTGCTGGACGCGTACCAGCGGCGGGACAAGGTCGGTCTGGTCACCTTCCGGGGCCGGGGCGCCGAGGTGGCGCTGCCGCCGACGTCGTCGGTGGACGCGGCAGCGGCACGGCTGGAGGCGCTGCCGACCGGCGGGCGCACCCCCGTCGCGGCCGGGCTGCTGAAGGCCCATGAGGTGCTGCGCGTGGAGCGGATGCGCGATCCGTCGCGGCGTCCGCTGCTGGTCGTGGTGACCGACGGCCGGGCGACGGGCGGGCCGGAGCCGGTGGCGCTGGCGTCGCGGGCGGCGCGGCTGCACGCGGCGGAGGGCACCGCCTCCGTCGTCGTGGACTGCGAGTCGGGCCCGGTGCGGCTCGGGCTCGCGGCGGACCTCGCCCGCGATCTGGGCTCGGTCGCCGTCACGCTCGACGAGTTGCGGGCCGACTCGATCGCGGGTCTGGTCAAGGACGTCCGGGGAACCGACAGGAGGGCGGCGTAATGCCGAAGGGACAGCCGGTCAGCGTGCCGGACGACGGGCTCACCACCCGTCAGCGCCGCAACCGTCCGCTGCTGGTGGTGCACACCGGCATCGGGAAGGGGAAGTCGACGGCGGCCTTCGGGCTCGCGCTGCGCGCCTGGAATCAGGGCTGGCCGATCGGGGTCTTCCAGTTCGTCAAGTCGGCGAAGTGGAAGGTCGGCGAGGAGAACGCGCTGAAGGTCCTCGGCGCCAGCGGCGAGGGCGGCACCGTCGCCTGGCACAAGATGGGCGAGGGCTGGTCGTGGGTGCAGCGCGACCGGCAGCTGAACAACGAGGAGGCGGCCCGCGAGGGCTGGGAGCAGGTCAAGCGCGATCTGGCCGCCGAGACGTACCGGCTGTACGTCCTCGACGAGTTCGCGTACCCGATGCACTGGGGCTGGGTCGACACCGCCGAGGTGGTCGAGGTGCTGCGGAGCCGTCCCGGTACCCAGCACGTCGTCGTCACGGGTCGCAACGCGCCGCCGGAGCTGGTGGACGCCGCCGATCTGGTGACCGACATGTCGAAGGTCAAGCACCCGATGGACGCCGGCCAGAAGGGCCAGCGGGGCATCGAATGGTGACGACCTCGCCCATGATCGGCAGTGGGAGAAGGAGCGGGCGCCGGGCGCGCGCCGGGCGAACGGTGAGTGGTGACCGGTGAACGTTCCACGTCTGGTGATCGCCGCGCCCGCGTCGGGGAGCGGCAAGACGACCGTGGCCACGGGGCTGATGGCGGCCTTCGCGGGGCGGGGTCTGACCGTGTCCCCGCACAAGGTGGGGCCCGACTACATCGACCCCGGCTACCACGCCCTGGCCACGGGCCGGCCGGGTCGCAACCTCGACGCGTACCTGTGCGGCCCGGAGCTGGTGGCCCCGCTGTTCGCGCACGGGGCGCGCGGCTGCGACCTGGCGGTCGTCGAGGGCGTGATGGGCCTGTACGACGGCGCCGCGGGGAACGGCGAGCTGGCGTCGACCGCGCAGGTGGCGAAACTGCTGCGGGCGCCGGTGGTGCTGGTCGTCGACGCCTCGTCGCAGTCCCGCTCGGTGGCCGCGCTGGTGCACGGCTTCGCCTCGTGGGATCCGGGGGTGCGGATCGGCGGGGTGGTCCTCAACAAGGTCGGTTCGCCGCGCCACGAGGCGCTGTTGCGGGAGGCGTTGGACGAGTCGGGCGTGCCGGTGCTGGGGGTGCTGCGGCGGACGGAGAAGGTGGCGGTGCCGTCACGGCATCTCGGGCTCGTGCCGGTGGCCGAGCGGCGCCGCGACGCGCTGGACGCGGTCGCGGCGATGGCGGACCGGGTGCGGGCGGGCTGCGACCTGGACGCGCTGTGGGCGCTGGCCCGCTCCGCGCCCGACGTGCCCGGCGAGGCGTGGGACCCGGCGGCGGTGGTGGACGCGTGCGGCGGACCCGTCGCCCGGCCCGCCCCGGGTTCGCGCAGGGTCGCCGTCGCGTCCGGGGCCGCGTTCACGTTCTCGTACGCCGAGCACACCGAACTGCTCGCCGCCGCCGGCGGCGAGGTCGTCCCGTTCGATCCGCTGCGGGACGAGGCGCTGCCCGAGGGCGTGCGCGGGCTGGTGATCGGCGGGGGTTTCCCGGAGGTGTACGCCTCGGAGCTGTCCGCCAACGCCGCGCTGCGCGGGGCCGTAGCCGCGCTGGCGGAGTCCGGAGCTCCGGTGGCCGCCGAGTGCGCGGGGCTGCTGTATCTGGCGCGTTCGCTCGACGGGCTGCCGATGTGCGGGGTGCTGGACGCCGAGGCACGGATGTCAAAGCGGCTGACGCTGGGCTACCGGGACGCCGTGGCGGTCTGCGACAGCGTGCTGGCGGCGTCCGGGACCCGGACGCGCGGGCACGAGTTCCACCGCACGGTCCTGGAGCCGGGCGCGGGAGAGCGTCCCGCGTGGGGCCTGCACCAGCCGGAGCGGCGCGTGGAGGGATTCGTACGGCGGGGCGTGCACGCGAGCTATCTGCATACGCACTGGGCCGCCACGCCCGCTGCGGCCCGTCGATTCGTCGAGAGGTGCGAAGGGTGAACCACGGTCAGGGTGAAAGCAGGCTGATCGGCGTCGGTGTCGGGCCCGGTGACCCGGAGCTGGTGACCGTCAAGGGCGTGAACGCGCTGCGGGACGCCGCGGTCGTCGTCGTACCGGTGATGGACACCGGTGAGCGGGGGCGGGCCGAGGCGACCGTGCTGCACTACGTGCCCTCCGAGAAGGTCGTGCGCGTGGTGTTCGCGCTCAACGAGCGCAGCGACCGGGCACGCCGGGAGGCCGCGTGGGACGCGGCCGGTGAGCGGGTCGCGGAGCTGCTGCGGACGCACGGCTCGGTGGCGTTCGCGACGATCGGCGACCCCAACGTGTACTCGACGTTCACGTATCTGGCCCAGACGATCGGCGCGCTGCTGCCGGGGACGGCCGTGGAGACGGTGCCCGGGATCACGGCCATGCAGGACCTGGCCGCCCGCAGCGGCGCGGTGCTGACGGAGGGCACGGAGCCGTTGACGCTGGTGCCGGTGACGGCGGGCGCGGCGGTGCTGAGGCGGGCGCTGGAGGGCCCGGGGACGGTCGTCGCGTACAAGTTCGGCCGGCTGGCGGCCGAGGTGGCCGCGGCGCTGCGGGAGACCGGCCGCACCGAGGACGCGGTGTGGGGTTCGGCGCTCGGGCTGCCCGAGGAGTCGATCCGGCCGGCGGCGGACCTGGACGAGGGGCCGTTGCCGTATCTGTCGACGCTGATCGCGCCCGCGCCGCGCGACGGCGGGCGCGGCGGGAAGCTGTGAGGCGCGCGCGGGCGGTGTCGCGGTGTCCGGCCGACGCCGTCGGGTGCCGCGCGCACCGCCCGCGGCCCTCGTCGGCCGGTCGACGCCGCGGGGCGCGTCCCGGCGGGCCCGTCCCGTCTCCCGCCGCTCCCGCCCCGGCTTCTCCCCTCCGCCCCTGATCCCCCGCCGTCCCCATGACCCGCAGGCCCCATACGCCCTGTGGGCCCCGCATGTTCCCCTTTCTGAAAGGACCCCGTCCCATGTCCGAAGCAGCCGACGCGGCCGCAGCCGTCGACACGGCCGACACGTCCGCAGCGGCCGACGCGCCCGCCCGAGGCCGGGTGACGTTCGTCGGTGCCGGACCCGGCGCCGCCGATCTGCTGACCTTCCGGGCGGCGCGGGCCATCGCGGACGCCGACGTCGTCATCTGGGCGGCGAGCCTGGTGCAGGCGGAGGTCCTGGAGCACGCCCGGGAGGGCGCGGAGATCCTCGACTCGGCGCGGATGTCGCTGGAAGAGGTCGTCGCCGTGTACGAACGCGCCGCCGCCGAGGGGCTGAAGGTGGCCCGCATCCACTCCGGCGACCCGGCGCTGTGGGGCGGCACCCAGGAGCAGATCGACCGGTGCGCCGAGCTGGGCGTGGCGGTCGAGGTCGTACCGGGGGTGTCGTCGTTCTCGGCGGTCGCGGCGATCGCGCGGCGGGAGCTGACGATCCCGGAGGTCGCGCAGTCGGTGATCCTGACCCGGCTCGGCGGCGGCAAGACGCCGATGCCGCCGGGCGAGGAGGTGCGGGAGTTCGCGCGCCACGGCACCACGATGGCGCTGTTCCTGTCGGCGGCCCGCTCCGGCCAGCTCACCCAGGAGCTGCTGGAGGGCGGATACCCGACGTCGACGCCGGTCGTGATCGCGTACCAGGCGACCTGGCCGGAGGAGCTGATCCTGCGCTGCACGGTCGGAACCCTGGAGGAGACGGTCAAGGAGCACAGGCTCTGGAAGCACACCCTCTTCCTCGTCGGCCCGGCGCTGTCGTCGTCGGGGACGCGCTCGCACCTGTACCACCCGGGCCACTTCCACGGCTTCCGCAAGGCCGACAGGGCGGCGCGGGCCGAGTTGCGCGCCCAGCGGTCCGGCTCGTGAGCGGCGCTCGCGGTACGGGGACCGGCGCGCGGACGGCCGCGCCGATCCGGGTCTTCGGCACGGGGACGGGCGAGCCGCTCGGCTCCGAGGCCCAAGAGGCGCTGGAGGCGGCCACGCTGGTGCTCGGCGCCCGGCGCCACCTGGAGGCCGCGTACCCGGGCACGGGTACCCAGGACGCCGGGCATGTCGGGCGGATCGTGCTCGGTCCACTGGCGCCCGCGCTCGACCGGGTCGCCGAACACCTGGCCCGGGACGAGGCACGGGTGGTCGTGCTGGCCTCCGGCGACCCGGGATTCTTCGGGATCGTACGGGCGCTCGCCGAGCGGTTCGGGGCGGACGCGCTCGATGTACGGCCGGGTGCGCCGTCCGTCGCGGTCGCGTTCGCCCGGCTCGGGCTGACGTGGGACGACGCGGTCGTGGTCAGCGCGCACGGACGGGACCCCCGCACCGCCGTCCACGCGTGTCTGGCGCACCCGAAGGTGGCCGTGCTGACCGGCCCCGGTACCGGACCGGCGGAGCTCGCGGCCGGGCTGCTCCACGGGGCCGGGGGGCGCACGCTCGTCGTGGCGACGGCGCTCGGCGATCCGCGACGCGAGCGCGTCGAGCGGCTCACCCCCGTCGAGGCGGTGGCCCGCGACTGGCCGGATCCGGTGAGCGTGGTGCTGTGCCTGGACGAGTCCCGGGCGCCGTCCCCGGCGCGGACCCTCGCGGGGCCGTCCGTGGGGCCGGGCCGATGGGCGCTGGAGGAGACCGAGTTCGAGCATCGCGACTCGATGATCACCAAGTTCGAGGTGCGGGCCCTGGCCCTGGCCCGGCTGGGCCCGCGCACCGGTGATCTGGTGTGGGACATCGGTGCCGGATCGGGTTCGGTGGCAGTGGAGTGCGCGCGGCTCGGCGCCGCGGCCGTCGCCGTGGAGAAGGCCGCGGACGGGGTCGGGCGGATCCGGGCGAACGCGTCCGCGCACGGGGTGTACGTCGATGTGGTGCACGGTTCGGCCCCGGCCGCGCTCGACGATCTGGCCGACCCGGACGCCGTGTTCGTCGGCGGTGGCGGGCGCGAACTGCCCGCAGTCGTGACGGCGTGCGCCCGGCGTGCGCGGCGCACGGTGGTGGTGGCGCTGGCCGCCCTGGACCGGGTGCCGCAGGTGCGTGCGGCGCTGGCCGGTGCCGGGCTGGAGCCCGAGGGCGTGCTGCTGCAGTCCTCCCGGCTGGCGCCGCTGCCCGGTGAGGTGACCCGGCTCGCCGCGACCAATCCGGTATTTCTGCTGTGGGGCAGTCGTCCCTCGGCCCAGGCAGGCGAGCGTGCGGGCATGGTTGCCGCGCGTGTCGGCGCAAGTGAAGGAGCGACCCAGTGATCGGCCTGATTTCCGCGACGGCGGCGGGCGCCGCCGCCCGCGACCGGCTGGCCGCGGCCTGGCCCGACCGTGCCGTGGTCTACGAGGGGCCGGTGCGCGAGGCCGTGCACCGGGCGTTCGCCGAGTGCGAGCAGCTGGTCTGCTTCCTCGCGACGGGGGCCGTGGTGCGGCTGCTCGCGCCGCTGCTGTCCGACAAGTCCGCGGACCCGGGCGTCGTCTGTGTCGACGAGGCGGGCCGCCACGCGGTGGCGCTGCTGGGCGGGCACGCCGGCGGGGCGAACGCGCTGGCCGAGGCGGTCGGCGAGGTCCTGGGCGCGGCCCCGGTCGTGACGACCGCGACGGACGCGGCCGGACTTTTGGGCCTGGACATGCTGGGCCTCCCGGTGGAGGGCGATGTGGCCGGGGTGTCGCGGGCGATGCTCGACGGCGCCCCGGTGGAACTGCGGGCGGACGCGGTGTGGCCGCTGCCCGCGCTGCCGCCGAGCGTGGCCCCCGGTTCCGTGCCCGCGGACCCGGCGGACGCCGCGGTGCTGCACATCACCGACCGGCTCGTGGAGTCCGGGGCGCGGCGGGCCGTGGTGCGGCCCGCGTCGCTCGCGGTCGGCGTCGGCGCGTCCAGGGGGGCGCCGGTGGACGAGGTCGTGGGCCTGGTCCACGACGCCCTGCGCGAGGCCGGGCTCTCGCCGCTGAGCATCGCCGAACTGGTGACGGTCGACGCGAAGGCGGGCGAACCCGGGATCGTCGCCGCCGCCGCGCGGCTGGGCGTTCCGCTGCGGACGTACGCGGCCGAGGCGCTGGCCGGGGTCGAGGTGCCCAACCCGTCGGGCGCGCCGCTCGCCGCCGTCGGGACGCCGTCGGTCGCGGAGGCCGCCGCGCTCGCGGAGGGGGGCGAACTCCTCGTGCCGAAGCGGAAGTCGACGCCGCCTCCCGGGTCCGAGGGACGGGCGGCGATGGCGACGTGCGCGGTGGTGCGCCGGGCCCCGCGCGGGCGGCTGGCCGTGGTCGGTCTCGGACCGGGCGCGCGCGACCTGCTGACGCCCCGGGCCCGGGAGGAGCTGCGGCGGGCCTCGGTACTGGTCGGGCTCGACCAGTACGTGGACCAGATCAGGGATCTGCTGCGGCCCGGCACCACGGTCCTGGAGTCGGGGCTGGGCGCCGAGGAGGAGCGGGCCCGCACCGCGGTCGCCGAGGCGCGCGAGGGCCGTGCGGTGGCTTTGATCGGCAGCGGTGACGCGGGTGTGTACGCGATGGCGTCGCCCGCGCTCGCCGAGGCCGGTGCGGACATCGACGTGGTCGGCGTGCCGGGGGTGACGGCCGCGCTGGCCGCCGCCGCCGTCCTGGGCGCCCCGCTGGGCCACGACCACGTGTCGATCAGCCTCTCCGACCTGCACACGCCGTGGGAGGTCATCGAGCGCCGGGTGCGGGCCGCGGCCGAGGCCGACATCGTCGTGACGTTCTACAACCCGCGCAGCCGGGGCCGCGCCTGGCAGCTTCCCGAGGCGCTGTCGATCCTGTCGGAGCACCGGGATCCGGCCACTCCGGTCGGTGTGGTGCGCAACGCGTCGCGCCCGGACGAGAGCGTCCGGGTGACCTCCCTGGCCGCCCTGGACCCGGCGACCGTGGACATGATGACGGTGGTGACGGTCGGCAACACGGCCACCCGGCAGATCGCGGGCCGCATGGTGACGCCGCGCGGCTACCGCTGGCAGTCGGCCGCCGGGACCGGGGAGGGCGGGCGATGAACCGTCCCTGGGAGCGGGCCGTCCACCCCATCGAGCAGGAGTCCTACCGGCGGCTGCGCGCCCGCCTGGACACCTCGCACTTCCCGCCGCTGACCCGGGCGGTCGTGGAGCGGGTCATCCACTCCGCGGCAGACCTCGGCTACGCCACGGACCTGGTCTGCGACGAGGCGACGCTGGCCACCGGGCACGCGGCGCTGCACGCCGGGGCGCCGGTCGTCACCGACGTGGAGATGGTCGCGGCGGGCATCACCCGGCGCGAGACCGTGTGCCGTCTGCGTCGGGCCAGGTCCGGCCCCGGCCTGACGCGTTCGGCCCATGCGATCCGGCTCGCGTACGAGGAGGTCGGGCCCGGCGCGATCTGGGTGATCGGCAACGCGCCCACCGCGCTGGAGGAACTGCTCGTCCTCGATGCCGCGCCCGCACTCGTCATCGGGCTGCCGGTCGGTTTCGTCGGCGCGACCGAGTCGAAGGCGGCGCTGCGCGAGAGCGGTCTGCCCGCCGTGAGCAACGTGTCCGAGAAGGGCGGTTCGGCCGTCGCTTCGGCCGCGCTCAACGCCCTGCTGTACCACTCCCCCGAATCCCCGTGAACCACCGTGAATCACACCGAGGAGAACCTGTGACCACTCCCGCCACCCCGCCCGACCGGCCCGCCCTGCTCGTCGCCGGTCACGG
The DNA here is from genome assembly GCF_042892615.1 of Streptomyces sp. NPDC001750. Classification (NCBI taxonomy): domain Bacteria; kingdom Bacillati; phylum Actinomycetota; class Actinomycetes; order Kitasatosporales; family Streptomycetaceae; genus Streptomyces; species Streptomyces sp. NPDC001750. The sequence goes on along the minus strand of NZ_JBIAUE010000014.1, from coordinate 148,377 downwards.
CACCAGGGACGACGGCGGCGCCGCCGCGTTCCGCGAGTTCGTCGCCGAACTGGGCCGCCGCAGGCCCGAACTGCCCGTCGCGGGCGGTTTCATCGAGCTGTCCCCGCCGCCGCTCGGCGACGCCGTGACCGAGCTGGTGGAGCGCGGTGTCCGGCGCTTCGCCGCCGTGCCGCTGATGCTGGTGTCGGCCGGGCACGCCAAGGGGGACATCCCTGCGGCGCTGGCCCGCGAGAAGGACCGCCACCCCGGCATCGCGTACACCTACGGCCGTCCGCTCGGCCCGCACCCGGAGCTGCTGAAGGTGCTGGAGCGCCGGGTGGACGAGGTGCTGGGCGACACCGACCGCTCGGAGACGACCGTGCTGCTGGTCGGGCGCGGTTCCACCGACCCGGACGCCAACGCCGAGGTGTTCAAGGCGGCGCGGCTGTTCTGGGAGGGCCGCGGCTACGCGGGCGTGGAGACGGCGTTCGTCTCGCTCGCGGCGCCGGACGTGCCGTCGGGTCTCGACCGTTGCGTCAGGCTGGGTGCCCGGCGCATAGTCGTTCTGCCGTACTTCCTCTTCACGGGTGTCCTGCCGGACCGGGTCCGTCATCAGGCCGAGGAGTGGGCCGCCGCCCACCCGGAGTCCGACGTCCGCTGCGCCGAGGTCATCGGTGCGGCCGAGGAGTTGTACGACCTGGTCATGGAGCGCTACGGGGAGGCGGTCGAGGGCGATCTGCGGATGAACTGCGACTCATGCGTGTACCGAATCGCGCTGCCGGGCTTCGAGGACAAGGTGGGGCTGCCACAGCAGCCGCACTTCCACCCCGATGACGACGGCCACCATCACCACCACCACGGCGGTCATGCACACTCCCACTGAAAGTCCCGACGCGACAGGCGCGGGCACGTACGACCTGCGGCACCACGGTGACGCGGAGGTACGGGGACGGGGCCGGGATCTGACCGATCTCGCCGTCAACGTACGGGCGGACACTCCCCCGGCCTGGCTGAGGGAGCGGATCGCCGATGCGCTGGGCTCGCTCGCCGCCTACCCGGACGGGCGTCCGGCGCGGGCGGCGGTCGCGGCCCGGCACGGGCTGCCCGTCGAGCGGGTCCTGCTGACGGCGGGCGCGGCGGAGGCGTTCGTGCTGATCGCGCGGGCGCTGCCGGCCCGCCGCCCGGTCGTGGTCCACCCGCAGTTCACGGAGCCGGAGGCGGCGCTCCGCGCGGCCGGGCACGAGGTGCGGCGGGTGCTGCTGCGGGCCGAGGACGGTTTCCGGCTGGACCCGGCGGCCGTGCCGAAGGACGCGGACCTGGTGGTGGTCGGCAACCCGACCAATCCCACCTCGGTCCTGCATCCGGCGGCCGTGCTGGAGGAACTGGCGCGCCCCGGGCGGACGCTGGTGGTCGACGAGGCGTTCATGGACGCGGTGCCGGGCGAACGCGAGGCACTGTGCGGGCGGACGGACGTGCCGGGCCTGGTGGTGCTGCGCAGCCTCACCAAGACGTGGGGACTCGCGGGGCTCAGGATCGGTTACGTGCTGGCCGCCCCGGAGACGGTGGCCGCGCTGGAGGCGGCGCAGCCGCTGTGGCCGGTGTCGTCCCCGGCGCTGGCCGCGGCCGGGGCGTGCATGGAGCCGCGGGCCCTGGCCGAGGCCGCCGCCGCGGCGGAGCGGATCGCGGTGGACCGGGCCCATCTGGTCGCGGGGCTGCGGGAGTTCACCGAGGTGGAGGTCGCCGAACCGGCCGAGGGCCCGTTCGTTCTGATGCGGCTGGAACGGGCCGCCGAGGTGCGCGAACGCCTGCGGGTGCTGGGGTTCGCGGTGCGTCGCGGGGACACGTTCCCCGGGCTCGGGCCGCAGTGGCTGCGGCTGGCGGTGCGCGGGCGCACGACGACCAACTGCTTCCTCCAGTCGCTCGACCAGGCGTTGCAGTCGCTGACGTCCGTGCGCTGACATCCGTGCGCCGATGTCCGTGCGCCGGCCGCCGTCACGCACGGACCCGACCGCAGCGGCGGACGGCCGGTTCCCCGCCCTCGCGCACGGACGGCTCCGGGCAGCGCCAGGCACGGCCGGACCCGAGCACCGTCGCCACGGACGGGGCACATGGACGTCATGCGTGGACGGGGACGTCCGTCGCGGACCCCGGGGCCGGAGGGACCGGCCGGCCCCAGGGTCGCTCGCGAGCCCGCTCAGCCACGGGCACGTTCGGTCACGGACGCGTTCAGCTCCGCGCGCGGCGCCTGGCCAGGACCGTCGCCCCGGCGCCCACCGCCAGCAGCGCGGCGGCGCCGCCCGCGATGTACGGCGTGGCGGAACTGCCTCCGGTCTCGGCGAGGTTGCCGTCCGGGGCGTGGCCGGTGCCGGTCTGGGGCTTCACGTCGCCGCCGGTGGAACCCGCGCTGCCGCCGCCGTTCCCGGAGGCGCCGCCGTCGCTCGAACCGCCGCCGTCGGCGCCGCCGTTGCCGGACCCGCCGTTCCCGGAGCCGCCGCTGTTCGCGCCACCGGTGTTCGAACCACCGCCGTCCGTACCGCCGTTGCCCGATCCGCCGTTGTTCGATCCGCCGGAGCTTCCGCTCCCGCCGTTGCCGGAGCCGCCGTCGCTGCCGCCCCCGGTGTCCTTCGGGGTCTCGCAGGTCGCCTGGACGAGGGTGACCTCGCCCTGCACGTCGGCGACGTTCAGCTTGAGCGGGTTGACGGAGACCTTCAGTTGCAACGCGGTCGCCGCCGCGGTGCGCGAGGTGGTGCTCTTCTTCGACAGGTCGAGGGTCACCTCGCCCACGGCCGGCACCTCGATGTGCGTCGTGCCGCCCGCGGAGAGGTCGATCCGCTGCCCCAGGATCGTCACATGGCCCAGCACGTTCGACTCGGCGACCGGTTTGCGGCCCACCTCGCAGACCGCCTTGGACGTGACCTTCTCGACCTCGACCAGCGGCAGCGCCGGCAGTCCGGGCACGTGGATCCGGGCCTTCACCACGTTGCTGTAGCCCTCGGCCCGGCGCTTGTCGACGGTCGCGTCCGAGGTGGCCACGTCGGCGCTGAGCACGTTGACCGGCCGGCCGCCGTCCACCCCGTCGAGCCGCACGCTGAGCGCGGTCTGCTTGGCGTCGGCCGGTGCGTGCACCTCGTTGAGCGAGGCCCTGAGCGGCACTTCGACCGCCTTGTTCAGAAGAGAGACGTCGAGCGCGGCGCGGAGCACGACCGCGCTCGCCTTCCCGTCGCCGTCGGTCGCGGTGGTCGCGGCGGCGGCCTGCGCCGGGAAGGCGGCCAGCAGGGCGACCGGAGCGGCGGCGACCGCCAGGGCGGCCAGGCGGAAGGTGTTGCTGTTCAAGATGGTGGAACCCCCACAAGAGACATGGAGCCACCGGTACCGCCCAATGGGGGACATCGCGGGCACCGGTGGCCTCGACCCCGACAGCTTTTCGCACAGAGGGTGAACCGGCAGACACCTGACGTGAGTTCACCCTAAAGGGGCGTTTCCGCGTCTCTATTCGAATATCTCGGTACGCGCGTTCCTCCGGCTCACCCGTTCCGCCGAGCGCGGACGGCGCGGAGGCCGATCACGACGGGGAGCGCGGATAACGACCTGGGGACCGATAGGCAGCGTGCTTCGACGGGACGGCACGCGTCCGGCGACCGTCCGTCGACGCGGCGCGTCCCCGGTTGCCGTCAGCCGATCACGCGGCCGTTCAGCACGACGCGTCGCGGCGCCGCCAGCACCCGCACGTCCGCCCGCGGGTCGTCGTCGTAGACGACCAGGTCCGCCGGGGCCCCCTCCTCCAGCGCCGGCCGCCCGAGCCACGCGCGGGCGCCCCAGGTGGTCGCGGACAGCGCGTCCAGGGGCGGAATGCCCGCCTTCACCAGTTCCGCGACCTCGTCCGCCACCAGTCCGTGGGCGAGCACCCCGCCCGCGTCCGTGCCGACGAAGACCGGGATCCCCGCGTCGTAAGCGGCGCGCACCGTGTCGTAGCGCCGCTCGTGCAGCCGCCGCATATGGGCCGACCAGCGTGGGAACTTGGCGTCGCCGCCCGCCGCGAGCGAGGGGAACGTGGCGATGTTGACCAGGGTCGGGACGATCGCGACACCGCGCTCGGCGAACAGCGGGATCGTCTCCTCGGTCAGCCCCGTCGCGTGCTCGACGCAGTCGATCCCGGCCTCGACGAGATCACGCAGCGAGTCCTCCGCGAAGCAGTGCGCGGTGACCCGGGCGCCCAGCCGGTGCGCCTCGGCGATGGCCGCCTCGACCGCCCCGCGGGGCCAGCAGGCGGTCAGGTCGCCCACCTCGCGGTCGATCCAGTCGCCGACCAGCTTGACCCAGCCGTCGCCCCGGCGCGCCTCCTGCGCGACGTACGCGACGAGGTCCTCCGGCTCGATCTCGTGGGCGTAGTTCCGGGTGTACCTGCGCGGCCTGGCGATGTGCCGCCCGGCCCTGATGATCTTCGGCAGGTCCTCGCGGTCGTCGATCCACCGGGTGTCGGCGGGCGAACCCGCGTCCCGCAGCAGCAGCGCCCCCGCCTCCCGGTCGTCGACCGCCTGCTTCTCGCTGGTCACGGCGTCGACGGCGCCGTGCAGGTCGAGCCCGACATGGCAGTGGGCGTCGACCAGCCCCGGCAGCGCCCAGCCGGTGACGGTCACCGCCCCGTCGGCCCCGGCCGGCCGCTCGTAGGTGATCCGCCCGTCGACGGCCCAGAGTTCGTCCCGGACGTCGTCGGGTCCGACGAGCACCCGCCCCTTCACGTGCAGCACCCTCGCTGCTCTGCGATCACTCATGAACAGCACTGTACGAGCCCCCTTCCGGGCCCCTCGGTACGCTTCGACGGTAGCCCCGTCCGTTCACGGCACCGCCGCGCACGGCCCCCGATCCGAAGAGAGCACCACCGTGACGCACCCGTTCCTCGACCTCGCCCCGCTCACCGCCGCGCGCTTCGCGGCCATCGAGCAGCGGGTGGCCGGCCTCCTGACCACCGAGCAGGACGTCGTCATCATGCAGGGCGAGGCGCTGCTCCCGCTCGAAGGCTGCATCCGGGGCGGTGCCCGGCCCGGTTCGACCGCGCTGAACGTCGTCACCGGTCCGTACGGGCAGACCTTCGGGAACTGGCTGCGGGACTGCGGCGCCGAGGTCGTCGACCTGGTGGTCCCGTTCCACACCGCGGTCACCGCCGACCAGGTCGCGCGGGCGCTGGACGAGCACCCGGAGATCGACTTCGTCTCCCTGGTCCACGCCGAGGCGGCGACGGGCAACACCAACCCGGTCGCGGAGATCGGCGAGGTCGTCCGCGCGCACGGGGCGCTGTTCATGCTGGACGCCGTCGCCTCGGTGGGCGCCGAGCCGCTGCTGCCCGACGCGTGGGGCGTCGACCTCTGCGTGATCGGCGCCCAGAAGGCGATGGGCGGCCCGGCCGGGGTCTCGGCGGTGTCGGTGAGCGGGCGCGCCTGGGAGCGGATCGCGGCCAACCCGAGGGCCCCGCGCCGCTCGTACCTCTCGCTCCTGGACTGGAAGGAGCGCTGGATCGACGGTGGCCGCAAGGCGCTGCTGCACGCCCCCGCCCAGCTGGAGATGCTGGCCCTGGAGGCGTGCGTCGACCGCATCGACAGCGAGGGGCTGGACGCGCTGATGGCCCGGCATGCCTCGGCCGCCGCGGCGACGCGCGCGGGCGCGCTGGCGCTCGGCGGCGGGCTGACGCCGTACGTCCACGAGGCGAGGGACGCGGCGCCGGTCGCGACGACCCTGCGCGCGCCCGAGGGGGCGGACGCGGCGGAGCTGGTCGCCCGCGCGCTGGCGGCCGATCCTTCGCTGCCGCTGATCGCGGGCGGGGGTGCGTTGTCCAAGGAGATGATCCGGGTCAATCACTACGGTGTGGACGCGACGCGGGGCGCGGTGCAGTCCTCGCTCGCGGCCCTGGGGGCGGCGCTGGCCGACACGGGCCGGCAGGTCGACTTCGAAACTGCCCGCAAGGCCGTTTCGGAAACCTGGCCGAGCGCATAAATACGCGCCGTTCACGCGATATTCCATAAATGCGGGGAGCTGCTTTATCCAGGGCAGCTCCCCGCATTCTTCTGCCCGCTTTCCCCAGCCCTAAACACCCGACTTCCCAGGGACTTCTCCCAGCACCGATCCACACAATTCCGTTGCGTGATCCGAGAGTTACGACCTTGTGACCGACTCCACAGTGCGACCGTTATGCCGGATAAAATGGCCTCAAAACGGTGGAAAGCGCAGCCCGGTCGCGCCAGTGCGCGCGCCCGCGTGATAACACAGGCGATCTTCCTGCCCAACCCCTCACGTCGATGCAATTTGAGAATTTGCTGGGTAAATTCAATTTGCATGACCGCCGCACCAGCAGATTTTGCACGTGCCCGAAGCGAATTCCTCACCATCGACACCCCACGAGTGGAGGACGGGGCCGCGATCTGGCGCATCGCCCGCGACTCCGAGGTCCTGGACCTCAACTCCTCGTACAGCTACCTGCTGTGGTGCCGTGACTTCGCCGCCACCTCCGTGGTGGCCCGCGACGGTTCCGGCGAGCCCGTCGCCTTCGTGACGGGCTACCTCCGGCCGGACCGCCCCGGGACGCTCGTCGTCTGGCAGGTGGCCGTCGACCGCGCCCACCGCGGATCCGGGCTCGCGGGAAGGCTGCTGGACGCGCTGACTTCGCGGGTCGCCGACGCGCGGAGCCTGTCCCGCGTCGAGACGACCATCACCCCGGACAACACCGCGTCGGACCGGCTGTTCACCTCGTACGCGCGACGCCACGCGGTCGCCCTGGAACGCGAGGTGCTCTTCGACGGCGAGCTGTTCCCCGAGGGAACGCATCTGCCCGAAGTCCTTTACCGCATCGGCCCGTTCCCCTCCTGAGCGATCCGGAACGCATGACGCCACCCGTCACCCCCCTCAAGCAGGAGAACCCCCTGTGACCATCACCCCGCCCGCGCTGAGCGTCTTCGAGACCCTGGAGTCGGAGGTACGGAGCTACTGCCGCGGCTGGCCCGCGGTGTTCGACCGTGCGCAGGGCTCCCGTCTGACCGACGAGGACGGCCACGACTACCTCGACTTCTTCGCCGGCGCGGGATCCCTCAACTACGGCCACAACAACCCCGTGCTGAAACGCGCGTTGATCGACTACGTCGAGCGCGACGGGATCACCCACGGCCTCGACATGGCCACCACCGCGAAACGCGCCTTCCTGGAGTCCTTCCAGCACCATGTGCTGCGCCCGCGCGACCTCCCGTACAAGGTGATGTTCCCCGGCCCCACCGGCACCAACGCGGTCGAGGCGGCGCTGAAGCTGGCCCGCAAGGTGAAGGGGCGCGAGTCGATCGTCTCGTTCACCAACGCGTTCCACGGCATGTCGCTGGGCTCCCTGGCCGTCACCGGCAACGCGTTCAAGCGGGCCGGGGCCGGCATCCCGCTGGTGCACGGGACCCCGATGCCGTTCGACAACTACCTCGACGGCCGGGTGCCCGACTTCCTCTGGTTCGAACGGCTCCTGGAGGACCAGGGGTCGGGTCTCAACCAGCCCGCCGCCGTGATCGTCGAGACGGTGCAGGGCGAGGGCGGCATCAACGTGGCGCGCGCCGAGTGGCTGCGGGCGCTCGCCGACCTGTGCCGGCGCCGCGACATGCTGCTGATCGTCGACGACATCCAGATGGGGTGCGGGCGCACGGGGGCCTTCTTCTCGTTCGAGGAGGCCGGCATCGTCCCCGACATCGTCACCCTGTCGAAGTCCATCAGCGGCTACGGACTGCCCATGTCGCTCTGCCTGTTCAGGCCGGAGCTGGACATCTGGGGGCCGGGCGAGCACAACGGCACGTTCCGCGGCAACAACCCGGCGTTCGTCACGGCCGCCGCCGCGCTGGACGCCTACTGGGCGGACGGCCAGACGGAGAAGCAGACCCTGGCCCGGGGCGAGCAGGTCGAACAGGCGCTCCTCGCGATCTGCGACGAACACGCCGGGCTCGGGGCGCGGTACCGGGGCCGCGGTCTGGTCTGGGGGGTGGAGTTCACCGACCCCTCGCGCGCCGCCGCGGTCTGCGCCCGCGCGTTCGAACTGGGCCTCCTGGTCGAGACCTCCGGTCCGCAGAGCGAGGTCGTGAAGCTGCTGCCGCCGCTGACCGTCACCCCCGAGGAACTGGACGAGGGGCTGCGCACACTGGCCCGCGCGATCCGCGAGACGGCCTGACCCCGGGCCGCTCCGGTACGGGACGCGTCGGATCCCGCCCCGTACCGGACCGGCCCGCACCGTCCCTCAGCTCCCCGGCCCGGCCGCGAGGACGAGTCCCGCACCGGGCGGCACCGCGCAGAGAACCGAGCACAGAGAACAGAGAACAGAGAAAGGCGACCCATCCACCGTGATCGTCCGATCCTTCAGCGACATCGAGAACACCGACCGGCACGTGAAGGCCGCTTCCGGCACCTGGGAGAGCAAGCGCATCGTGCTGGCGCAGGAGAAGGTCGGCTTCTCCCTCCACGAGACCATCATGTACGCGGGCACCGAGACGACCATGTGGTACGCGAACCACATCGAGGCGGTCCTGTGCGTCGAGGGCGAGGCCGAACTCACCGACGAGGAGACCGGCGAGAAGCACTGGATCACCCCCGGCACGATGTACCTGCTGGACGGCCACGAGCGCCACACCATGCGGCCGAAGACCGACTTCCGCTGCGTCTGCGTCTTCAACCCGCCGGTCACCGGACGGGAGGAACACGACGAGAACGGCGTCTACCCCCTCCTGACCGAGGAGGGCTGAACCCATGACCACCGACGCACACACGACCGTACGCACCGGCGCGCGCCCCGACCTCTACCCCACACGCGGCACGGCCGAGATGGTCACCCCCCGGCAGGACCCGGTCGTCTGGTCCGCGCCCGGCACCCCGGGGCCGATCGCCGTGAAGGACCTCCAGGACTTCGACCGCGACGGCTTCCTCACCGTGGACCGGCTGATCGCCCCGGACGAGGTCGCCGCCTGCCGCGCCGAGCTGGACCGGCTGATCGCCGACCCCGTGGTGCGCGCCGACGAGCGCTCGGTGATCGAGCCGAAGTCGCAGAAGGTCCGGTCGGTCTTCGAGGTCCACCGGATCAGCGAGGTCTTCGCCCGGCTGGTCGCCGACGAGCGGGTGGTGGGCCGGGCCCGTCAGATCCTCGGCTCGGACGTGTACGTCCACCAGTCCCGGATCAACGTGAAGCCGGGGTTCGGCGCCTCGGGGTTCTACTGGCACTCGGACTTCGAGACCTGGCACGCCGAGGACGGTCTGCCGCGCATGCGGACGGTGTCCGTGTCGATCGCGCTGACCGAGAACCACGACACCAACGGCGGGCTGATGATCATGCCCGGTTCGCACAGGTCGTTCCTCGGCTGCGCCGGCGCGACCCCGCAGGACAACTACAAGCAGTCCCTGCGCATGCAGGACGCCGGCACCCCGTCCGACGAGGCGCTGACCGGGCTGGCCGACCGGCACGGCATCAAGCTCTTCACGGGACCGGCGGGCTCGGCGACCTGGTTCGACTGCAACTGCATGCACGGCTCGGGCGACAACATCACCCCGTATCCGCGCAGCAACGTGTTCATCGTCTTCAACAGCGTGGAGAACGCCGCCGAGGAGCCGTTCGCGGCACCGGCGCGGCGTCCCGAGTTCATCGGGGCACGGGACTTCACGCCGGTGGGGTGACGCCCCCGGCGGGCCGGACAGGGGCGGGGGCGCGAACGCCCCCGCCCCGCACGCAATTCGATGGACCGGGACGGTTGTCGGCGTCGACAGTGGGGCCATGACCTCACTCGTGCGCCACCTCACGATCGACTGCGCCGACGCCTACGGACTGGCCCGTTTCTGGTCCGAGGTGCTCGGCGCCCCGCTCTCCGACAACGACGCCCCCGGTGATCCCGAGGCCGTCGTCGAGACCCCGGGCGCCGCGCTGCTGTTCATCCGGGTGCCCGAGCCGAAGCGCACCAAGAACCGTCTGCATCTGGACCTCCAGCCGCAGGACCGCACCCGCGACCAGGAGGTGGAGCGGCTGCTCGCCCTGGGCGCCCGCCTCGTCGCCGACCACCGCGAACCGGACGGGCGGGGCTGGGTGACGCTCGCCGACCCGGAGGGCAATGAGCTGTGCGTCGAGCGGAGCGCGGCGCAGCGCGCGGCGCCGACCGGGGTCCGGCCGCCGGTCACCGCGGACGACGTGACCACAGCGGTCCGTCTCGCCGTCGACGCGTTCCGCGACGCCCCGATCGACAACTGGCGTTCCCCCGCAGGGTCGTTGGAGTGGGACTGCTGGGAGACGGCGGAGCACCTGAGCGACGATCTCTTCGCCTACGCCGTCCAGTTGGGCCCGCGCAGGCCGCGCCTGGACGCATACGTTCCGTACCGCTGGACCGCGGACCGCGAAGGTGGCCCGGCGAACGCGGTCCTCGCCGACCGGTCGGCCGGGCCGGCGGGGCTGCTGGACACCCTGGAGGCGAGCGGCGCGCTGCTCGCGGCGATGGTACGGACGGCCTCGCCCGAGGTCAGGGCGTACCACCCCTCCGGGTTGTCCGACCCGGAGGGCTTCGCGGCCATGGGCGTCGTGGAGACGCTGGTGCACGCGCACGACCTCGCAGCCGGCCTGGGGGTGCCCTGGGCTCCGCCCGCCGGTCTCTGCGACCGGGTGCTGGCCCGGCTGTTCCCGGACGCGCCGAAGGACTCCGACCGATGGGCGGTGCTGCTCTGGGCCACCGGGCGCGCCGGGCTGCCGGGCCGCCCCCGGCTCGACTCCTGGCGGTGGTACGGCGCGCCTCCGGCGGAATCCGGGCGGGATTAGCGGGGTAGCGGGGGTACCGGCCGGGGGTACCGGGCCGCGGCGGGAATGACGCGCCCCTCGGGGCGGCGGTCAGAGTCCCGCGGCGAAGACGTCCAGCCACGCCGTGCCGTCCGCGCCCCCACCGGCCCGGGGCAGCGACAGCTCCGCCCAGATGACCTTTCCCTGCGGGGTGTAACGGGTGCCCCAGCGTTCGGCCACTCTGGCGACGAGGAACAGACCACGGCCTCCTTCGTCCATCAGAGCGGCGTCCCGCAGATGGGGCGAGGTGCTGCTGGCGTCGGCCACCTCGCAGGTCAGGGTGCGGTCGTACAGCAGTCGTACGGTGACCGGCGCGGAGCCGTAGCGGATGGCGTTGGTGATCAACTCGCTGAGGACCAGCTCCATCGGGAACGCGAGCGCGGGCAGGCCCCAGTCGTCGAGCCTCCGGGCCGCGGCGGCGCGCATCCCCGCCACCGCGGCGGGGTCGAACGGTACGTCCCAGTCGGCGACGCGGTCGGGCGGGATCGCCCGCGTCCGGGCGATGAGCAGCGCCACGTCGTCCTTCGGCCGACTGGGCAGGAGCGCGTCGAGCACCGCCTGGCAGCTGTCCTCCGGCGACCGGTCGGGGTGGCCCGCCAGGGCCTGGCGCAGCAGCTCGATCCCCACGTCGATGTCCCGGGTCCGGTCCTCGATGAGCCCGTCGGTGTAGAGGACGAACTGCGTGCCCTCCGCAACCGTCAGTTCCGCGGTCTCGAACGGCATGCCGCCCAGGCCCAGGGGCGGGCCGGCCGGCAGGTCGGGGAAGGACACGTCGCCGTCGGGCCGGACCAGCGCGGGCGGGGGATGTCCGGCCCGCGCCACGGCGCAGTGGCGGGAGACGGGGTCATAGATCACGTAGAGGCAGGTGGCTCCCATGACGCCCGCGCCGACGGCGGTCTCCGCCTCCTCCTGGTCGATGCGCGCGACCAGGTCGTCGAGGTGGCCGAGGATCTCGTCGGGCGGCAGGTCGAGGGTGGAGAAGTTGTGCACGGCCGTGCGCAGCCGTCCCATCGTGGCGGCCGCGTGCAGACCGTGGCCGACGACGTCCCCGACGACCAGCGCCACCCGGCTGCCCGGGAGCGGGATCACGTCGAACCAGTCGCCGCTCACCCCGGAGATCGCGGGCAGGTAGCGGTGGGCGACCTCGAGCGCGCTCTGTTCGGGCAGGGCCCGCGGGAGCAGGCTGCGCTGCAGCGTCACGGCCATGACGTGCTCACGGGTGTAGCGGCGGGCGTTGTCGATGCTGACGGCCGCCCGGGCGACCAGTTCCTCGGCCAGGGACAGATCGTCCTCGTCGAACGGCTCGGGCTTCCCGGAGCGCCAGAAGTTGGCCATGCCCAGGATGACGCCCCGTGCCTGGAGGGGCACCGTGATCAGGGAGTGGATGCCGTAATCGACGATCCTCCGGGTCAGCTCCGGGTCCTGGGCGAGCCAGCCGGGCGCGGCGGACAGGTCGGGCACCAGCTCCGGCCGGCCGGTGGCGAAGGCCCGTGCCTGCGGGGTGGAGGGGAGGAAGCTGGTCAGACGGCCGGGGCGGTAGAGGGGGTGGTCATCCCGGATGCCGTGGACGGCGGTGCGGCGCATGTCCGCGTCCGTACCGGTCGGCTCGTCCCCCCGCAGGACCGGGTCGGCCAGGTCGACGGTGGCGAAGTCGGCCAGCCGGGGGACCACGACCTCGGCCAGCTCCTCGGCCGTGCTCACCACGTCGAGGCTGGTTCCGATGCCGAGGCCGGCGTCGTACAGCAGCCGCAGCCGCTCGCGGGCGCTCTCCGCCCTGCCGGACAGCGCCCGCAGTTCCGTGGAGTCACGCAGGGTCGCGACCGTCCCCTTGGGTCCGCCGTGACGGTCCGTGGTCCGCTGGTTCACCGCGAGCAGCCTGTCCCCCACGAGGTGCACCTCGTCCGTGGCCGTGCGCCCCGAGGCCAGCAGTGCTGCCATGCCGGGGTCGAGACCGGGCACCTCCGAGATGTGCCGCCCCTCGGCGTCGAGCGGCAGGTCCAGCAGCCGTCTGGCCTCGTCGTTGGCCAGCAGCAGCCGGCCGTCGTTGCCGACGATGAGCACGCCCTCGCGCACGGAGTGCAGCACCGCGTCGTGGTGCTCGTACATTCGGGTCATCTCGGCCGGGCCGAGCCGGTGGGTCTGTCGCCGCAGCCGCCTGGCCACCAGCGCCGTCCCGGCCGTGGCCACGGTGAGCGCGCCCGCGCCCGCGCCGAGGATGATCGGGACCTGCCGTGTCACCGCTCCGGCCACGTTCTCGGCCTTCATGCCGGCGGCCACCAGGCCCACGACCTTGTGCGCGGAATCGCGGACGGGGACGATCGCCTGCACCTCGCGGCCGAGCGGCCCGTTGACGCTCTCGGTGTACACGTGGCCGGCCAGCGGCGGTCCGATGTCGCCGACGACCCGCTTCCCGATCAGTTCCGGCCGGGGATGCGTGTAGCGGATGCCCTGCGTGTCCGTCACGACGATGAAGTCGACGTCCGCCGCCTTGCGCCCCGCCTCGGCGAGCGGCTGGAGCACCCTGGAGGGGTTGGGGTCGCGCAGCGCGGCCGGGAGGCCGGGTGCGTGCGCGAACGTCTGTGCGACGGCGATGGAGCGGCGTCTCGCCTCGGTCTCGCTGTCGTACCGGGACTCCACGACGAGCGCCAGCATCGCGGCGGCCACCAGGAGCACGACCAGGGCCACCTGAAGGGCGAAGACCTGGCCCGCGAGGCTCCGGGGGTACTTGCCCACGAGTGACCGAAGCTGTGCGCTCCGGAATCGGCCGCGACGACTGACCACATTGCCCTTTTTAACACCGTGGGGTCGAAGGCGCGTGCGGCGGAGCCGGTCGGCGCCCGCCCGGAGCGCGCGACGGGGCCGGGCCGGTCCGGCGGCCATGGGGCCGGACCGGCTCCGGGACGGTACGGGTGACGCGGCGGTCCGCCGTCGTGGCGGGGCCGTTCACGCAACCGGGCTCCCCCCCTCGCGGCCGTCAGGACCCGACGGTGTCCAGCGCCGGGTAGTCGACGTATCCCTTGGCGTCCCCGCCGAAGAAGGTGGACGGGTCGGGGATGTTGAACGGGCCATTGGCCCTCAGCCGGGCGGGCAGGTCCGGGTTGGCGATGAACAGCGCGCCGTAGGAGATGACGTCGGCGGTCCCGTCGTCGACCAGTGTGTGGTCGTCCGGCCCGGTCGGTCCGTCCGTGTGCGCGTTCAGGACGAGGACGCCGGAGAACTGCTTGCGCAGCGCGCGTGTCAGCTCACGCATCTCCACCGCCTCCAGGACGTGCAGATAGGCGAGGCCGAGCGGGTCGATGGCGCGTACGAGCGCGGTGTAGACGGCTTCCGGCGCGGGCTCGTCGATGTCGTTGTACGGGTTTCCGGGCGAGATGCGCAGCGCGGTCCGCTCCGCGCCGATCTCGGCGGAGACGGCCTTGACCACCTCGACGGCGAACCGGATGCGGGCCTCCTCGGAGCCTCCCCACTCGTCCGTGCGCAGATTGCTGTTCGGCGCGAGGAACTGGTGGATGAGATAGCCGTTGGCGCCGTGCAGCTCGACCCCGTCGAAGCCGGCGTCGACCGCGTTGCGGGCGGCCGAGGCGAAGTCGGTGATGGTCTGCCGGACCTCGTCGCCGGTCAGTTCGTGCGGCGTGGTGAAGTCCTTCATCCCTGCGCCGGTGAAGAGCTGTCCCGCGGGCCTGACCGCGGAGGCGCTGACCGGCGTGAGCCCGTCCGGCAGCACGACCGGGTGGCCGATCCGGCCCGCGTGCATGAGCTGGGCGAAGATCCGGCCGCCCACGGCGTGCACCGCGTCGGTGACCTTGCGCCAGGAGGCGACCTGCTCGGCGCTGTGCAGCCCCGGGGTGCCGGGGTAGCCCTGGCCCACCACCGACGGCTGGATGCCCTCCGAGACGATGAGGCCCGCCGAGGCGCGTTGGGCGTAGTACTCGGCGACGAGATCCGTGGCGGTACCGCCCTCACCGGCCCGGCTGCGGGTCATCGGGGCCATGGCGATCCGGTTGGCGAGCCGGATGCCGGGCAGGTCGATCGGGTCGAACGCGGTGGTCATGAAAGCTCCCGGAAGAATATATGGTCGGCCAACTATTTGCCGATCGCGCCACTGTAGCCCATTATTTGGCCGACCAAGCAATAATTCGGTGAAGGTAGTGTTTCGTCGGAGGAAGCGCCCGGTTCCCGCTCCCCGCCCGCCCCCGCACCACTGGGGCACGGCGGCGGCGACACCACCCCGAGGAGTCCCGATGAAGGCCGAACCCGCCTGTACCCAACCGCCGAGCGCCACCGTCGGCGGCCCGGTCAGCCATGCCGTCTCACGGGTCGCCCGGCTGCACCGGATCGCCGCGGGCAAACTGCTCAGGGGGCTCGGGCTCTACCCCGGCCAGGAGTTCTTGATGATGTTTCTGTGGGACGTGGGCCCGGTACGGCAGTCCGAGCTGATCAAGGTCATGGACCTGGACCCCTCCACGGTCACCAAGATGCTCCAGCGCCTGGAGCAGGCCGGGCACGTCCGCCGCTCCCCCGACCCGGACGACCGCCGGGCCGTCCTGGTCGAGGCCACCGAGGAGAGCTGTGCGCTGCACGCGGCCGTGGGGCGGGCCTGGACGGATCTGGAGGGCCTCACCCTCGCCGGGCTGGAACCGGCCGAACGCGCGGAGCTGGCCCGGCTGCTCGGCAAGGTCGAGGAGAACCTCTGCCAGGAGGCCACGGGGGCCGCGGACTGCCCCGGGCGCCGCTGACGCCTGCCGAACGCACGCCCCGGGTCGCCCCCTCGCGGACTCAGCGGGCGAGCACGTCCAGGGCCCGGTCCGCGTCGGCCTCCGTGTTGTACAGGTGGAAGGCCGCGCGCAGACTCCCCGCCCGGTCCGAGACCACCACCCCGGCCCGCGCCAGCTCGGCCGCCCGTCCGCCGAGACCGGGCACGGCCACGACGGCCGACTCCCCGGGCACCGCCTCGTGCCCCAGCCCCGCGAGCCCTTCCCGGAAGCGGGCCGCGAGCCCCGTGACGTGCGCATGCACGGCGTCGACACCGACCTCGCCCAAAAGGGCGAGGGAGTGCTCGGCCCCGTGGTACGAGAGGAAGGACAGCGGTTCGTCGTAGCGGCGGGCGCTCCGCGAGAGCCGCCGGACCGGGCCGTACATGCTGTTCCAGGGGTCGTCGGAGGCGGCCCACGCGGCGAAGAGGGCCGGGAGGGTGCGCTGCGCCTCCTCAGTGACGGTGAGGAACGACGTGCCCCGTGGACCGAGCAGGAACTTGTAGCCGCCGACGACGACGTAGTCGTACGCCCCGGCGTCCAGCGGGAGCCAGCCGGCCGACTGGGTGGCGTCGAGCAGGGTCCGGGCGCCATGGGCCGCCGCTGCCTTCCGCACCGCGTCGAGGTCGGCGATCTGGCCGTCGGCGGACTGCACGGAGGAGAAGGCCACGAGCGCGGTCCCGGGCCGCACCGCGTCGGCCAGCGCCTCCAGCGGAACGTACCGCACCCTCAGGTCGCCACGGACCGCGAACGGGCTGACGATGGAGGTGAACTCCCCTTCGGGCGCGAGGACTTCGGCTCCCGCCGGGAGCGAGGCCGCGATCAGCCCGACGTGCACGGAGACGGAACCGCCGGTGGCCACCCGGTCGGCGTCGACCCCGACGAGGCGGGCGAATCCGGCCCGGGCCGCCTCCACCGCCTCGAAGTCGCCGGAACCGCCCCTGCGTCCCGTGGCGAGTTCGTCGGCGAGCTTCTTCACGGCCTCCACCGCACGACGGGGCAGCAGGCCGCAGCTGGCGGTGTTGAGGTACGTGGTCTCCGGTGCGAACTGGTCTTCCACCACACGGCTGAGCGAATCAGTCTCCATGCGTCCAGCCTGAAGCCGACTTGAACGCCCGTCAATCACTGACGATCAGCGAAGATCACCGACGATCAAAGGAAATCCAGAGCGACACCCCCCGTCCACGCCCGCAGCCCACCGCACGGCCCGGCCCGCGGGCCGCCGCACGGGCCATGCCTCGACCCACCGCACGAACGCGGCCCGGGGCCGGCGCCCGCGCCCGAACTGCCAGGACCTCCGGGGTTCAGGAAGCGCCGCCGCCGTTCTGCGGGACCGCGCAGGCACCGTCGGCGTCGCAGGCCGCGGCGTCCCCGCCGATCGCGGTCAGCGGCCGGTCCTTCCACGCCTGTTCGAGCGCCTGCGCGAAGACCTCGGCGGGCTGACCGCCGGAGACCCCGTACCGCCGGTCGAGCACGAAGAACGGCACCGCGTTGGCCCCCAGCTCGGACGCCTCCCGCTCGTCCGCCCGCACCTCGTCGGCGTAGGCCTCGGGATCGGCGAGCACGGCCCGCGCCTCGTCCGCGTCGAGCCCGGCCTCGACGGCCAGCTCGACCAGCACATCGGCGTCGTAGACGGAACGCTCCTCGGCGAAGTTCGCCCGGTAGGCGAGGGTCAGCAGCTCGTCCTGGCGACCGCGGGCCTTGGCCAGGTGGAGCAGCCGGTGGATGTCGAAGGTGTTGCCGTGGTCGCGGCCCTCGGTGAGGTAGCCGAGCCCCTCGGCCCGGGCGTTGGCCGCGACGTTCTCCTCCATGGCCCGCGCCTCGTCGGGGGTGCGACCGTACTTCCGCGCCAGCATGTCGACCACCTGTACGGTGTCGCCCTTGGCGTGCCCGGGGTCGAGCTCGAAGGACCGGTGCACGACCTCGACCTGGTCGCGGTGGGCGAACCCCGCCAGGCCCTTCTCGAAGCGGGCCTTGCCGATGTAGCACCAGGGGCAGGCGATGTCGCTCCAGATCTCGACGCGCATGTCTCTTCTTCTCTCCGGGAGTCGGGGGCTGGGGTCCGGCTCCCGGAATCCGGGGTCCGGTGCTGGTGGCCGGGGCCGGGCAGCGCGAAGCACTCCTCCGCGCACCGGAACGAACACCACGACGGCCCCGCGCATTCCCGGAACACGAACCGGCCGGTGCGCGGCACGGGCACCCCGCGCGCCACGGCGGAGCCGTCACGACGCGGGCCCTGTCGGCCGACGCGTTGTCGGGCTACAGACTCGTGTCGTCGCGTCGGCATCGGCCACCTCGTGCCGCGAGGTGCCCACGTGCCGCCACCTTTTGGCCGACGCGGGTGAATTACACGAACTGTTCGTTTCTCAGATGCTGATATTCGCCCGATCGATGTACCGACCGCCGGCGGAGTTCGGCAGTCGAGGGAAGAAATCCTCCCGCGCCTGCGCCGAAATGCTCAATGCACGCCGAGGAATGTAGCGTGCTGCCGGTCCCGACCGGGGGCCCAGTCGCGAGGAGCCGGAAATGCTCAAGGGGTTCAAGAACTTCATGATGCGCGGCGATGTCGTCGTCGTAGCTGTAGGCCTCATTGTCGCACTGGCCTTCAGTACCTTGATCAAGGCGTTCACCGATTCCGTGATCAATCCCATTATTGCGCGTGCTCAGGGCGGCCGTTCAGTCGGATTGGGCTGGCAACTCGGCCAGCCGGGCAACAAGGCTACGTACCTTGATATCGGTTCCTTCATCTCGGCAGTCATCTACTTCATCATCTTCATGGCCGTCGTCTACTTCCTCATCGTCGTGCCGTACAAGCGATATTCGGCGCGGCACGGTGTGGTGGTCTTCGAAGAGCCGGGGCCTGTCAAGACGTGCCCGGCCTGCCTGTCCGAGGATCTGCCGGCCGCTGCCGCCACATGTCGGTACTGCTGCACCGAGCAGCCACCGAGAACCGGAACACCACGCCCCTGATCGGGCGGGGGACCACGACCGTTCCGGAGTACTTCCAGGCAGCGAAGGGCCGGGGCGGCCTGGACCACTACCAGGTCCGCCACTGGACCGCATGACACGGGCGCGTCACCCCGGCCATGCCGGCCATGGCCTACCTGACCGCCCTCGCCACGGACGCGACACCGACCGGACCCGCCGAGCCGGATCGCCCCGTCCGCGTCGCTCAACCACGGCGGAGAGACGACGCGACGCGCGGCAGGACCCTCCGGGCGCCCCGGGCCCAAGCGATCTCTCCCGGGCCGCACAGGCATGGTTTTCGTGCGCTCTCCCCCACAGCTCAACGGCCTCATCGGCGCCTGAACCATCACGGCTCGGACAGAGGGCCCCAAACACCTGCGCGAACGCAACGGTGCGTGATGTGATCCAACGGGGACGAAGGTCACGATCGAGGGGGAGCCCGATGATTTCCGAGCCGGAGATGACGGGGGACTTCGCCCCCACCGACTCCCGCGAGGTGATGCACGGTTTCGGAAGCGAACCCGCCGGGAGATCCGGGAAGCACAGACCGTGGCTGTGGGCGCTGGGCGGGGCCGTCATGGCCACTGCCCTCTGGGCCGGGGCGTTCTTCCTGTACGGACTCGGCGACCGGAGACCGGAATTGCACGGGTACCGGCTGGACAAGGATCCCTGCCCGTCCCTGCGGCTGAAGTCGATGGGCGCGGCGATCGGACCGAGAGAGAAGGCCGATCCCGGACCACGGCTCCTGAACCATGCCGCCCTCGACCAGGCGCGGTGTTTCATCTCGCTTCGGCCCACGGGCGCGGTCGAGCAGCCCCGCAAGGGCTGGTCGATCGAGTACGGCGTCGGAGTCACGGTGTCGCTGCACAAGGAGTCGGACCCCGGAGCCGAGTTCGAAGCCCTGCGACGGGTGACCGACACGGGCATCGACCCGGAGGCGAAGCTGGAGACCGTGCCGAATCTCGGCGAACGGGCCTACCTGCTGACCGGTGACGACGGATCCTCGGAGCTCCGGGTGCGGGAGGGCGGTGCGGTCTTCTCCCTGAATCTCTACGTCTTCACCCAGTACATGGGCGACGGCTCGCACGAGCAGCCCGCCGACGACGAACCGGAGGTGCCCAAGGCGTCCGTCTACCACTCGGCCATGATCAGTGACATGCGCGACCTCATGGCGACGCTCAAACACTGAGGGCCTGCCTCCGCGCCCCGGTGGTCACGGCACGGACCTCGGCCCATACCGTCTTCCCGGACGGTGGGCACGGGTCCACGCCCCAGTCCACGGCGAGCGCCTCGACGATGATCAGCCCTCGCCCGCCCTCGTCCGCCTCCCGGGGCACGGCGGGGAGATCGCGATCACCGCGCGGGTCGGTGACCTCGATCCGCAGCCGTCCGGTCGGCAGCAGGGCCAGCCCGAGACGGAACCCCCGTCCGTCCAGCCTCCCGTGCACGGCCGCGTTCGCCGCCAGTTCGGCGACGACGAGCGCGGCGGCGTCGGTGCGCGCCCCGTCACGCGGCCATCCCCACGCCGCCAACTGCTCCACCGCGAGCAACCGGGCCAGACGGGCGCCTCGGCGGGTGGCACTGAACAACTGCGTGAACTGCTGTGCGGATGCTGCTGATTGCGGGGTATCGATCTGTACGGATTCACTCGTCACGCCACTCAGCGTGGTCGAGCGGCCGTACGCTGACCAGCAACGACGACGGTACGCAGCGTGCATGTACCGGTACACACGGCGACCGGTACCGCCCGTCCCCCATGACGGAGGAACGGGCGGCGACGAGCGCGGCGGGCCGATGAGCAACGAAGGCGGGCAGCACCATGGAGCTGGACGGCGCGATCGACGGCAGCGACGACTCGGAGGAAGCGGCGGACCTGTTCCGTGTGGTCGGCCGTCAAGTCCGGCTGCTGCGCGAACGGGCCGGCCTCACACGGCGGGAACTGGGCGAACGCCTCGGGTACAGCGAGGAGCTGATCCGCTCGCTGGAACGCGGACGCAGAACGCCACAGCCCGAATTCCTGGACGCGGCCGACGACTTGCTGAGCGCGGGCGGGCTGCTCCGGTCCACGATGGAGGACGTGAAGCGCGCGAAGGCGCGGGCCCGCGTGAAGCATCCGGCGTGGTTCAAGGATTACGCGAGGCTGGAAGCGGACGCTGTCGAGCTTTCCTACTACAGCAATCACACGGTGCCTGGTCTGTTTCAGACAGAGGCGCACACACGTGCCCTGTACGCCATGCGCAAGCCCTTGCTGGACGACGAGCTCATCGAACAGCGGGTGACGTCCCGCCTGGCTCGACAGACCGTTCTGACGAAGCGCCCCGCCCCGATGGTGAGTTGCGTCATCGAGGAAGCGATCCTCCGACGCCCCATCGGTGAATGGGACGTTCACGAGGAGCAGCTCCAAGAGCTGGTCAGGGTCGGCGGGTTGCGAAACGTGGAGCTTCAGGTCATGCCGCTGGACCGACCTGAACACGCGGGCCTCGGTGGCCCGTTCATCCTCCTCACTCCGACACGTAAACCACAGGTCGGCTACCTTGAGGTGCAGAACGTCAGCCGGTTGATCACCGACCCGGAGGAAGTTCGTATTCTGGCCGCACGATACGGGTGCATCCGATCGCAGGCGCTCACACCGCGTGAGTCCTTGGCTCTGATCGAAAGGTTGCTGAAAGACCGATGAAGCCCGACATCCGGGTTCAGAGCCCGGCAGAGAACTCGTGGTTCAAGAGCAGTCACAGCTCCAACGAGGGCGGCGAGTGCGTCGAGGTATCCGTCGTCGAACAGGCCGTCCTCGTCCGCGACTCGAAGGACACCGCCCGCTCCCACATCACCCTCGCCCCGACCGCCTGGACGCACTTCCTGCGATACGCGGCGAAGTGAGCAGCACGCCCCGGCGTCCCCGTCCCAACGGAGAACTGCCACCCTCGCGCCCCCACTGAGGTGAGTCCGGCATTCGAGGACGCCCCGGCAGGGCGCGGCAGGCTCGTCGGCCGACGGGGCCGGGCGGCCGGGTCACTCGGCTGGCCTGGTGCGGTCGCCGCACGGTGGTCGCGGGTTCACGCTGTGAACGTGGCGGAAGCGCGGTCCGGATTCCGCTTTCGCACCACGGTGTGCGGCGACGACCGCGTCGGCGACGAAAGGTGACAGCCATGGCGAGCATGCCCAGTGGTGTGCGACAGGACACGACGGGCTCCCGGAGCGGCGAACGGGTGGCCGGACCGGCGATGTTCGTCGGCGTGGCGCTGGTCCTCAGCGGGGTGCTGAGCGTTCTCCAGGGCATCACCGGCATCGCCCGCGACAGGCTGTACGGCGTACCGCTGCACTACGAGTACCGCTTCGACCTCACCACCTGGGGCTGGATCCATCTGATCGTGGGAATCGCCCTGCTGGCCGGTGGTTTCGGAGTGCTGCGGGCCATGAGCTGGGGTCGTTCGGCCGGTATCGGGCTCGCCGCCATCAGCCTGGTCACCCAGTTCATGTTCATCCCGTACTACCCGCTGTGGGCCATCAGCGTGATGACGCTGGACCTCATCGTTCTCTGGGCACTGATCAGACTTGTCAGCTGAGCCCGCCCTCCCGCATCGGCCGGTCGTCGGTTCCGCATCGTCGTCCGCAGGACGGGACGGCGAGAGTCACGCGCGGCGGCCGTCCACGCTGCGGGGCAGGTTCAGCGGGTTGCTCTCGCGGAGTTCCGGCGGAAGGAGCGCGTCGGGGGTCGACTGGTACGTGAGCGGGCGCAGCCAGCGTTCGATCGCGGTGGCGCCGACCGAGGTGGATGTGGATGTGGTGGCCGGGTAGGGGCCGCCGTGGTGCTGGGCGGGGGCGACGGCGACGCCGGTCGGCCAGCCGTTGACGAGGACGCGCCCGGCCAGCGGGGTGAGGGCCGCGAGGAGGGCGGGGGCGTCGGCGTCGGGCCCGTCGGTGGCGGTGTGGAGGGTGGCCGTGAGGTTGCCGGGGAGGCGCGAGAGGACGGCGTCGATCTCGTCGTCGCTGGTGTAGCGGGCCACGACCGTGACCGGCCCGAAGCACTCCTCCAGGAGCGTGTCGTGCGGGCCGTCGGCGGCGAGAAGGTGCGCCGGAACAGTGAGGAAGCCGGGTGCGACGGTGTGGTCGCCGCGCGCGCCG
Source organism: Streptomyces sp. NPDC001750 (assembly GCF_042892615.1). Taxonomy (NCBI): domain Bacteria; kingdom Bacillati; phylum Actinomycetota; class Actinomycetes; order Kitasatosporales; family Streptomycetaceae; genus Streptomyces; species Streptomyces sp. NPDC001750. The sequence continues at coordinate 125,745 of NZ_JBIAUE010000014.1, read as the reverse complement.
GGGGTGACCGGGGCCTCGACACCGGGGAGTCCGGCCCGTTCGCCCACCCCTGAGAGGAAGGCGTCGCGCATCCGGTGGTCGAGCAGGACCCCGGCCTCGGTGTCGCCGACCGCGTCGGTGAGCGCCTTCAGGAGCCGGTCGCCGCTCTCCCCGGCCGGGGCCAGGACGAGTCCGGGCTTGGTGCAGAACTGGCCCAGGCCCAGGGTCATCGAGCCCGCGAGCCCGGCACCGATCCGCTCGCCGCGCTCGGCGGCGGCGGCCTCGGTGACGACCACGGGGTTGAGGGAGCCCAGTTCGCCGTGGAAGGGGATGGGGACGGGGCGGGCGACCGCCGCGTCGTACAGGGCGCGTCCACCGCGTACCGAGCCGGTGAATCCGGCGGCGGTCACCAGCGGGTGCCTGATCAGTTCGAGGCCCGCGTCGAAGCCGTGCACCAGGACCAGCACGTCCTCGGGCAGTCCGGCCCGTGCCGCCGCCCGGCGCAGTACGGAGGCGCAGAGTTCGGCGGTGGCGGGGTGGTCGGGGTGCGCCTTGACGACGACGGGGCAGCCGGCGGCCAGCGCGCTCGCGGTGTCACCGCCGGGGACGGAGAAGGCGAGCGGGAAGTTGCTCGCCGCATACACGGCGACCACCCCGAGCGGAACCTTGTAGCGGCGCAGGTCGGGCCACGGCGGGGTCCGGGTGGCGTCCTCGTGGTCGATACGGATGTCGAGAAAGGCGCCCTCCTCGACGACCTCCGCGAACGCCCTCAACTGGGCGGCGGTCCGGGCGAGTTCGCCGGTGAGCCGGGCCGGGCCGAGCGCGGTCTCCGCGTCGGCGGCCTCGATGACGTGCTCCCCCGCCTCGGTCAGCAGGTCGGCCGCGGTGCGCAGGAAGGCGGCGCGTACGCCGCGGTCGGCGAGGGTGCCGCGTACGGCGTGCGCGGCCCGGACGGCGCGGTCGACCTCCTCCGACGAAGCCTCCACCGCAACCTGCTCGCGCGGGTTGCCGGTGCGGGGGTCGACGCTCAAGACGGGTGCTGCTGCCACCGTGATTCCTTCCGCTCCGCTGCCACACATCGGAATTCGTTCGGTATTCTGAACGCAGTTCGCGATCTTGAATATGGCCCGACTCTATTTCCGGGCCTCGGGAGTTGGCAAGGATCCGTACGGCCAAGGGGTCCCCGGATTCCGGAGAGGCTGGGGCCGAAGGCGCCGGGGCGGGAAGCCACGGGTCTCGTCAGCGGACGGACGGTGTGGGACGGGAAGGGGTGCGGGACGATGGCTGCCGCCGAATCGGGTGGGGCGCAGGTCAAGTCCGCCGTGCGCACGGTGGAACTGCTGGAGTATTTCGCCGGACGGCCCGGCATGCACTCGCTCACCACGGTGCAGGAGGCCGTCGGCTACCCCAAGTCCAGCCTCTACATGCTGTTGCGCACGCTCGTGGAGCTGGGCTGGGTGGAGACCGACGCGACGGGCACCCGGTACGGGATCGGCGTACGGGCCCTGCTGGTCGGCACCTCGTACATCGACGGCGACGAGGTCGTCGCGGCGGCCCGGCCGACCCTGGACCGGCTGGCCGACGACACCACGGAGACCATTCACCTGGCCCGCCTCGACGGCACGAACGTGGTGTGCCTGGCGACCCGGCAGTCCCCGCACCATCTGCGTCCGTTCACCCGGGTCGGCCGACGGCAGCCCGCCCACTCCACCGCGCTCGGCAAGGCGCTCCTGGCCACCCACAGCGACGAGCAGGTGCGCAAGATGCTGCCGGAAACGCTGCCCGCGCCGACCGGGCACACCATCACCGACCGCGAGAGGCTCATCGAGGAGCTGCACGCCGTGCGCGAGCGGGGGTACGCGGTGGACCGCGAGGAGAACACCCTCGGCCTGCGCTGCTTCGGTGTCGCCGTCCCGTATCGCACCCCGGCGCGCGACGCCATCAGCTGCTCGGTTCCGGTCGCCCGGCTCACGCCCGCGCACGAGCAGATGGTGAAGGCCGCGCTGTTCGACGCGCGGGACCGGCTCGCCCTCGCCACCCGGAGGCTGTGAGCCGGGCTTTCCCCACGGGCCGGACCGTGCCCGCTCCGTTCGTGTGCGGTCCCGCGCCCTGTGCGGTCCCGTCGCCTGCGCCCCGTCCAGGTCCGGGTCCCGGTCCGGGTCCGGTCGCATGCGTACTGTCCGGCCCCGGCCCCGTCGTGTCCGTTCCGACCTGGTCGCACCGTTCATGAGGAATCGGTGAGAATCGGCGCGACCTGGAACAACGCGCGATGCCCCGCACGTCCTCCTGCGGGATGAACAAGACGATCAGGCGGACCTCGGTCTTCTGTCTGCTCCTGGTCCTCGCCCTGCTGGTGCGGGCGACCTGGCTGCAGGCGTATCAGGCACAGGCACTCGCAGACAACGACCACAACCGGCGGAAGATCATGGCGCAGTACGCGCAGCCGCTCGGTGACATCATCGTGGCCGGGAAACCGGTCACCGGCTCGAAGAAGACGAAGGGCGGCGATCTCGCGTACCAGCGCACCTACACCGATGGCGCGCTCTACTCGGCCGTCACCGGCTACAGCTCCCAGGCGTTCGGCATCACGCAGTTGGAGGGGATCTACGGCCCCGTGCTCAACGGCACCGACGACCGGCTGAAGAACCCGGTGGACGCGTTGACCCGCAAGCAGGCGGCCCCGGGCGACGTCCTGACCACGATCGACCCCGATGTGCAGAAGGCCGCATACGAGGCGCTCGGCGACGACAAGGGCGCCGCGGTCGCGATCGACCCGGGCACCGGGCAGATCCTGGGCATGGTCTCCACCCCGTCCTACGACCCGTCGACGATCAGTGCGGCGGCGGATGGCGACGCGTGGGAGAAGCTGCGCGACGACAAGGACAAGCCACTGGTCAACCGGGCGCTGCGGCAGCCGCTGGCGCCCGGTTCGACGTTCAAGCTGGTGGTGGCCGCCGCGGCGCTGGAGGACGGACTGTACGGCTCCGTCGACGAGCGCACGGACAGCCCGAATCCGTACCGCCTGCCCGGCAGCAGCAGGGACCTGGAGAACGAGAACGCCTCCGCCCCCTGCGAGAACGCCACGCTGCGCACCGCGCTCCAGTACTCCTGCAACAACGTCTTCGGGAAGATGGCCGTCGATCTCGGCCAGGACAAGGTCAGGGCGATGGCGGAGAAGTTCGGCTTCAACAACGAGAAGCTCGACGTACCGGTGCGCGCCTTCGAGAGCGTCTACCCGTCCGGCATGGACAAGGCGCAGACCGCGCTGTCGGGCATCGGGCAGTTCGAGGTGACCGCGACGCCGTTGCAGATCGCCATGGTGTCGGCCACCCTCGCCAACGGCGGTGAACTCGCCGCGCCGCACATGGTCTCGAAGGTGACGGACGCCGACGGCGACACCCTGCAGGAGTACGCCGACGGGGACACGAAGCGGGTGGTCTCGAAGTCCACCGCCGAGCAGTTGCGCAGCGCGATGGTGACGGTCGTCGAGGAGGGCACGGGCAGCAACGCCCGGATCGCCGGGGCCGAGGTCGGCGGCAAGACGGGGACCGCGCAGAACGGCGTGGGCAACAGCAGGACTCCGTACGCGTGGTTCACCTCGTACGCGAAGGACCGGACCAGCGACAAGGAGGTCGCGGTCGCGGTGCTCGTCGAGGACTCGGGCGCGGCCCGCTCGGAGGTCAGCGGCAACGGCCTGGCCGCGCCGATCGCCCAGAAGATGATGAAGGCCGCCCTGGCGCGCTGACAGCCGGGCGGGGCGGGTCGGCAGGGAGGGGGCGGGGTCGACGGGGCGGTGCGTACGCCGGTCCCGGCACGGTGTCCTCCCCTTCTCCTCCCCGCTCTCTCCTCCCGTGCCGCCTCCGCCTCCGCTTCCGGATTCCGCTTCCGATTCCGTTTCCTCTTCCCGAGCCCCGGCCGCACACCCGCGCCGGGGCCGTATCGGGCATCTGCCGTACGAGTGCCGCCGGGGCCGCGGGCTCGGCCGGTACGGAATAAGGCATCCTCCCGATGCCCCCGGGCCACCTCAATGACCAGCCTGGACGCGTCACACAGGCACGGTTCTGGAGGATTGTCGTGGTGGGTGCGAGGCCGGGTCCGGCGACGGTGAGGGTGTTGCGGGACCGTACGGCGGGGCTGTTCCTGACAGCGGTCGTCGTCTCGGGGTTCGGGACATCGGCGATGTGGCTGGCGGCCGGGGTCTGGGTGAAGTCGCTCACCGGCTCCGCCAGTCTGGCGGCGCTCGCCGTCTTCGCGATGTGGCTGCCGGTGCTGTTCGGGCCCGCGCTCGGGGCCGTCGCCGACCGGCTTCGCGCCGGGTCCGTCGCCGTGGGGCTGCTGGCGGGACCGCTGCTGCGGCGGATGGACGAGCGGGTGTTCGCGGCGGCCGGAACCGCGGTGTTCGCGGTGGCGATCGCGCTGCGGGCGCTGCCGTACGACGCGGTGGCGCTGGCGGGCAGCGCGATCATCGGGTTCGGTCTGCCGTGCGTGCTGATCGCCGCGATGACGGCGGTGCAGCGGGAGACCCCGGACGCGGTGCTGGGCCGTACCTCGGCCACCGCGAACACGCTGATGATGGTGCCGAACGCGGTGGCACTGGCGCTGGGCGCCGGACTGATCGCGCTGGTGGACGTCCGGGTGCTGCTGCCGTTGACCGGCGCGGCGGCGCTGCTGGCTCCGGTCCTGCTGCTCACGGGGCGACGGACGGCACGGGGCGCGGGTCGGCTCGCGTCGCGGCGGAACGGGGAAGCGGTGTCACGGGTACGTCAAGGCGGGTGAAGGTAAGGGAACGGCAAAGCCGGGTCGTTCGTTACCCGGTGCATGACCGCTATGACCCCTGGCTCGAACATCCCTCTGTCCGCCGCCCGCGTGGCAGTGGACGTCTCCGCACCGGTGCGGCTCGACGTTTCGGGCCTGCTTCTCACCGCCTCCGGCAAGGTGCGCTCCGACGACGACTTCGTCTTCTACAACCAGCCCGTCGGCCCCGGCGTGACGTACCGCTCGGGTGGCGGTACGTCACCGGACGCGATCGTGGTGGACACCGCCGCGGTGCCGCCCGGGATCGAGAAGATCGTCGTCACGGCGAGCCCGGACGCGGCGGGGCAGACCTTCCAGGGCATCGAGCCCACGGCGACCGTGCGCAACGCCGACGACAACAGCGTGCTGGCCACGTTCACCCCACCCCGGCTGACGACCGAGACGGCGCTGGTGGTCATGGAGGTCTACCTCCGCAACGGCGCCTGGAAGGTCCGCGCGGTCGGTCAGGGCTATGCGAACGGCCTGGCCGGCATCGCGACGGACTTCGGCGTCTCGGTGGAGGACGAGCCCGCGCCGACCGCCACACCGGCAGCGACTGCCGTGACCAGCGCGCCGCCCACGCCGGCCGCCGCGCCGCCGATGCCCTCCGCGCCCCCCGTGGACCCGCGGATCGCCGCTCCCCCGGCCCCCGCCGCCCCGTCGGCCGCACCCGCACCCGCACCCGCGCCCTCCGGCCGGATCAACCTCGACAAGGGCCGGGTCAACCTCCAGAAGAACCAGACGGTGTCCCTGGTCAAGGGCGGCCGTCCGCTGCTCTCCCAGGTCAAGATGGGCCTCGGCTGGGAACCCGCGTTCCGCGGCAAGGACATCGACCTGGACGCCTCGGTGATCGCCTACGGCCCCCAGCGCAACCACCTGGACAGCTGCTACTTCGGCAAGCTCTCCATCCTGAACGGGGCGATCAAGCACTCCGGCGACAACCTCACGGGCGAGGGCGCCGGGGACGACGAGGTGATCACCGTCGACCTGGGGCGGATCCCGGCCGAGGCGTCCGGCCTGGTCTTCACGGTCAACTCGTTCACGGGCCAGAAGTTCACCGAGGTCGCCAAGGCGTACTGCCGACTGATCGACGCGGTCACCGGCGAGGAGCTGGTCCGCTTCGACCTGACCGGTGCTCAGCCGCAGACCGGCGTGATGATGGCAAAGCTGATCAGGCAGTTCTCCGGCGAATGGGAGATGACGGCCATGGGCGAATTCATCAAGGCACGCACCGTCCGCGGCATGGTGAAGCCCGCCGCCCAGGCGCTGTAGCGCCCCGGGGCGGCGGCGCCCGGCCACCACCCCGCCATGGTCGAGACGGCCGGGGCGGGCGCCGTGACGCCCGCCCCGGCCGCCCGCGGGGTTGCCGTTCAGGCCCGGTCCGGCTCCGGACGGTTCCAGGGCCAGTCCGCGTCACGGCCCGCCTCCAGCAGCGGCACCATACGGAACGCCGCGTCGGACAGCCCGCCGAAGACGTGCCGGTTCGCGCCGCCCGACGGGGCGTGCCCGGTCCGGTACCCGGCCAGGTTCCAGGTGTAGACGGGCACGGTGGACGGCACGGCCGCCGTGGCGTCCGCCGCGTACGAGAACGACGCCTGTTCGTCGGTCACGATCAGCACCCGGTCGTGCTTCCGGTAGTGGCGGCGCACCGCCTCCGCGGTGTTGGTGCCGCCGAGGTCCCCGAAGCGCTCCAGCACCTTCAGCACGGACTCGGCGCGCCGGAACTTCACCCGCGCACTGCTCGTGCCGAACTGCACCAAGTCCGCATCCTCGGCCCGCAGCGCCAGCGCCGTGCCGAAGATCGCTGCGGCGTCGGCACGGTTGAGCTGCGAACGGTCCGAGAGCGGCGACCACATCGATCCCGAGCGGTCCACCAGGATCAGCGTCCGCCCCGGCAGTCCGGGCACATGGGCCAGGGAGTGCCCGAGCGCCTTCTCCAGCGCGTGCGCCCAGCGCAGCGAGGGCGCGTGCTGGTACGCCGCGAGGTAGCGGAAGGGGAACTGCCGGGACGCGGCGACCACCTCCGGGTCGCTGATCCTCGCCGCCACCCGCGCGGCGACCTCGTCCGAGACCCCCGCCTCGTCGAAGTTCCGCAGATTGCGGACGAGCGCCATCGCGCCCATGGACGGAATCATCGCTTCCCAGGCCACGGCGTCCATCGGACCCTGCAGCCAGCCCGCCAGCGCCTCCCAGGTCATGCCCGCGGCGGCCAGCCGGTCCGCGCCGTCCGCTCCGGTGACCACGGCCCGCCGCTCCCCGACCGGGATCTCCCTCAGTGCTTTGTGGGCCGTGAGGGTGCGGTCGGCGGCGGGCAGCACGGCCGTCTCCGGGTGGTGGCGGCGGTCGAGGGCGTACCGGAACAGCTCGCCCTGCCACGGCTTGGCCGGGTCGGGCGAGGCGTGCACCAGGTTCAGCACGTCGCCGAAGCGGTAGCCCTTGGACGCGGTGTCGTACTTCAGCAGCGACCTGCCGTCGTAGAGACGGCGCACCGCGTCGGCGATGCCGCGCTTGACGGGCTTGGGCACGGCACGGCCGTAGCGCGAGGTCCAGTACCCGAGGAATTCGCCGGGCTCGTCGGCGCGCAGCAGGACGGAGTCGACGACCCGTCTGTTGGAAGGGCCGTCCTCGGCACCGGCGTCGAGACGCGCCTTCACGTACTCGGCGGCGCCGACGAGCGAAGCGGTACGCATCTGCCCGTCACGGCGCAGCCAGTGGAGCAGGCCGGCGGTCCATTCCGGATCGCCGACGGCGAGGATCCGTACCAGCTCGGCGAAGCGGTCGTCGCGCCGCTCGCCGTCCTCGTAAAAGGTCTGCTGCGAGACGAAGTTGGAGACCGCGAGCAGAAAGAGCTCGGAGCGGTTGTCGCGCAGGAAGCCCAGGCCGCCCTGATGGTTCGGCGCGGTGCGTCCGGTCGACCTCACGGGCGAGGCGGCCCGGCGACTGTCCGAACGAGACGTGTTGGTACGGGACTTGGTGGTGCGGAGGTTGAAGCGTGCCATGTGAATTCCCGCGAATTCGTTGGGAGAAGGCACAACGAGGGGAGGGCGCCCGAGATCAGGGGCGACGACGGAATTGTCCGATGCTCTTCCGGGTTGAGCTACCGACCGGGGCCGGGCGGGATTCGAACCCGCAACCGTCGGATCCGGGAAGTATCCGTCGTCTTCGCACCGGGCACCCTCCCGGCTCTGTGCCTCCCGAGATCAGAGTCGGCGGCGGCGATTTCGTTTCAGGAAGGAGCCGCAGCCCGCGCACCGGGAGGTGCATGCAGTCATTGCTGATGCAGTTGTGGTGCCCAGAGATCCAGGTCGGCGGAACCGACGATGGTGCTCTTGCCACTGAGCTACACCGGATCGAGATCCGGTGGCGGGAATCGAACCCGCGGCCTCCCCATTAAGAGTGGAAGTAGGTCCTGCCTGCGCACCTGGGCACGAACAGGACTCTAAAGGGGAAGCCGCGTCGGACGCGAGGGATTTACGCACGCACGTACGAGCGCACGCGCGTACGAGCCCATACGCGTACGCATCGAACGAGTGGCCCGTACGCGGACGGGGAATCGTACGTGGCCGGGTCCGTACGGGCCCGGCCACGCGGACGGTGCGTCAGTGGCGGTTCGGCTGCCGCTTCCAGGGGCCGGTGATCGCGAGCATGATGCCCGGGTCCTGGATGTTGGCGTACAGCGTCCGGCCGTCGGGCGAGAACGTCACGCCGGTGAACTCGCTGTACTCCGGCTCCTGTTCGCTGCCGATGTTCAGCTCGTTGCGGGCGATCGGGTACGTGCGGCCGCTCTCCGTCGCCCCGAACAGGTGCTGGAGGCCGTCGCCGTCCTCGGCGATGACCAGACCGCCGTACGGCGAGACGGTGATGTTGTCCGGGCCGTCGAAGGCGCCTTCCTTCGACGGATCCGCGTTCACGCCCAGCAGTACCTTCAGCGTCAGCGTGCGGCGCTTCGGCTCGTAGAACCAGACCTGGCCGTCGTGCCGGCCGGGGCTCTCCGCGCGGGCGAACGAGGAGACGATGTACGCGCCGCCGTCACCCCACCACATGCCCTCCAGCTTGCGCGCGCGGGTGACCTCGCCGTCCGCGAACTGCTTGCGCACCGAGACGGTCTTCGCGTCGCGATCGGGGACGTCGACCCAGTCCACCCCGTACACCGTGCCGATCCGCGTGGCCCGGGACAGGTCGTCGACGAACGCCCCGTTGCGGTCGAAGCACTTGAACGCCTGGAGCACACCGGCGTCGTCGGCGAGCGTGCGCAGCTTGCCGCGGCCGTGCCGGAAGCCGTGCGGCGGCACCCAGCGGTAGAGCAGCCCGTTCGGGTTGGAAGCATCCTCGGTCAGGTAGGCGTGGCCGCGCTTGGGGTCGATGACGACGGCCTCGTGGGCGTACCGGCCGAACGCCTTGATCGGGCGCGGGTCGCGGTTGGCGCGCCGGTCGTAGGGGTCGACCTCGAAGACGTAGCCGTGGTCCTTGAGCAGGCCGTTCTTGCCCGCCTTGTCCTCGGTCTCCTCGCAGGTGAGCCAGGTGCCCCACGGGGTGGCGCCGCCCGCGCAGTTGGTGGAGGTGCCGGCGATGCCGACCCACTCGGCGGTACGGCCGTCGCGGCGGGTCTCCACGACCGTGCAGCCACCGGCCGCGACCGGGTCGTAGACCAGCCCCTCGGTCAGCGGCACGGGGTGCTCCCAGCCGGCGCGGGTGCCGCTCAGCTCGTGGTTGTTGACGAGCAGGGTGACACCGCGGGGGCCCTCGAAGGTGGCCGTGCCGTCGTGGTTGGACGGGGTGTACTCGCCGGTCTCCAGCCTGGTGACACCGCAGTGGGTGATGACCTCGTAGGAGAACCCGGCGGGCAGCGCCAGGATGCCCTTCGGGTCGGAGACCAGCGGTCCGTAGCCGGGCTCGTCCTGGTGACCGTGCCCGTGTCCATGGCCGTTGCCGTGACCGTGCTTCGGGTCCCCGGCGGCCAGGGCGCCGGGAGCGGTGGCCAGCGCGGCGACCGTACCGGTCAGCGCGATGCCGGCACCGGTGAGGGCGGACTGTCTGGTGAATTCCCTGCGCGTGAAGGACATCACGTCACTCCTGGAACGACTGAGCGGGTTGTTGGCGCGCCCACAGTGACGCTCCTGCCCCAACTCCAGTTGAACTGCGGGCGACGCCCCGGGGCATCCTTCCTGTGCAGTTGACCGGATGCGATCGGCCGAAAGTATGCGAACGGCCGAAAGTCCTTGTCCGGCTGCCGCGTTCGGGCGAGCGGACGGCCGCCGACGGCGGCCGGGCGGGTCCGGCTGCCGTGTCTGCCGGACCCGCCCGTCACGCCCTGTTCACCCCTAGTGCCGTGACCGGCAAGGTTTGCCTGGAAGGGCTACGTGCGCTTTCGGCCAACGCCGAAGGGGGTCCCCCTGGCCCTTAAGGCCTTGGGGGAGTGCGTGCCGGACGGTGCAACGGGGCAAACCTTGCCGGGAGCAGCACTAGTGCCGGTCGTCGACCGCTCCTCGGGCGCCCGCCCACGAGCGGCACTTGAGGCGTTCGCGCCTCGCTCGATCGCGCGGCCGGCCTCAGGCGCCCGCGCGCGAGCGCGCCTTGAACGCCGCCTTGCGGGCCTCCTTGGCCTTCTTCTTGTCGCTGTGCAGCTGCCCCATCGCGTCGAGGACGTCCGCCGTCGCGGGGTGCTCCACGCGCCACACCTCGTCGAAGAAGCCGCTGTGCCGGTCCGCCAGGCTCTCGACGAGGCCCCGGAGCTCGTCCAGATCGCCCTCGGCCTCCAGCTGGGCCGCGATGGTGTCCACGGCGAGCCAGAAGATCATCGGCTCCGGCGGCGCGGGCACGTCCGCCGCGCCCAGCTCCACGAGCCAGACCCGGGCGAGGCCGCCCAGCTCGGGATCGTCCAGCACCGCGCGCACCGCAGGCTCCGCCTCCGCGCCGACCAGGGAGAGCGCCTGCTGGCAGTGGAGCCGGCGCAGGGGCGCCTCCTGGTCCGTACCCCGCGCCGCCGCGAGGAGTTCGGCCGCGGCACCGTCCGCGCCGCGGCGGGCGAGCCACAGTTCGGACTCGGCGCGGGCCGCCGCCTCGGGGTAGTGGGCGATACCGCCGAGGAGCACATCGGCCCCCTTGTCCACGAGGTCACCGACCGCCGGGGCGTCCACGCCCGCCTCCAGCATCCGGGCGCGGATGCCGTACAGGCCGAGAGGGGTCAGCTTCACCATGCCGTACCGGGTGACGTCCTCGTCGTCGGCCTGCGGGTCGGCGTCCTCGTCCTCCTCGACCAGCAACGCCTCGTCCACCGGCTGGTACTCGACGATCCCGATGGGTTCGAGGACCCGGAACTGGTCGTCGAGCCGCATCATCGCCTCGGACACCTCTTCAAGGATGTCGTCGGTGGGTTCGCCCATGTCGTCCGGCACGATCAACGAGGCGGCGAGCGCGGGCAGCGGCACCGGGGGCGTCTGCGCGCCGCCGTCACCGGCGCCGTCGCCGACGGTGAGCAGGTACAGATTGCCGAGGACCCCGTCGAGGAACTCCGCCTCGGCGTCCGGGTCCCAGTCCAGGGCGTCGAAGTCGACCGAACCGTCCTCGGAGACGAGGTCGGCCAGGTCGTCGAAGACCGGCGCGGTGGCATCGGCGTAGGCGGCCTCCAGGCCGTCGAGCCAGATCGAGAGGACGTCCCGCGGGGAACCTCCGGTGATCAGCGCCAGGTTCTCGCCCGCGGCGGCGGTCCCCTCCGCGTCCGGGCCGGCGTCCTCGTCCGGGTCCTCGACGTCGACGAGCCCCGTGTCGACCGCGAGCCGCCACGCCTCGCTCGCCTCCGCCGCGCCCTCCTCGTCCGCCGCGAGGCCGAGGTGCTCGGCCGCCGCGGGCAGCTGTGCCTCGACCAGCTCTCCACCGGCACCGACCCTGGTCTCCGGGCCGGCCCAGCGCGCGAGCCGGACGGCGCGGGCCAGCAGCGGTGCGGCGAGCGCGTCCCGCGCCAGCTCGGCTTCGGTGTGCAGCCGTACGGGCGGCAGGGTGGGGCGCTGCTCTGCGGACATCTGGTGATTCTCCTCGGGCGTACGGGGCGTACCGGGTCAGGCGGCCCAGCGTAGACGCATTTCGTCCCATGCCGCCCGGCTCGGGCGAAGGACGACGGCGGGACACCCGGGGGCCCTTGACAACTGCCCGGCACACACACGAGATTGACGCGCGTAGATCCACGTGGAGGCCATCGGCTCCTCTCGCAGGCCGTCGGTCCCTCGCGCGGCCAACCGACCGTACGGGCGACCGGCCCGTACGCGCTCCCGTACCGGAGGCGGCCCCGGCCCGGGGACAACCCTGTCCGGGCGCGCTCCCGAGCCACGCGGAGTCCCGCCCGTCCGCGCCGTTACCTCCCGAGCCCCCGACCTCCCCCGACCTCCCTCTACGACCCTCGACATCCCGGAGCCCGTGATGCCCGCCGCATCGTCCAGAACGACCGCCGTCTCCGCCGTAGTGACCGCCGCGCTCGCGGCGGGCCTGCTCACCGGCGCTGCCACCACCTCCGCGTCCGCCGCTTCTCCGTCCCCCTCCGGCTCCTCCGCCGACGGCCCGGTCAGGATCCACGACATCCAGGGCTCCACCCGCATATCCCCGCTCGGCGGCCGGCAGGTGAGCGGTGTCACCGGCATCGTCACGGGGGTGCGAACCTACGGTTCGAAGGGCTTCTGGTTCCAGGACCCGCGTCCGGACGCCGACCCCGCCACCAGCGAGGGGATCTTCGTCTTCACCTCGTCCGCGCCGACGGTCGCGGTCGGAGACGCGGTCACGGTCTCCGGCACCGTCACCGAGTACGTCCCGGGCGGTGTCGCCTCGGGCAACCAGTCGCTCACCCAGATCAGCAAGCCCACCGTCGAGGTGGTGTCCTCCGGCAACCCGCTGCCCGCGCCGGTGACGATCTCCGCACGCTCGGTCCCCTCCCGGTACGCGCCGGCCGGAGACCCGGCGGCGGGCGGTTCCGTCAACGCGCTCCCCCTCGCTCCCTCGCGCTACGCCCTGGACCACTACGAGTCGCTGGAGGGCATGAACGTCCGGATCGGCTCCGCGCGGGTGGTCGGCGCCACCGACCCGTACGCCGAGCTGTGGGTGACGGTGAAGCCGCACGAGCACGCCAACCGGAGGGGCGGCACCGTCTACGGCTCGTACGACGCGCAGAACACCGGCCGCCTCCAGATCCAGTCGCTGGTGCCGCTCGCAGAACGCCCCTTCCCGACCGCCGACGTCGGCGACGTGCTGTCGGGCACGACCGAGGGGCCGCTCGACTTCAACCAGTACGGCGGCTACACGCTGACCGCCCGCACACTGGGCGAGGTCACCGGCAAGGGCCTGCGCCGGGAGACGACCCGCGAGCAGCGCCGAGGCGAACTGGCGGTGGCGACGTACAACGTCGAGAACCTCGACCCGACCGACCCTCAGGAGAAGTTCGACGCGCTCGCCGCCGCGGTGGTGAACAACCTCGCCTCGCCCGACATCGTCGCGCTGGAGGAGATCCAGGACGACAACGGCGCCAAGGACGACGGCACGGTCTCCGCCGACCGCACCGTCGCGAAGTTCGTCGACGCGATCGTGGCCGCGGGCGGTCCGGCTTACCAGTGGCGTTCCGTCGACCCTCAGGACAAGAAGGACGGCGGCGAGCCCGGCGGCAACATCCGCCAGGTGTTCCTCTTCAACCCGGAGCGAGTGTCGTTCACCGACCGCGCGGGCGGCGACGCCACGACGGCGACCGGCGTCGTGCGGGAGCGGGGCCGGGCGGCGCTGACCCACTCCCCCGGCCGGATCGACCCGGCGAACGCGGCGTGGGAGAACAGCCGCAAACCGCTCGTCGGGGAGTTCGTCTTCCGCGGCCGTACGGTGTTCGTCGTCGCGAACCACTTCGCGTCCAAGGGCGGCGACGAGTCCCTCGTCTCCCAGCACCAGCCGCCGACCCGTTCGTCCGAGGTGCAGCGGCACGCACAGGCCGGGGTCGTCAACACCTTCGTCACGAAGCTGCTGAGCGTCCAGAGGAACGCCGACGTGCTGGTCGTCGGCGACATCAACGACTTCGAGTTCTCCGGTACGACCAAGACGCTCACGGCCGGTGGCGTGCTGTACCCGGCCGTGAGGTCGCTGCCGCGCGCGGAGCGCTACTCGTACGTCTACCAGGGCAACAGCCATGTCCTCGACCAGATCCTGACCAGCCCGTCGATCGACGACTTCGAGTACGACAGCGTGCACATCAACGCAGAGTTCGCCGCGCAGAACAGCGACCACGACCCGCAGGTGCTCCGCTTCCGTCCGTGAGCCGTGGCGGGGCGGGGCGGGGCGGCCCCCGGACGACCGGAGCGGAACGGGACGGTCGAACCGGACGGGACGGTCGAACGGAACAGTCCCGAGCCGGCCGTGGCGGGCCGGGACCGTTCCGAGCCGGCCGGGCGCGGCCGACCGCGTTCACCCCGGCGGCTCACGCCCTTCCGCCCGTTCCGCGCCCCGCGTACCCCACGCACCACCTGCTACGCGCCCGCCCTCGGTCCGATGCTGAGCGCGGGCGCGTAGCGGTTCACGGTGCTCGCGGCCACTCCCGGGTAGGACCGCACGCGCTCCCACTGCGGCGTCCTGGACCCGATCCCGTCACCGGGCGCGGCCAGCGCGTCGGCGTGGGCCCGGGCGCTCTCCCATTCGGCGTAGTTGAGCACACGGGTCCCGTCGACGCTCACGTGGAAGTGCGCGGAGATCCCTTCGGGGGCGAGCGCCGGGTCGGTCCCCAGTGCCTCGAACACCGTGTCCACCCAGTCCCGTTGACGTGCCTTGTCCGCCCCTTCGAACTCGACGTCGACGATCACCACGCATCCCGGCTCCCGTCCGTCCCCCTCCCCCGGGCCCTTCGAGCGGTACATTTCGAGGCTGTGCAGCCCGAGCCGCCGGATGCCCGGCACGGCGGCGTCGATGTCCGCGTTGCGCTCGTCCCGGCCGTGCCGGAAGAAGTCCTGGTACGCCCGCTCCCCACTCCACTGGGTGTAATGGAACAAGGTCTTTCCGTCCTCACCGGTATGGACGGTGTACGAAAGCAGTCCCGCATGCGGCCACTCCCTGCCGTCCCACGCCTCGCGGATCGCCTCGACCGTCCGCCGTTGGCGCTCCGGAGTGCCGACATCCCAGGTGCTCGCCTTGACCAGTCCGACGTCATTGCGGGCAAGATCGGGACGGGATGCGAAACGCACACTCATGACGGGTCCTCCTGACCCGGCGCACCCGTGCGGTACGCCGCCGACGGCCACACTGCTACGTCAAGCACGCTCGAGGTCAACGGCGCTCCCGCCGCCGGAACCGATGGGACGAACGGGCGAGCAGAACCGGATGGCGAACCGGGCCGGATGACCGAACGAGCCGGAAGACGGCCGGAACCGGAAGACGATCGGAGTACCGCATGAACCCGCACCTCAGGGCGATCACCCGCGAGGAACATCTGGCATTCGTCGCGAGCAGGCCCGCCGTGAGCCATATGCAGGTTCCGTCGTGGGGCGACGTGAAACCCGACTGGCGCGCGGAGAGCATCGGCTGGTTCGAACCGGACAGCACCGGCCGGGAACAGCTCACCGGAGCGGCGCTCGTGCTCCACCGCCCGATCCCCCGGACCAGGCGCACGCTGGCCTATCTGCCGGAGGGCCCCGTCATCGACTGGAACGACCCCGACCCGGGGCGGTGGCTCGGGCCGATGCTGGCGCACCTGAAGTCGGGCGGCGCGTTCGCGGTGCGCATGGGCCCCCCGGTGATCGCCCGGTACTGGGACGCCGAGACCGTCAAGGAGGCCGTCGCGGACCCGGCGGCCCGGCGCCTGCGCGACGTACGGGCGGACGCGGACGATCCGCGGGCCGCCGCGCTCGTCGACCGGCTGCGCGGGATGGGCTGGCAACGGGGCGAGGAGGACGGCGAGGACGGCTTCGCCGCCGGGCAGCCCCGGTACGTCTTCCAGGTGCCGCTCGCCGGGCGGTCGCTGGAGGAGGTCCGGACCGGTCTCAACCAGCAGTGGCGGCGCAACATCAAGAAGGCGGAGAAGGCGGGCGTCAAGGTCGACGAGGGAGGCTACGAGGACCTTCCGGTCTTCTACGAGCTGTACCGCGAGACCGCCGAGCGCGACCGCTTCGTCCCCCGCCCGCTCGGCTACTTCCAGCGCATGTGGACCGCGCTGCGCGCCGAGGACCCCGACCGCATGCGGCTCTACCTCGCCCAGCACGAGGGCGAGGCACTGGCCGCCGCGACGATGCTGACCGTCGGCGACCACGTCTGGTACTCCTACGGCGCCTCGACCGCCCGCAAGCGCGAGGTCCAGCCCGGCAACGCGATCCAGTGGCGCATGATGAGCGACGCGCACGAGCGGGGCGCGGCCGTGTACGACCTGCGCGGGATCACCGACACTCTGGCCGAGGACAACCATCTGCTGGGCCTGCTGCGTTTCAAGGTCGGCACCGGTGGCCGGGCCGCCGAGTACGTCGGTGAATGGGACTACCCCATCAACAAGCTGCTCCACCGGGCCTTCACGCTCTACATGGCACGACGCTGACCCCGCCCGCGCGACGCGACACCGGCACCGGCACCGGCACCGGCCATCCATGGGGCGCGGCGCCTGCGCCGCACTAAGCGGGGCCGGTCCGCCAGGCGGTCATGTTCAGTTCGTCGAGCAGCCGCACGTCGCTGCCCTCCAGCGGGAAGACGCGCGCCTCCATGCCGGGGGCCGGTGCGATCTCCAGCGCGTCGCCCTCGACGAGGTCACCGCCGGTCGGGGTGGAGACCCAGGCGAGCAGCGACCACACCGTCTGCCCCGGCTTCAGCACGACCTCCTGCGGGCCCCGATCGGTCCCCATGTACGAGGAGGCCGGGTTCACCGGCACCGGCAGCGGGTCGCCCGCCTCGTCCAGGGCCCGGACGGACGGGTAGCCGTGGACGCGGTACGGCTTGCCGCCGCAGTTGGTGAGGGTGAGCCCGACGGCCCGATGTCCCAGCGCGGCCTCGATCTCGCCCATGCCGACGACGACCCCGGAAGGCGGACAGTGCGTCCGGCCGCTCGCGGTGGGCGTGGGGGCGGGCCCTTGCGCCGACGGGGGCGACGGCCGGTCGAGGAGCTCCTCGGGAACGCTCGGGAAGGGCGAGGGCAGTCTGTCGGCGTGCGCGGAGCCGGGCGGATACGACGCGCTCGGCGTCACCACCGGAGCCGACTCCGGTTCGCCCTCGCCCGCCGGTACGAGGAACCCCGCGCATCCCGAGAGCGACAACCCCAGGACCCCCGTCGTGAGCGCCGCGCGCACGGCCGCCGCCGGTCCCCGTCTCCCGGCCCCGGTTCCCGCCCGTTCTCGTGCCTCTGCCCCTGTCCCCGTCCCCGCGATTGCGTCTGCCCGCATCCGTGCCCGTCTCCGCGCCCACACGCTCATGCACCCGCCCCCACGTCGGCCTGCCGCATAGGCGTTCGATCATGCCAGAGCCCGCCGGAGCCCAGGAGGCCCGCCGAGCGCCTTCCCCCGACCGTTGCGCGTTCCTTCTTCTTCACTCGGAGAAGAACCGAGCGGGCTTCGGGGTTCGGCCGTCCATGAAGGACCGCGCGCACGAGCTGCTCGGCACGGTCACGGCGAAGGCGCTGCTCGACGCCGGACCGGTCCGGGAACCGCCGCAGCCCGCCGGGCGCGGGGCGACCGACGGGCTGCGCGGAGCCTACGAGGAACTGCTCGCCGACACGGAGCGGAGGGCGTGCACTCCCTCTCCTGCCCCCGGAGGGCAGCTGTGGCTGTGCGGCACTGGTGCCGCTCCCGGCACTGGTGCCGTGACCGGCAAGGTTTGCCCCGTCGCGCCGTCCGGCACGCACGCTCGCGCCGTTGGCCAAAAGCTCACGTAGCCCTTCCCCAAGCTCTCGACTTCGTTCGAGCAGGGGAGACCCCATCCGAGGGCTTCCGGCCGCCTTGCGATCAATGGGGTCTCCCCTGCTCGAACAAGGCTGAGAGCTTGGGGAAGCACCGGACGACGCTCCTTCCGGGCAAAGGTTGCCGGGCGCGGCACTAGTGCCGCATCAGGCAACGTTCGCCCCGTCGCGACGCCCGGCGCGCCCTCTCGCCGCACCGGCCGAAATCCCAAGTACATCCAGTACGAGGGCTTCCGGCCGGCACACCGAGAGCACGTACCGGACGCGCTCCTTGACGGGCAAACGTTGCCTGCCGCGGCGCTAGTTGTGGCTGTGCAGGATGTCGTTGAGACCGTCCCACACCGCGTTGTTCGGACGGGCCTCGACCGTGCCGGTGACCGAGTTGCGGCGGAAGAGGATGTTCGAGGCGCCGGAGAGCTCACGAGCCTTGACGATCTGGCCGTCCGGCATCGTGATGCGGGTGCCCGCCGTGATGTAGAGCCCGGCCTCGACGACGCACTC
Organism: Streptomyces sp. NPDC001750; assembly: GCF_042892615.1. Lineage (NCBI taxonomy): Bacteria > Bacillati > Actinomycetota > Actinomycetes > Kitasatosporales > Streptomycetaceae > Streptomyces > Streptomyces sp. NPDC001750. The sequence goes on along the minus strand of NZ_JBIAUE010000014.1, from coordinate 107,588 downwards.
GTCGCCGAGCGCGATCCCGACCCCGGCCTCGGCGCCGATCAGGCAGCGCTCACCGATGACGATGCGCTCCTTGCCGCCCCCGGAGAGGGTGCCCATCGTGGAGGCGCCGCCGCCGATGTCGGAGCCGTCGCCGACCACGACGCCCGCGGAGATCCGGCCCTCGACCATCGACGTGCCCAGGGTGCCCGCGTTGAAGTTGACGAAGCCCTCGTGCATGACGGTGGTGCCGGGGGCCAGGTGCGCGCCGAGCCTGACCCGGTCGGCGTCGGCGATCCGGACGCCCTTCGGGGCGACGTAGTCCGTCATTCGGGGGAACTTGTCGACCGAGGTGACCTGGAGGTGCAGACCGTCGGCGCGGGCGTTCAGTCGCACCTTCTCGACGTCGTCCACGGCGACCGGGCCGAGCGAGGTCCAGGCGACGTTGGTGAGGAGCCCGAAGAGGCCGTCCAGGTTCTGTCCGTGCGGCCGGACGAGACGGTGCGAGAGGAGGTGCAGACGCAGGTACGCGTCGTGGGCGTCGAGCGGCTTGTCGTCGAGCGAGGCGATGACCGTGCGTACGGCGACGACCTCGACACCGCGCCGGGCGTCCACCCCGATGGCCTTGGCGGCACCCGCGCCGAGGAGGTCGACGGCCTGGTCGGGGGTGAGCCGTTCGGACCCGGCCGGGCCGGGGGCGTCGGCGAGTTCGGGGGCGGGGAACCAGGTGTCGAGAACGGAACCGTCACCTGCGACGGTGGCGAGGCCGGCGGCGACGGCGCCGGTGGTGCGGGGAGAAGTCGTATCGCTCATGCACGAAACCTAACCGGGCAGGTGTGACCGGAGCCAACCGGTCTCGCCGAGTGGTCGCGGCAAGCCCCCCGGAAGGCCGCGCCCGCTCCCCGCGAGGCTCCCAGGACTCCCGAGCCTTTCCCGGCCCGCACTCGGTCTCCTTTGGGAACCGACCATGGCATCATGGTTCCCGAGCGCCGATCCGGGCGACGGGCCGGGAATGGAGTCCCGGAGACCCGGAGCGCCGGAGACCCACGGAGAATCCCATGCCCCAGCGCACCAGCCTGGCCGACGCCGACTGCGCGATCGCCCAGGCGCTCGACGTCGTCGGCGACTGGTGGACCCTGCTGATCGTGCGGGACACGGCACGCGGGGTGCACCGTTTCGATGCGCTCCAGTCGGAACTGGGCGTGTCCCGCAAGGTGCTGACCGAACGGCTGCGGCTGCTGGTCGACGCGGGCGTGCTGTCGCGCGAGCCGTACCAGGACCGGCCGCCCCGGTACGAGTACCGGCTCACCCCGCGCGGACACGCGCTGCTGCCTGTACTGATCGCGCTCCAGGACTGGGGCGACACCTGGGTCATGGGGGAAGGGGACGTGAGGGCGACGGCCGCGGAGAACTCGAAGGAGGCGGCCCGGGTGCACGCCCTGGTGGGTACCCGCCTGCCCGAACTGCGCCTGCTGGACCACGACGGCGAGTGGCGCGACCCGGTCGCCGACACACCGCACACCGTCCTGTACTGCTTCCCCGGCGCCTATGCCCGCCGCGACGCCTATCCGCCGGGCTGGGCGGGCATCCCGGGCGCGAGCGGCTGCACGCTCGAATCCCGCACATACCGCGACCAGTTGGCCGAGTTCACGACGGCCGGCGCGACCGTGCACGGCGTGTCCACCCAACGGCCCGACGAGCAGCGGGCGTTCGCGGCGGCGGAGCGGCTGCGTTTCCCGCTGCTCTCGGACGCCGAGCTGGATCTGACCGCGGCCCTGCGACTGCCGACCTTCCGGGCGGCCGGTGTCGGCCGGCTGAAGCGGCTGACGCTGGTGGTCGACCGGGACCGGACGATCCGCGAGGCGCTGTACCCGGTCACGGACATCGAGGCGAGCGTACGGGCGGCGCTGCGGGCCGTACGAGGAGCGGCCCGGCCGGACGAGTGAGCACGCGGCGCACGGTCCGGCGGGCCGGGCCGCCGCCGTGCACCACACGCCGGGCCGCGAACCGGTCGGTCGGCGGGCAGCCGCCACGGTCGGCGCGCCGGACGCCACACGTCGGCAACACACACGCGCCGAGGACCGGTCAGCCGACGACGCGCCCCATCATCTCCCGCGTGTACGCCTCGTCGTACTTCCCGCCGGTGAGCAGCACCTGCAGGCAGATCCCGTCCATGAGCGCGATCAGCGCACGCGCCGTGGCCGGATCGGTGCGCCGGGACAGCAGCTCGGCCGCGCCGTCGGTCCACTCGGCGGCGACGGGCCGCAGCGCGGGTCTGCGGAGTGCGGCGAGGTACAGCTCGTACTCCAGCTCCGCGCGTCCCCGCCCGCCGCGGAAGTACTCCCCCAGCAGCCGGGCCAGTTCCTCGGCGAGGTCGGCCGCGGGGTCGGCGAGGGCCCGGCTCTCCCGCATGACCTTCGCGAAGTTCTCGTTCGACCGGCGCAGCGCGGCGATCAACAGCTCGTCCAGCGAGGCGAAGTGATAGGTCGTCGAACCCAGCGGCACATCGGCCTCGGCGGCGACGGAACGGTGGCTGAGGCCCGCGATGCCCTTGGCGCCGACCACGCGGAGCGCGGCGTCGATGATGCGATCACGCCGCTCGGGGTCGTACCGGCGGGCCATCAGTGGGCCCCGCCCAGATTCAGCACCACCACTCCGGCGATGACGAGCGCTATGCCCGCGAGCTTGACCGGACCGCCGGACTCCCCCATGAAGAGGATGCCGATGGCGGCGACCGCGGCGGTGCCGATACCGGCCCAGATCGCGTAGGCGGTCCCCACCGAGAGCGTCTTCAGCGCCCGGGCGAGCAGCGTGAAGGCGGTGAGGTAGCCCACGACGGTGATCAGTGAGGGCCACAGCCGGGTGAAGCCCTCGCTGTACTTCATCGCCGTCGTGCCGGCGACCTCCGCCACGATCGCCGCGGCAAGCAGTCCGTAACCCATGTGTACGAGTGTACGCATCGCCGCTCTTCGTACGGTACGACGACTTCTCGCCGATGGGCGGCTACGGTGTCCCGGACCGGGGCACGGACGGCGGCAACGGACACAAGACACGACGGAGCAGCAGTGACGCAGGACGCAGGGTGGGGTGGCGGGGCGCCGTACGGCGGAGCGCCCTACGGAGGACCGCCGGGTTGGGGTGGCTGGATGCCACCGCCACCGAAACCCGGGGTGATACCGCTGGCGCCCCTGAAGCTCGCGGACATACTCGGGGGCGCCTTCGGCACGACGGGCCGTTACTGGAAGCAGCTGCTCGGGGTCGGCGGGGCCGCGTACGGCGGGACGCTGGCCGTCGTGGCGGTGACGGCCCTGATCGCGTACGCGACGGCCGGTGAGCACCTGCGCCGGCTCCTGGAGCTCAGCGCGGACGAGGATCCGGCGACGGGCGATCTCGTACCGGTGCTGACCGGTCTGGGCGCCGTCTGGCTGGTCGGCGTGCTCACCTTCGTGCTGGCGACGGCCCTGGTCTACGCGGCGGTGCCGGCCGTCCTCCAGGAAGCGGTGCTGGGCAGGCCGACGACCTTCTCCGCCGTCTGGCGCCGGGCCTGGTCCCGCGTACCGTCGGTGGCCGGGACGGTGATCCTCGTGTCCCTGGTCGTGATGATCCCCGTCGTGCTCGCGATGGTCGGCTTCATCGCCCTCATGGTCAGTGTGATCACCCTGTCGGACAGCGCCGGCGCCGCCGTGCTGTGGTCCGCCTTCGGGCTCCTGGGCGCCCTCGCCACCGCCCCGCTGGCCGCCTGGCTCTGGGTGAAGTTCAGCCTGGCCCCCTCTGCCGTGGTCTTCGAGGGCCTGCGACCGGTGGCGGCCATGCGCCGCTCGGCGCAGTTGGTGCGCGGCGACTGGTGGCGGATCTTCGGAATCGCTCTGCTGGGCCTCGCCATGGCCGCGGTGGCGAGCTACATGATCCAGATGCCGTTCTCGTTCCTCGGCATGTTCTCCGGCGCCATCGGCGGCGCGGCCCTCGCCGAGGACCCGAACCCCGCATCGGTCGTCCTCGCCATGAGCGGCTACATGGTGATCATGCTGCTGGGGCAGCTGGTCGGCCAGTTCATTTCGGCGACGTTCCCCCAGCTGGTGATCGGGCTTCTCTACGTCGACCGGCGCATGCGTACGGAGAATCTGGGCCCGGTCCTGGCCGAGGCGGCGGCCGCCGCGCCGGCCCCGCACGGCCCGTAGCGGTGCTCGCGGCGCCCGGGATCCGGTGCCCGGCACCTCCGGCCGGCCTCCGGCCCGGCCCCGGCGACCAGGGACCGGGCCGGTGCCCGTCGTGCCGTCAGTCGCCGACGGTGAACCGGACGGCGCGCGACTTCTTCCATTCGGCGTGGTCGAGGTCCTTCGCCTCCGTGCCGTCCCCGTACAGATCGGCCGACCCCGAGTCCGTGATCAGCTGGACCCGGGCGCCCGGCACGGTCAGGTCCGGGACGTCGACGACGGCCTCCCAGCCGCCCGGGTCGCCGGTGGGCAGGTCCAGCCGCCTGACCGGGGCGTGGGCGGCGACCCCGTCCCAGCTGTAGAGGGCGTACGGGTCGGAGTTGTCGTCGGCCGCCCAGGAACCGGCCACGATCAGGTACTGGTCGGCGGCATTCTTCCGGATGTCGCGGATGCTGAGCCCGCCGAGGTCCAGCTCGATCGGCATGCCGATGGCCGCCTTCGCCCCGCCGCCGGCCACCCTGTCGAAGTTGGTGACGGGCACGATCAGCGCCTTGCCGCCCGTCTTCGGCGGCACGAGCGGGGCCCGGAAGCCGAGGTACGCGGTGGTCGTGGAGCCGGGCGCGAACTCCAGGCCCTCGATGTTGAACCCGTCGATCTGCTTGGGTACCTCGCCGTCCGCCGTCCCCGCCGCGAATCCGAACCGGTCGCCGTGCGCCTCGTCCCAGGCGACGAGGTCGTCCCGGAGCCTCTTGTACGAACCGCCGACCGTCAGCCGGGTGCCGGCGCCCGATCCGGACACCGTCGTGGTGAACACCGTGTTGCGGTCGGCCTTGTACTCGCCGCTCTTGTTGTTGCCGAGCGAACCGGTCCAGTAGATGGTGTTCCCGACCCGGGCCGCCGCCTCGATGTCGATCTCCTTCGACACCCCGAGCTCCGGGCCGACGTCCCAGCTCCTGACCGGCGCGCCGGAGACGGAACGGTCGTACAGGCGCAGCGTGTTGGACTCGTCGTCGGCGACGACCGCGTAGCCGCCGCCGACGTCCACGGCGGCCGAGGCGTCCGACGAGCCGGCGAGGTAGCGCGTGTCGGCGGCGTCCCGCACGGCGGCCGACGCCGCGTAGTGCAGCTTCTTGGTGGCGGTCCTGCCGCCGAGTCCGGTGACCTCGACCGTGAGGTCGGTGAAGCCGCGCCCGTGGGCGGCGACGGACAGCCTCCGGGTGGTGCCCGTCCCGGTCACGGTCACATCGCCGGTCCCGGCGACGGACGGCTTGGAGCTGGCGGACGCCGCCACCGTGAGCGCCCCGGCGTCGGCACCGCTCTGCGCGACGGTGACGGTGACCACGGGGTCGCCGGTCGCGCCGACGGCACCGGAGAGGTAGGAGACCGAGAGCCCGATGGTCGGCGTCCCGTAACTCGCGGCGTGCGCGGGGGTGTTCGGCCCGAAGGCGGTCAGCGCGAGAACGGCGCCCGCGGCGGCGGCCGTCCGACGGTTCCGTAACGAAGACGTGTGCAGCACGGCATGCCTCTCGTCGGCGTGGTGGCGCGGGAAGGTGCGGAAAGGCTCCGATACCCGCGACAACACCGAGCACACACCGAGCAGACTTCGGGCGTACGTTCTGTGTCCGGTTCGGCGCTCCGGGCCGGTACCGGCCGTCGGCACCGGGCGCCACAGCAGCGCTGTTGCGAGCACATCGCACCTGGTCACAGGGCGTACGACGGCTGTAGCCGCAATCGGATTCGTGTGCCACCGTGAACCGCATGGAGGGGAACGGACACACTCACGCACACGACCGCCACGAGCACGGACAGCTCCCCGACCACGGCCTCGACGGCCGACACGGCCACGCGGGGAGCCGCATGCACGGCCACGGTCACACGCCCGGCGAGGCCGGACACCGGCCCGGTCACGGCGTCTCCCGCACCGCGCGTCTGCGGCACCGGCTCGCGCACCTCGTCACGCCGCACGGCCACGAAACGGCCGACAAGGTCGACACGGCGATGGAAGCCTCCCGCGAGGGCATGCGCACGCTGTGGATCTCACTGGTCGTCCTCGGTGCCACGACCGTCGCCCAGGCCGTCGTCGTCGCCCTGTCGGGGTCGGTGGCCCTGCTGGGCGACACCGTCCACAACGCCGCCGACGCGCTGACCGCCGTCCCGCTGGGGATCGCCTTCCTCCTCGGCCGACGGGCGGCGAACCACCGCTACACCTACGGCTACGGCCGGGCGGAGGACCTGGCCGGCGTCCTGATCGTCGCGACCATCGCCGCCTCCGCCGTCCTGGCCGCCTGCGTGGCGGTGGACCGGCTGCTCCACCCCCGCGACATCACCCACCTGTGGGCCGTCTCCGCCGCCGCGCTCATCGGTTTCATCGGCAACGAATGGGTGGCCCGCTACCGCATCCGCACCGGGCGCCGCATCGGCTCCGCCGCGTTGGTCGCCGACGGGCTGCACGCCCGGACCGACGGATTCACCTCGCTGGCCGTCCTGCTGGGCACGGGCGGCGCGGCGCTCGGCCTGCCCGCCGCCGATCCCGTGGTCGGCCTGCTCATCGCCGTGGCCATCCTGATGGTCCTCAAGGACGCCGCCCGCGAGGTCTGCCGACGTCTGATGGACTCCGTCGACCCCGGCCTCGTCGCCGCCGCCCACTGCGCCCTGCGGAACGTCGACGGCGTCCTGGACACCGGGCGCGTGCGGATGCGGTGGATCGGCCATGAGCTGCGCGCCGAGACCGAGGTCGTGGTCGATCCGCGGCTGACCGTCGTCGAGGCCCACCGCATCGCCGTCGCCGCCGAGCACGCCCTGATCCACGCCGTGCCCCGGCTGACCGCCGCGACCGTGCACATGGACCACGCCCCCGTCGCGGGAGACCCGCACGCCGTCCTCGCCCACCACGGCGAACGGCCCCCGGTGTGAACCGGAGGCCGTTCGTCGGTCGGTACGGATGTCACGCGCCACCCCGCGGTGCCACACATGGTGCGACGCGGCACGGTACCGAACGCCGTGAGGCGTACGGGATGACGTGTACGGGGTGACACGCGAGAGGGTTCCGCGTGCGACGCGGTGGGATCAGACGTTGAAGCCCAGCGCGCGCAGCTGTTCCCGCCCGTCGTCCGTGATCTTGTCCGGGCCCCACGGCGGCATCCAGACCCAGTTGATCCGCAGCTCGTTGACGATGCCGTCGGTCGCCGACTTCGCCTGGTCCTCGATGACGTCGGTCAGCGGACAGGCCGCGGACGTCAGGGTCATGTCGAGGGTGGCGATGTTGGCGTCGTCGATGTGGATGCCGTAGATCAGCCCCAGGTTGACCACATCGATGCCCAGCTCGGGGTCGACGACGTCGTACAGGGCCTCGCGGACCTCCTCCTCGGAGGCCGGCTTGGTCACCCGAGTCTCTTCGGAGGTCACCGGGGTCTCCTCGGAAGTCACCGTGTTCTCGCTCATGCCGTCTTCCCTTCGGACAGCGCCTTCGCCGTCGCGTCCTTCCACGCCATCCAGCTCAGCAGCGCGCACTTCACCCGGGCGGGGTACTTGGAGACACCGGCGAACGCGACGGCGTCCTCCAGCGACTCCTCCATGGCGTCGTCCGGCTCCAGCTGGCCCTTCGACTGCATCAGTTCCAGGAAGGTCTCCTGGATCTTCTGCGCCTCGCCCAGCTCCTTGCCGACCAGGAGGTCGTTCAGCACGGACGCACTGGCCTGGCTGATGGAGCATCCCTGACCCTCGTACGAAATGTCGGCGATGGTCTCGCCGTCGTACTTCACCCGGAGAGTGATCTCGTCGCCGCACGTCGGGTTGACGTGGTGCACCTCTGCGTCGCCGTCCCGCAGGCCGCGCCCGTGGGGGTGCTTGTAGTGGTCCAGGATCACTTCCTGGTACATGGAATCAAGCTTCACCAGTCACCCCTCAGCCGCTCGTCCCTCATCCGAAAAAGTTCCGTACGTGCTCCAGGCCGGCCACCAGGGCGTCGACCTCGGCGGGCGTGGAGTACAGATAGAAAGACGCTCGCGTCGTCGCGGGAATTCCGTACCGCAGACAGACCGGCCGTGCGCAGTGGTGTCCGACCCGGACCGCGATGCCCTGCTCGTCGAGCACCTGGCCCACGTCGTGCGGGTGGATGTCGCCGAGCGTGAAGGAGATCGTGGCGCCGCGGTCCTCGGCCGTCGCCGGACCGATGATCCGCAGGTCGGGGACCTCCAGCAGCCGCTTCACCGCGTACTCGGTGATCGCCTGCTCGTGACGGTGGATCTTCTCCATGCCGATCGACGAGAGGTAGTCCACGGCCGCGCCGAGGCCGACGGCCTGCGCGATCGGGGGCGTACCGGCCTCGAACTTGTGCGGCGCGGGGGCGTACGTCGACGAGTGCATCGAGACGGTCTCGATCATCTCGCCGCCGCCGAGGAACGGCGGCAGGTCCTCCAGGAGCTCCTGCCGTCCCCAGAGCACGCCGATGCCGGTCGGGCCGACCATCTTGTGGCCGGTGAAGGCCACGAAGTCGGCCTGGAGCGCCTGCACGTCGAGCACCATGTGCGGGGCCGCCTGCGAGGCGTCGATGCAGACCAGCGCGCCGACCTGCTGGGCGCGGCGGACGATCTTCTCGACCGGGTTGATCGTGCCCAGGATGTTCGAGACCAGCGTGAAGGTGACGATCTTCGTCTTCTCGGTGATGATCTCGTCGATGTTCGACAGGTCGAGGCGGCCCTCGTCGGTGATGCCGAACCACTTCAGCTTCGCGCCGGTGCGCTGCGAGAGCAGCTGCCAGGGCACGATGTTGGAGTGGTGCTCCATCTCCGTGGTGACGATCTCGGTGTCGTGGTCCACCCGGTAGGGCTCGTCGGCCCAGCCGAGCATGTTGGCCACGAGGTTCAGCGACTCGGAGGCGTTCTTGGTGAAGATCACCTCGTCGCGGCTGGGCGCGTTGATGAACGCGGCGACCTTGTCACGGGCGCCCTCGTACAGCGCCGTGGCCTCTTCCGCGATCGTGTACACACCGCGGTGCACGTTGGCGTTGTGGCGCTCGTAGTACTCGTTGAGTGCGTCGAGGACCTGGCGCGGCTTCTGCGAGGTCGCCGCACTGTCCAGGTAGACGACCTTCTTCCCGTCGTGGACCGTGCGATCCAGCAGGGGGAAGTCCTTGCGGATCGCCTCGGTGTCGAGGAGGCCCGGCAGCTGTGTCACGCGGAAGCGCCACCCTTCACGTATGCCTCGTAGCCCTCGTTCTCCAGCTTGTCGGCGAGCTCGGCACCGCCGGACTCGGCGATGCGGCCGTTGGCGAAGACGTGCACGAAGTCGGGCTTGATGTAGCGGAGGATCCGCGTGTAGTGCGTGATCAGCAGCGTGCCGACCTCGCCGGTCCCGCGGACCCGGTTGACGCCCTCGGAGACGATCCGCAGGGCGTCGACGTCGAGACCGGAGTCGGTCTCGTCGAGGATCGCGACCTTCGGCTTGAGGAGCTCCAGCTGGAGGATCTCGTGGCGCTTCTTCTCACCGCCGGAGAAGCCCTCGTTGACGTTGCGCTCGGCGAAGGCCGGGTCGATCTGGAGCCGCTCCATGGTCTCCTTGACCTCCTTCACCCAGGTGCGAAGCTTGGGCGCCTCGCCGCGGACGGCGGTGGCGGAGGTGCGCAGGAAGTTGGAGACCGAGACGCCGGGGACCTCGACGGGGTACTGCATCGCGAGGAACACGCCCGCGCGGGCGCGCTCGTCGACGGTCATCTCCAGGACGTCCTCGCCGTCCAGGGTCACCGAACCGCCGGTGACCGTGTACTTGGGGTGACCCGCGAGCGAGTACGCGAGGGTGGACTTGCCGGACCCGTTGGGGCCCATGATGGCGTGGGTCTCGCCCTGCTTCACGGTCAGGTCGACGCCCTTGAGGATCTCCTTCGTGGCGTTGTCGGCCTCGACGGTGACGTGCAGGTCGCGGATTTCAAGCGTTGCCATGGGTGACTCAGGACTCCTGGGTGACGGAGACGAGCACATCGTCCCCTTCGATCTTGACGGGGTATACGGGGACGGGGCGCGTCGCGGGAAGGCCGGACGGCTTGCCGGTGCGGAGGTCGAAGCTGGAGCCGTGCAGCCAGCACTCGATCATGCAGTCCTCCACCTCTCCCTCGGACAGCGAGACGTTCGCGTGCGAGCAGATGTCGTTGATCGCGAACACCTCGCCCTCGGTACGGACGACGGACACCGGGACGCCGTCGAGCTCCACACGCTTCGGGGTGTCCTCTTCCAGCTCGCTGAGCGCGCAGACTTTGACGAAGGCCATCAGACGGACGCCTTCAGCTCGGTCTCGATCTTGTCGAGCAGCCGCGCCTCGACGTCCGGCAGGCCGATCTGCTGGACGAGTTCGGCGAAGAAGCCGCGTACGACGAGCCGGCGGGCCTCCTCGGCCGGGATGCCGCGCGCCATCAAGTAGAACAGCTGCTCGTCGTCGAAGCGGCCGGTCGCGGAGGCGTGGCCGGCGCCGACGATCTCGCCGGTCTCGATCTCCAGGTTCGGCACGGAGTCGACGCGCGCGCCGTCCGTGAGGACGAGGTTGCGGTTCATCTCGTAGGTGTCGGTGCCCTCGGCGGCGGCCCGGATCAGCACGTCGCCGATCCACACCGCGTGCGCGTCGTCGCCCTGGAGCGCGCCCTTGTAGGCGGCGTTGGACTTGCAGTGCGGGGTGTTGTGGTCGACCAGGAGGCGGTGCTCCTGGTGCTGGCCCTTGTCGGTGAAGTACAGGCCGAACAGCTCGGCCTCGCCGCCGGTGCCCGCGTAGCTGACGCGCGGGTGGAGGCGGACGAGGTCGCCGCCGAAGGTGACGACGATCGACTTGAACGAGGCGTCCCGGCCCACCAGGGCGTTGTGCTGGCCGACGTGGACCGCGTTCTCGTCCCAGTCCTGGACGGAGACGACGGTGAGCTTCGCGCCGTCGCCGAGGACGTAGTCCACGTTGGCGGCGAGCACCGCGTCACCGGTGTGGTCGATGACGACGACGGCCTCGGCGAAGGCACCCAGCTCCACGACCTGGTGGCCGAAGGCCACCCCGCCCTCGCCGTGCACCGCGATGCGGATCGGCTCGGTGAGCACGGCCTCCTTGGGGACCGTGACCACGGACGCCTGCTCGAAGGACGAGTACGCCTGGGCGGCGACGCGGTCCACCGGAGTGCCGGCCCGGCCGAGCCGGGAGTCGTCGCGGCCGACGGTCTCGACCGAGACGCCCTCGGGGGCCTCGATGGCGACCTTGACGCCGTCGCCGGTGGCCACCGCCGTGCCGTCGTGCAGCCCGCGCAGCCGGTCCAGCGGCGTGAACCGCCACTCCTCCTCGCGGCCGTGCGGCACCGGGAAGTCCGCGACGTCGAAGGACGGCGGCGCGCTCATGCGCGTGGCGACGGTCGATTCGGCGGCCACCGCGATGGAACCGGTGGTGGTGGATCCCGCCGGGATGTTCTGAGCCTCAGCCATGGCTGTCGTAGTGCTCGCTTTCTCAGTGAAGTGTCCGGGGATTCGGTCGTCGGCCGGGTCAGCCGACCGAACCCTCCATCTGCAGCTCGATCAGCCGGTTGAGTTCGAGCGCGTACTCCATCGGCAGTTCCTTGGCGATCGGCTCGACGAAGCCGCGCACGATCATCGCCATCGCCTCGAACTCCGTCATACCGCGGCTCATCAGGTAGAACAGCTGGTCCTCGGAGACCTTGGAGACGGTCGCCTCGTGCCCCATCGACACGTCGTCCTCACGGACGTCGACGTACGGGTAGGTGTCGGAGCGCGAGATGGTGTCGACCAGCAGCGCGTCGCAGAGCACGTTCGACTTCGCGCCCGGAGCGCCCTCGCCGATCTCGATCAGACCGCGGTAGGAGGTGCGGCCGCCGCCCCGCGCCACCGACTTGGAGACGATGTTGGAGGAGGTGTTCGGCGCCATGTGGACCATCTTGGCGCCGGCGTCCTGGTGCTGGCCCTCGCCCGCGAAGGCGATGGACAGGGTCTCGCCCTTGGCGTGCTCGCCCATCAGGTAGACGGCCGGGTACTTCATGGTGACCTTGGAGCCGATGTTGCCGTCGACCCACTCCATGGTCGCGCCCTCATAGGCCACGGCGCGCTTGGTGACCAGGTTGTAGACGTTGTTCGACCAGTTCTGGATCGTCGTGTAGCGGCAGCGGCCGCCCTTCTTCACGATGATCTCGACGACCGCGGAGTGCAGCGAGTCCGAGGAGTAGATCGGAGCGGTGCAGCCCTCGACGTAGTGGACGTACGCGTCCTCGTCGACGATGATCAGCGTCCGCTCGAACTGGCCCATGTTCTCCGTGTTGATACGGAAGTACGCCTGGAGCGGGATGTCGACGTGGACGCCCTTGGGCACGTAGATGAACGAGCCGCCGGACCACACGGCCGTGTTCAGCGAGGCGAACTTGTTGTCGCCGACCGGGATGACGGTGCCGAAGTACTCCTTGAAGAGCTCCGGGTGCTCCTTCAGCGCCGTGTCGGTGTCGAGGAAGATGACGCCCTGCGACTCCAGGTCCTCACGGATCTGGTGGTAGACGACCTCCGACTCGTACTGCGCGGCGACACCGGCGACCAGGCGCTGCTTCTCCGCCTCCGGGATGCCGAGCTTGTCGTAGGTGTTCTTGATGTCCTCGGGCAGGTCCTCCCAGGACTCCGCCTGCTTCTCCGTGGACCGCACGAAGTACTTGATGTTGTCGAAGTCGATGCCCGACAGATCGGAGCCCCAGGTGGGCATGGGCTTCTTGTCGAAGAGCCTGAGGCCCTTGAGGCGCAGCTTCAGCATCCACTCGGGCTCGTTCTTCTTCGCCGAGATGTCGCGGACGACATCCTCGGAGAGCCCGCGCTTGGCCGCGGCGCCTGCCGCGTCGGAGTCGGCCCAGCCGAATTCGTACGTGCCCAGCCCCTCGAGTTCGGGGTGGGCAGTCTCCGTGGGGAGCGTCATGCGGGGTTCCTCCCGGCCTTGCTTGCAGATGCTGAATGAGTGGTCTTCGGTGCTGTGCGGCGACCGCTGCGCGGGATGTACGTCGTGCACACCTCGTCGCCGTGGGCGATGGTGGCCAGACGCTGCACATGCGTACCGAGAAGGCTGGAGAAGAATTCCGTCTCCGCCTCGCACAGCTGCGGATACTGCTCGGCGACATGAGCGACCGGGCAGTGGTGCTGGCACAACTGCTCGCCCTGCTGCGGGCCGGGCGCGCTACGCGCCGTAGCAGCGTACCCGTCGGCCGACAAGGCCTTGGCCAACGCCTCGGTGCGCGCATCGGGATCCGCCGCCTCGATCGCCGCCCGGTACGCCTCGGTCTGGGCCGCAATCCTGGCCCGGGCGAAGGCGGCGACCGCGGCCTCGCCCGAGGTCTCGGCGATCCACCCCAGGGCGTCCGCCGCGAGCTTGTCGTAGGACTGGTCGAACGCGTCCCGTCCGCAGTCGGTCAGGGCGAACGCCTTGGCCGGGCGGCCACGCGTCCGTGCTCCGTAGACCCGCTGCTCACGGGCCTCGACGACGCCGTCCGACGCGAGGGTGTCGAGATGGCGGCGGACCGCGGCCTGGGTGAGACCGAGGCGCTTGGCCAGCTCGGCGACGGTGGACGGGCCGTGGTCCAGGATGGAGCGCGCGACCCTGTTGCGCGTCGAACGCTCGCCGGTCGCGAGTTCCTCCTGGGGTGTCTCCCGCTTGGTCTCGCCGTTTTTCACAACGCCATTGTTGCGTAATTAATCCGGCCCTGACAACCACGGTCCGGAACGATCTACGGTGCGCTTCATCACTTAGGGTCACCTAATCCACGCCGGAGACCGGCCGCGTGCCCCTCCCGACGGGGGTCCGGCGGGACGCCCCCGCGCCCGCCGGGGGCGAAGTGGCAGCCCTTAGACTTACCGGCCATGAAGAGCGAGCCGGTCGTCCAGATCCGCGGGCTGGTGAAGCGGTACGGCCGCAGGACCGCGGTGGACGGCCTCGACCTGAGCGTCCGCGCCGGTACGGTCACCGCCGTCCTCGGCCCCAACGGCGCCGGCAAGACCACCACCGTCGAGACCTGCGAGGGCTACCGCCGCCCCGACGCCGGGACGGTGCGGGTCCTCGGCCTCGACCCGGTCGCGGACGCCGCCCGGCTGCGCCCCCGGATCGGCGTGATGCTCCAGTCCGGTGGCATCTACTCCGGGGCGCGCGCGGACGAGATGCTCCGCCACATGGCGAAGCTCCACGCCCACCCCCTGGACGTCGACACGCTGATCGACCGCCTCGGCCTCGGCACCTGCGGCCGCACCACCTACCGCAGGCTCTCCGGCGGCCAGCAGCAGCGCCTCTCCCTGGCGATGGCCGTGGTGGGCCGCCCCGAGCTGGTCTTCCTCGACGAGCCGACCGCCGGGCTCGACCCGCAGGCCCGGCGCTCCACCTGGGACCTCGTGCGCGAGCTGCGCGCCGACGGCGTGTCCGTCGTCCTGACCACGCACTTCATGGACGAGGCCGAGGAGCTCGCCGACGACGTCGCCGTCATCGACGCGGGCAGGGTCATCGCCCAGGGCAGCCCCGAGGCACTCTGCCGCGGCGGCGCCGAGAACACCCTGCGCTTCACCGGCCGCCCCGGCCTCGACCTCGGCTCCCTGCTCAAGGCGCTGCCGGACGGCGCGGAGGCGGCCGAGCCCACCCCGGGCACGTACCGCATCACGGCCGACGTCGACCCGCAGCTGCTGGCCACCGTCACCTCCTGGTGCGCGCAGCACGGGGTGATGCCGTCCGGCATCTCCGTCCAGCGGCACACCCTGGAGGACGTCTTCCTCGAACTGACCGGCAAGGAGCTGCGCGCATGAGCGCCGGTACGTACGCCCCGCGGCCGGGCGCCGCCCCGCTCTCCCGGATGATCGCCGCGCAGGCGGCGCTGGAGACGCGGATGCTGCTGCGCAACGGCGAGCAGCTGCTGCTGACCGTGATCATCCCGGCGCTGCTGCTGGTGCTGTTCAGCGCGGTCGACGTCGTGGACACCGGCGCGGGGCGGTCCGTGGACTTCCTGACGCCCGGCGTCCTGGCGCTCGCCGTGATGTCCACGGCCTTCACCGGCCAGGCCATCGCCACCGGTTTCGAGCGGCGCTACGGGGTGCTCAAGCGGCTCGGCGCCTCGCCCCTGCCGCGCTGGGCGCTGATGACCGCCAAGACCCTCTCGGTGCTGGTCACCGAGGTGCTGCAGGTGGTGCTGCTGACGGTGATCGCGTTCGCGCTGGGCTGGTCGCCGCACGGCGCCCCGTTCGCCGTGGTGCTGCTGCTGGTGCTCGGCACCGCCGCGTTCTCCGGGCTCGGACTGCTGATGGCCGGGACGCTGAAGGCGGAGGCCACGCTGGCCGCGGCCAACCTGGTCTTCCTGCTGCTGCTGGTCGGCGGCGGGGTGATCGTGCCGCTGGACAAGTTCCCGGACGCGGTGCAGTCGGCGCTCGGGCTGCTGCCCATCACGGCCCTGTCGGACGGGCTGCGCGACGTCCTCCAGCACGGCGCCGGGATGCCGTGGGGCGATCTCGGCGTGCTGGCGGTGTGGGCGGTGCTCGGGCTGGGCGCGGCGGCGAAGTTCTTCCGCTGGGAGTGAGCCGGACGGGTGCGCGACGTCCCGGTCCGGGTGCTCGACGTGAGCCTTTGTCAGCGCTCCGTCGCCGTTTCGCGCTACTCGTCCCCCTCGTGAAAGCTTGCACAAGCCGCCGCCTACGATGGTGCGCGTGCCCAAGCTGACCCGAGCCGAAGTCGCTCAAGCCGCGCGGAACCCGCTCCTCTACATCGCCGAACGGTGGACGCCGACGGAACGCATCGTCCGTCGTGCCGTCCTGTCGGCCGTCGTCATGTCCGTCGTCATCGTCGTCACCGGCGGTGCGGTACGGCTGACCGGTTCCGGCCTCGGCTGCCCCACCTGGCCCAAGTGCACCGAGGACAGCCTCACCGCGACGAGCGAGATGGGCTTGCACGGCGTCATCGAGTTCGGCAACCGCCTGCTGACGTACGTCCTGTGCGCGGCCGTCGGCTGGGCGATCATCGCCGCCCGCTCGGCGAAGCCCTGGCGGCGCAGCCTCACCCGGCTCGGCTGGGCGCAGTTCTGGGTGGTCATGGGCAACGCGGTGCTCGGCGGCATCGTGGTGCTGGTCGGCCTCAACCCGTACACCGTCGCCGCGCACTTCCTGCTCACCACGGCGCTGCTCACCGTCGCGATGGTGATGTGGCAGCGGATCGGCGAGGGCGACGAAGCGCCCCGGCCGCTGGTGGGCAAGGCGGTGTCCCAGCTGACCTGGCTGCTCGTGGTCGCGGCGGGGCTGCTGATCGCGGTCGGCACGGTCGTCACGGGCGCCGGACGGCATGCGGGCGACTCCAGCGACGTCCCCCGCATTCCGGTGGACTGGCAGATGGTCGCGCAGCTGCACGCCGACCTGGCCTGGGTCGTGGTGGCGCTGACCGTCGCCCTCTGGTTCGCGCTGAAGGCCGTGGACGCACCGGTCGGCCCGCGGAGGCGGGCCCGCGACCTGTTCCTGGTGCTGCTGGGGCAGGGCGTGATCGGCTACGTCCAGTACTTCACGGACACCCCGGAGATCCTGGTCGGCCTGCACATGTTCGGTTCGTGTCTGGTGTGGATCGCGGTGGTGCGGGTGCTGCTGTCGCTGCGCGAGCGCCCGGTGGCCGTACCCGCGGTCCCCGGCCCCGCCGCCGAGAAGCCGGAGCCGGCCGCCGCGGGGTGAGCCGGGGCGGGCCCTCGTGGGCCCTGCCGATACGTCTGTACGCCGATGCCGGGCGGTTCCTTGACCAAGGACCGCCCGGCATCGGTGTACAGACGTATCGGGGCCGCTCTCAGCCCTTGTCGGACGGGCCGCCCACCTGGATCCCGGCCATCCGCGTCCACTCGTACGGGCCGGTGCGGACCTTCGCCGCGAGCTCCCCGTCGAAGGACTCGTGCATCGTGATCCCGGCCTTCCGGGCGGCACTCTCGGCGACCGCGTACGAAGGGGCGACCAGATCGCCCCAGCCGCCGTCCTCGCCCACGAGCACGATGCGGGCGCCCATCTGCCCGATGTAGGCGAGCTGCCCCTCCGCGCCGCCGTGCGCCTTGGAAAAGGCACCGATCTGCTTGGCGAGCTTCGCCGCCCTGCGCTCCGCGCGGGCCGCCCGCTTGCCGCTCTCCACCTGGGTCTCAGCCGTCTCTGCCATGGTCAGGATGCTATCGATGGGTAGAACGACGTGCGACGGGCGGGGCACGTGGCGTGGGCCACGTACCCCGCCCGTCGGCGGGACCGCTCCGGTGGAGCGGGGCGGGACTACCTCAGGAAGGGGTCGATCGCCACGGCGAGGAAGAGCAGCGAGACGTAGGTGATCGACCAGTGGAACAGCCGCATCTCCTTGAGCTTCGCGCCGGTCACTCCCGCCTTGGCCCGGTTGAGCAGGGCGTGCGCCTCCCAGAGCCAGAAGCCGCCGGTCAGCAGCGCCACCGCGGTGTAGAACCAGCCGGTGTGGCCGAGCGGGGTCAGCAGCAGCGAGACGAGCACCATCGCCCAGCTGTAGAGCACGATCTGGCGGGCCACCACACGGTTGGTCGTGATCACCGGGAGCATCGGAACACCGGCGCGGGCGTAGTCGTCCTTGACCTTCATCGAGAGCGGCCAGTAGTGCGGCGGCGTCCAGAAGAACATCACGACGAAGAGGATGACCGCGGCCCACGACATCGAGTTCGTCACGGACGACCAGCCGATGAGGACCGGCATGCAGCCCGCGATGCCGCCCCAGACGATGTTCTGCGCGGTACGCCGCTTCAGCACCAGCGTGTAGCCCACGACGTAGAACAGCAGAGCACCGAGCGCGAGCGCGGACGACAGCCAGTTGACCAGCAGCCCGAGCCAGACCGTGGAGACCACCGCGAGGACGATGCCGAAGGCCAGGCACTCGCGCGGGCTCACCATGCCGGTGACCAGCGGGCGCTGCGACGTACGGTGCATCACCGCGTCGATGTCGCGGTCGATGTACATGTTCAGCGCGTTGGCGCCGCCCGCGGAGAGGTATCCGCCGATGGTGGTCGTGAGCACGAGCCACAGATCGGGTACGCCCTGGGCCGCCAGGAACATCACCGGCACGGTGGTGATCAGCAGCAGTTCGATGATCCGAGGCTTGGTCAGCGCCACGAATGCCTTGACACGAGTCCCGAACGGGCGATGGCCCCCCGGGCTGGAAGTCAAGGCGACCCCTGCGGGTCGGGACTCGACGGCCGTCACGCACACCCCTGACAGAGAAATCCAGCAAGCTCCGGGCGTGAGGACCCGGTAAAGACTTGCGCGAACCAGACCACTGTAGACGTTGGGAACATGCCGTCCTTCGTGGGGGTCGGATCGTGTTGGCGTGGCACGGAAGCGCGGAATCACGCCCGTCACGGCGGTGTCGAGGCGGCGACGGGCGCCCCTCGCGGCGACGCGGGAGGCCCACCGGAGCGGCACGCTCCGCACACCTCCGGGCGCCGTGCCCCGCGCACCCCGGCGGGACACGCCCACCGGATCGAGACGCGGACGGACGGTCCGGCGCGCGGACCGGCACGGGAAAGGCTCCCGCGGTCTCGCCCGCGGGAGCGGCACGCAGGCTCCGGACGCCAGTCGTCGGAGCGTTCACGCAAGCGCGGAACCCGCTCGCCGGAGCGGCACGGAAGGGCCCTCGCCCGCTCACCGGAGCGGCGCAGAAGTGAGCCCCCGCGCTCATACGGGAGGCGGACCCGCCGGGCCGCCCGCACCCTGGAAAGCAGCGGAAAACGCGCGTTCCGACACAGGTAGGCTCGACCATCCCGGTGCGGTCACAGTCACCGGAATCCCCGGTGCGGTCACCGTCACCGGTTGACAACAGTGGAGAGGAGCCCTGACTCAGGGTGAGCACCAAGCCGACCACCACAGATCTCCAGTGGACCGAAGTGGACCAGCGGGCCGTGGACACCGCTCGCGTCCTCGCCGCCGATGCCGTTCAGAAGGTCGGAAACGGCCACCCGGGCACGGCGATGAGCCTGGCTCCCGCCGCGTACACCCTCTTCCAGAAGGTGATGCGGCACGACCCCGCCGACCCGGAGTGGACCGGCCGCGACCGGTTCGTGCTCTCTGCCGGCCACAGCAGCCTGACCCTCTACACCCAGCTCTACCTGGCCGGCTACGGCCTGGAGCTCGACGATCTCAAGTCCTTCCGGACCTGGGGCTCCAAGACCCCGGGCCACCCGGAGTACGGGCACACCGCGGGCGTGGAGACGACCACGGGCCCGCTGGGCCAGGGCGTCGCCAACGCCGTGGGCATGGCGATGGCCTCCCGCTACGAGCGCGGTCTGTTCGACCCGGAGGCGGCCCCCGGCACCTCCCCGTTCGACCACATGGTGTGGGTCGTCGCGGGTGACGGCTGCCTCCAGGAGGGCATCGCCGCCGAGGCGTCCTCGCTGGCGGGGCACCAGAAGCTCGGCAACCTGGTCCTGCTGTGGGACGACAACCACATCTCGATCGAGGGCGACACGGAGACCGCGGTCTCCGAGGACACCCTGAAGCGGTACGAGGCGTACGGCTGGCACGTCCAGCGCGTCGAGCAGCTGCCCAGCGGCGACCTGGACCCGGCGGGTCTGTACCGGGCGCTGGAGGCCGCCAGGGCCGAGACCGGGCGCCCGTCCTTCATCGCCGCCCGCTCGATCATCGCGTGGCCCGCCCCGAACGCCCAGAACACCGAGGCGTCGCACGGCTCGGCGCTGGGCGAGGAGGAGGTCGCCGCGACGAAGAAGGTCCTCGGCTTCGACCCCGAGAAGTCCTTCGAGGTCTCCGACGAGGTCATCGCGCACACCCGCAAGGCGCTGGACCGCGGCCGTGAGGCCCGGGCCGAGTGGGAGAAGTCCCTGGCCGCGTGGCGCACCGCCAACCCGGAGCGCGCCGCCGAGTTCGACCGGATCTCCGCGGGCGAGCTGCCCGCGGGCTGGGAGGACAGGATCCCGGTCTTCGAGCCCGGCAAGAGCGTGGCCACCCGCGCCGCCTCCGGCAAGGTACTCCAGTCGCTCGGCGAGATCGTCCCCGAGCTGTGGGGCGGCTCCGCCGACCTGGCGGGCTCGAACAACACGACGATCGACAAGACGTCGTCGTTCCTCCCCGTGGGCAACCCGCTGCCCGGCGCGGACCCGTACGGCCGCACGATCCACTTCGGCATCCGCGAGCACGCCATGGCCGCGGCCATGAACGGCATCGCGCTGCACGGCAATACCCGTGTCTACGGCGGCACCTTCCTGGTGTTCTCCGACTACATGCGCAACGCCGTACGGCTCTCCGCGCTGATGCACCTGCCGGTGACGTACGTGTGGACGCACGACTCGATCGGTCTCGGCGAGGACGGCCCGACCCACCAGCCGGTGGAGCACCTGGCCTCGCTGCGCGCCATCCCGGGTCTGAACATCGTCCGGCCGGCCGACGCCAACGAGACCGCCATCGCGTGGCGCGAGATCATGCGCCGCCACACCAAGGTGTTCGGCGAGGGGACCCCGCACGGCCTGGCGCTGACCCGCCAGGGCGTGCCGACGTACGAGGCGAACGAGGACGCGGCCAAGGGCGGTTACGTGCTCCTGGACGCCGAAGGGCCCGAAGGCCAGTGCACGTCGCCGCAGGTGCTGCTGATCGGCACGGGCTCCGAGGTGCACCTCGCCGTCGAGGCGCGCGAGGAGCTGCAGGCGGCCGGCATCCCGACCCGTGTGGTGTCGATGCCGTCGGTCGAGTGGTTCGAGGAGCAGGACCAGGCGTACAAGGACAGCGTCCTGCCGCCGTCGGTGAAGGCGCGGGTCGCGGTCGAGGCCGGCATCGGCCTGACCTGGCACCGGTATGTCGGGGACGCCGGCCGGATCGTCTCGCTGGAGCACTTCGGTGCCTCGGCCGACGCCAAGGTCCTCTTCCGTGAGTTCGGCTTCACCGGCGAGCACGTCGCCGCCGCCGCGCGGGAATCTCTCGCCGCCGCCGCGCGCTGACGCCCTTATAGAGACAAGTAGGAGATGCAACTCTCATGACAGACGCACTCAAGCGCCTCTCCGACGAGGGCGTGGCGATCTGGCTCGACGACCTGTCGCGCAAGCGGATCACGTCGGGCAATCTGGCCGAGCTGATCGACGAGCAGCACGTGGTGGGCGTCACCACCAACCCGTCGATCTTCCAGAAGGCGATTTCGAGCGGGGACGGCTACGAGCGGCAGCTGACCGACCTCGCCACCCGCAAGGTCACCGTCGACGAGGCCATCCGCATGATCACGACGGCCGACGTGCGGGACGCGGCGGACATCCTGCGCCCCGTCTTCGACGCCACGGACGGCCAGGACGGCCGGGTCTCCATCGAGGTGGACCCGCGTCTGGCCCACCACACCGCCGCCACCGTCGCCGAGGCCAAGCAGCTGGCCTGGCTGGTGGACCGGCCCAACACGCTCATCAAGATCCCGGCGACGAAGGCCGGTCTCCCGGCGATCACCGAGGTCATCGGCAAGGGCATCAGCGTCAACGTCACGCTGATCTTCTCGCTGGAGCGCTACCGCGAGGTCATGGACGCCTACCTGGCGGGTCTGGAGAAGGCCAAGGCCGCGGGCCTGGACCTGTCCAAGATCCACTCGGTGGCGTCGTTCTTCGTGTCCCGGGTGGACACCGAGATCGACAAGCGGCTCGACACGATCGGCACCCCCGAGGCCAAGGCGCTCCGGGGCAAGGCGGCGCTCGCCAACGCCCGCCTCGCCTACCAGGCGTACGAGGAGGTCTTCGGCTCGGAGCGCTGGGCCGCCCTGGACAAGGCGCAGGCCAACAAGCAGCGCCCGCTGTGGGCCTCGACCGGGGTCAAGGACCCCGCGTACAAGGACACCCTGTACGTCGACGAACTGGTCGCTCCCGGCACCGTCAACACCATGCCCGAGGCCACCCTGGACGCCACCGCCGACCACGGGCGGATCACCGGCAACACCATCGCCGGCACCTACGAGCAGGCCCGCGCCGAGCTCGACGCCGTGGCGGAGCTCGGCATCTCCTACGCCGACGTCGTCCAGCTGCTGGAGGACGAGGGCGTCGAGAAGTTCGAGACGTCCTGGATCGATCTGCTCAACTCGACCGAGGCGGAGCTCAAGCGCCTCGCCCCTTCGGAGGACTGACCACCTTGTCTGGTGTTCCCGGAGCCAATCCGCTTCGTGACCCCCAGGATCGACGGCTCCCGCGCATCGCGGGGCCGTCGGGCCTGGTGATCTTCGGCGTCACGGGTGATTTGTCCCGCAAGAAGCTGATGCCCGCCGTCTACGACCTGGCCAACCGCGGCCTGCTGCCGCCGGGCTTCTCGCTCGTCGGTTTCGCGCGCCGGGAGTGGCAGGACGAGGACTTCGCACAGGAGGTCCACGACGCCGTCAAGCAGCACGCCCGCACCCCGTTCCGCGAGGAGGTCTGGCAGCAGCTCATCCAGGGGATGCGCTTCGTCCAGGGCAACTTCGACGACGACGAGGCGTTCGAGACGCTGAAGGCGACGATCCAGGAGCTCGACGAGGCACAGGGCACGGGCGGCAACTTCGCCTTCTATCTGTCCGTGCCGCCGAAGTTCTTCCCCAAGGTCGTCCAGCAGCTCAAGAAGCACGGGCTGGCCGACCAGAAGGAGGGCTCCTGGCGGCGTGCCGTCATCGAGAAGCCCTTCGGACACGACCTGCAGAGCGCGCAGGAGCTCAACCGGATCGTGCACGACGTCTTCCCGCCCAACGAGGTCTTCAGGATCGACCACTACCTCGGCAAGGAGACGGTCCAGAACATCCTGGCGCTGCGGTTCGCCAACACGATGTTCGAGCCGATCTGGAACAGGTCCTACGTCGACCACGTCCAGATCACCATGGCGGAGGACATCGGCATCGGCGGCCGGGCGGGTTACTACGACGGCATCGGCGCCGCCCGTGACGTCATCCAGAACCACCTGCTCCAGTTGCTGGCGCTGACCGCGATGGAGGAGCCCGGCTCCTTCCACCCCAAGGCCCTGGTCGCCGAGAAGCTCAAGGTGCTCGCGGCCGTGGACCTGCCGGAGGACCTGGGCAAGCACACGGTGCGCGGCCAGTACGCGCACGCCTGGCAGGGCGGCGAGGAGGTCCCCGGCTATCTGGAGGAGGACGGCATCGACCCCGGGTCGACGACCGACACCTTCGCCGCGATCAAGCTGACGATCAACAACCGCCGCTGGGCGGGCGTGCCGTTCTACCTCCGTACCGGAAAGCGGCTCGGCCGCCGGGTCACGGAGATCGCGGTGGTCTTCAAGCGCGCCCCGTACCTGCCCTTCGAGTCCGGCGCGACGGAGGAACTGGGCGGCAACGCCCTGGTCATCCGGGTCCAGCCGGACGAGGGCGTGACCGTCCGGTTCGGCTCCAAGGTGCCCGGCACCTCGATGGAGGTCCGGGACGTCACGATGGACTTCGCGTACGGCGAGTCCTTCACCGAGTCGAGCCCGGAGGCGTACGAGCGGCTCATCCTCGACGTGCTGCTCGGCGACGCCAACCTCTTCCCGCGGCACCAGGAGGTTGAGCTCTCCTGGAACATCCTCGACCCGATCGAGGAGTACTGGGCCGAGCACGGCAAGCCCGCGCAGTACCCGGCGGGCACGTGGGGCCCGGCCGAGGCGGACGAGATGCTCGCACGAGACGGACGGAGCTGGCGCCGGCCATGAAGATCGACCTCACGGAGACCACCTCCAGCAAGATCAACCAGGCGCTGGTGTCGGCCCGGCGTGCCATCGGCACCCCGGCGATCGGCATGGTGCTGACCCTGGTCATCGTCACCGACGAGGAGAACGCGTACGACGCCCTCAAGTCGGCCGGTGACGCCTCGCGCGAGCACCCCTCGCGGATCATCGCGGTGATCAAGCGGCTCAGCCGTTCGCCGCGCAGCCGCCGCGACGCCCGGCTCGACGCCGAGGTGCGGGTCGGCTCCGACGCGGGCACCGGCGAGACGGTCGTGCTGCGCCTCCACGGCGAGCTGGCCAACCACGCCCAGTCGGTCGTCCTGCCGCTGCTGCTGCCGGACGCCCCGGTCGTGGTCTGGTGGCCGCAGGACGCGCCCGCCGAGCCGGCGAAGGACCCGCTGGGCGCCCTCGCGCAGCGCCGGATCACGGACGCCTACTCGGCGGAGCACCCCTGCGACGAGATCACCCTGCGCGCCCGGTCGTACGCCCCCGGCGACACCGACCTGGCCTGGACCCGCGTCACGCCGTGGCGCTCGATGCTGGCCGCAGCGCTCGACCAGCAGCACGCCGAGATCGTCTCGGCGACGGTCGAGGGCGAGTCGGAGAACCCGAGCTGCGAGCTGCTCGCCATGTGGCTGGCGGACCGGCTCGGGGTCCCGGTCGAGCGCGCCCAGTCCGACGGTCCCGGCCTGACGGCCGTGCGGATGGAGACCAGGAGCGGTGTCATCGTCCTGGACCGGCCGGACGGTTCGATGGCCACGCTCTCGATGGAGGGCCAGCCGGACCGCGCGGTGGCGCTCAAGCGGCGGGACACCGCCGAACTGCTCGCCGAGGAGCTGCGGCGTCTGGACCCGGACAACACCTATGAGGCGACGGTGAAGTTCGGCGTGGACAAGCTCGGCGGACCGGCACGGCCGAAGACGGAGGGCTCGAAGCCCGCCGATCCGAAGCCGGCCGACCCTGAGCCCGCCGGGGCCGCCCCCGCCCCGGCCGCCGCGAAGAAGGCCGCGGCCAAGTCCCCGGCCAAGAAGGCGGCGTCGAAGTGAGTGCCCCTCAACTCGTCGTGCACCGCGACAAGGAGCTGATGGCACAGGCCGCCGCGGCCCGGCTGATCACGAAGGTGGTGGACGCCCAGGCCGCGCGCGGTCACGCCTCGGTGGTCCTCACCGGCGGGCGCAACGGCAACGGCCTGCTGGCCGCCCTCGCCGCCGCGCCCGCCCGGGACGCGATCGACTGGTCGCGGCTCGACCTGTGGTGGGGCGACGAGCGGTTCCTGCCGGAGGGCGACCCGGAGCGCAATGTCACGCAGGCCCGTGAGGCACTGCTGGACACGGTGCCGCTGGACCCGTCGCGGGTGCACGCCATGCCCGCGTCGGACGGCCCCTGGGGCAACGACGCCGACACGGCGGCGGCCGCGTACGCCGCCGAGCTGGCCGCCGCGGCCGGTCCGGAGGACCACGGGCCGGTGCCGACGTTCGACGTGCTGATGCTGGGCGTCGGCCCGGACACGCATGTCGCGTCGCTCTTCCCGGAGCTGCCCGCGGTACGGGAGACCGAGCGCACCGTCGTCGGTGTGCACGGAGCTCCCAAGCCGCCGCCCACCCGCGTCTCGCTGACGCTGCCCGCGATCCGGGCCGCGCGCGAGGTGTGGCTGCTCGCCGCGGGAGAGGACAAGGCGGAGGCCGCGGAGATCGCGCTCTCGGGCGCCGGGGAGATCCAGGCCCCGGCGGCCGGTGCGTACGGACGCGCCCGGACGCTGTGGCTGCTGGACGCGGCGGCGGCCTCGCGGCTGCCGCGCGCCCTGTATCCGCCGGCCTCGTCCTGATCGGTTCCCGGAACCGACGCCCGCGGGCCCGGTCAGCTCCTCGGAGCGACCGGGCCCGCGGGCGTTCCGGGAGGCGGCCGTGCCCAGGGCGCACCGGAAGCGGGGCCGGGCCGGGCACACCGTCCTCACGGTCTCGGCCCGTACGCGGGAGCGGGGCCGTCCTCGCGGTCTCGGAGCCTGTCGGGTGACCTCTGATCGGGCGGACGCGGCGTGGCACGCACGCTTCCGGCGCCTTGGAATCGCACGCACCACGCCGCGTCCGCTCTCCGATCGAAGGTCCCCCCGACAGGCTCTCAGCCGGTGGGCGGGGTGCGCTCCAGGAAGGGCTCCAGCAGGCCCGGGACGGCCCGGGAGGCGAAGTCCAGGCCCTCGCTCTCGTCGGCGTCGTACGCCGTGTACGCGCCCGCCCCGGCGGCCGTGGTCGCGGCGATGCCGATCACCCCGGCCCGCCGCTGGAAATACGTCTGCCGCACCGTCCAGCCGATGACCCCGGCCCGCTCCAGCGCGGCGGTGGAACGCCGGAGCGTACCGGACCGGACCACCAGGTAGTCGCCGCTGAGCGCGTGCCCCAGGCCCCGGTAGGCGTCCCGGGCCAGGAACAGCCCGAGCGGCAGCCCCACGACCGCGCAGACGAGCGCCGCCCACAGCAGGACGGGGGTCAGCAGCAGCCCCAGCACGACCAGGACGAGCACGGGTACGGCGACGGCCCACAGGGCCCGGCGCAGCCGCCGCCCCCGCGCCACCGTGGGGTGGGCGGTCAGCGCGGCACCGGTCGGGGAGACGGCCTCGCGCAGGACGTCGGCGGCCACCGCGTCAGCCACGGACCGGGGCGCGACGGGCAGCAGGGTGTCCTGGTCGCGGTGGCGCTCCTCGTCGTCCTTGGCGAGTCCGGTGGTGATCGCGTCGACCCGGGCGGCACCGAACAGCCGGACGCCGAGCGGTTCGACGAGATCGACACCGCGCAGTCGGCGTTCCTCGATGGAGACGGAACGTGAGGTCAGCAGCCCGCGCCGGATGCGCAGGGTGCCGCCCGTTTCGCGCTCCAGCCGGTAGTTCCACCACATCTCGACCCACAGACCGAGCGCGCCGACGACGCCGGCGGCCAGCACGACGAGTGCGACGACCCCGATCACGGCCGGCAGCGCGGTGTCCCGGAACCGGTCGCCGACCCATCCGATGACCTTGCCCTGCGCCCCGAACCAGTCGCTGACCTGCATCACCGCACCGGCCGCCGCGCCGCCGAGCGCCGGGGCGACGAACGACACCGGCGCGTAGCGGATCCAGCCCGGATCCAGGACGGCGAGCTCGCCCTCGCGATGGGTGCCCGGGGCGCCCGTGTCCGCGCGCTCCAGCAGTTCGCGGCGGAGCCGTTCGCCCTCGCCCCGGGCCACCGGGTCGAGTTCCAGGGTGGAGTCGTTTCCGGAGTGCTCGCCGGTACCGATGCGGACGGTGACCAGGCCGAGGACCCGTTGCAGCAGATGGGCGGTGAGATCGACGCTGCGGACGCGCTCCCGGGCCAGCGAGCGTTTCTTGACCATGAGCAGCCCCGTGTGCAGCTCGACCCGCTCGGCACCGACGCGGTAACGGGTGCGACGCCACCGCACGTAGTCGCCCGCCGTAGCGCAGCCGACCAGCGCGAGCGCACCGGCCACCACCAGGGCCACCGCCGCCCCGAACCCGAACCGCCCGGAGAGCCCGAGCGTGACGGGCACGGACGCGCCGACCGCGACACCGGCCGTGAGCAGCGCGCTGACAAGGACCGTGCGCCGGTCCAGCCGCCGCCAGTCGGTGCCCTCGCCGGTCACCGTCACCGCGCCGATGGCATCGGTGTCGACGCCGTCGTCGCCCGCTCCGGGCGGCGAAGCGGTCGCCTCCGTGCTCATGTGGCGTCCCCGGGGGTGTCCTGGGTGATCCTGGTCAGGCGTTCGGCCAGCTCGGCCGCCGACTCGTGACCCAGCCCCGCGATCCGTACCGCGCCCTTGGACGAGGCGGTGGTCACGGTGACGGTGGCGAGCCGGTAGAGCTGTTCGAGCGGTCCGCGCACGGTGTCCACGGTCTGGATGCGGGACATCGGGGCGATCCGCCACTCCTGCCACAGGAGGCCCGTCCTGACGTAGACGGCTTCGTCGGTGACCTCCCAGCGGTGGGTACGGAACCACCAGAGCGGGAAGAGGACGGCGCAGCCGACACCGAGCACCGCGAGAACCGCGGCGGGCAGCAGCAGCCAGAACCTGGCGGGCTCGATGAACACGCCCAGTACGACGAGGACCACCACCGGCAGCGCGGTCAGCAGCAGCCACTGGGCGCGCCACCAGTCGACCGCCCTGGGATCCAGGGTGTTGTTCGGCGGCCTCAGCCGCACCGTCCGCTCCCCCGCACTCACCGGCTCAACGCCCCCTGCGGGCGCGGTACGCCCCGACGAGGGCCGCGGTGGAGCTGTCCAGCCCCTCGCCACCACTGCCGTCGGTCAGCACCGGCTCGATCCGCTTGGCGAGGACCTTGCCGAGTTCGACGCCCCACTGGTCGAAGGAGTCGATGTTCCAGACGGCTCCCTGGACGAAGACCTTGTGCTCGTAGAGCGCGATGAGCTGGCCGAGGACGGACGGGGTCAGCCGGTCGGCGAGGATCGTCGTCGTCGGGTGGTTGCCCTTGAAGGTCTTGTGCGGCACGAGTTCCTCGGCGACGCCCTCGGCACGGACCTCGTCGGGCGTCTTGCCGAAGGCCAGTGCCTGGGTCTGCGCGAAGAAGTTGGCCATCAGCAGATCGTGCTGGGCGACCAGTCCGGGCAGCAGGTCCTCGACCGGCTCGGCGAAGCCGATGAAGTCCGCCGGGATGACCTTGGTGCCCTGGTGGATCAGCTGGTAGTAGGCGTGCTGTCCGTTGGTGCCGGGGGTGCCCCAGACGACCGGTCCGGTCTGCCACTCGACAGGGCGGCCGTCCCGGTCCACGGACTTGCCGTTGGACTCCATGTCCAGCTGCTGCAAGTACGCGGTGAACTTGGACAGATAGTGGCTGTACGGCAGCACGGCATGCGACTGGGCGTCGAGGAAGGCCCCGTACCAGACGCCCAACAGGCCCATCAGCAACGGGGCGTTGGCCTCGGCGGGGGCGGTGCGGAAGTGCTCGTCGACGAGGTGGAAGCCGTCGAGCATCTCACGGAACCGCTCCGGGCCGATCGCGATCATCAAGGAGAGGCCGATGGCGGAGTCGTACGAGTAGCGACCGCCGACCCAGTCCCAGAACTCGAACATGTTGGCGGTGTCGATGCCGAAGTCCGCGACCTCGCCGGCGTTGGTGGACAGCGCCACGAAGTGCTTGGCGACCGCTTCCTGACCGGCGTTCAGGCCGGTCATCAGCCAGTTGCGGGCGGAGGTCGCGTTGGTGATGGTCTCGATCGTGGTGAAGGTCTTCGACGCGATGACGAACAGCGTCTCGGCGGGGTCGAGGTCGCGCACCGCCTCGTGGAGGTCGGCACCGTCCACGTTGGACACGAAACGGACGGTGAGCGAGCGGTCGGCGAAGGAGCGCAGCGCCTCGTAGGCCATGGCGGGGCCGAGGTCGGAACCGCCGATGCCGACGTTGACGACGTTCCTGATGCGCTTGCCGGTGTGGCCGGTCCACTCACCCGACCGGACGCGGTCGGAGAACGCCGCCATCTTGTCGAGCACCGCGTGCACGCCCGGCACCACGTTCTCGCCGTCGACCTCGATCACCGCGTCGCGCGGGGCGCGCAGCGCCGTGTGCAGGACGGCGCGGTCCTCGGTGGTGTTGATCTTCTCGCCGCGGAACATCGCGTCCCGCAGCTGCGCCACTCCGGTGGCGGCCGCGAGGTCGCGCAGGAGGCGCAGCGCCGTGTCGTCGACCAGGTGCTTGGAGTAGTCGATGTACAGGTCGCCGACCTGGAGGGTGTATCGGGCGCCGCGTTCCGGATCGTCCGCGAAGAGCTGCCGCAGATGCGTGTCCCCGAGCTGCTCACGGTGCTTGCCCAGAGCCGCCCATTCGGGGGTCCGGTTGAGACTGGTTCGGTTCGGTGTGTTCATCCCGGTTGTCGGCCCACTTCTTCTCGTGATTGCAGATGCCCCGCCGAGTCCCCAACCTAATTGATCGAAGGGGCCGACGAGGCGGCGACGAGGTGCGGCACCGGTGGATGCACTCCGGCCGGGCCCCTCATGGGTACCCGGCCGGTGGTCTTCAGATCTCGCCCCGGAGTTTCGCCAGGGCCTCGGCGAGGATGGCCTCGCCGTCCGCGTCGCTGCGCCGCTCGCGCACGTACGCGAGGTGCGTCTTGTACGGCTCGGTGCGCGGCGGGTCGGGCGGGCAGTCCCGGTCCTGGCCGGCCGGGAAACCACAGCGCGGGCAGTCCCACGTCTCGGGTACCTGCGCGTCACTGGCGAAGCTCGGCTGCGTCTCGTGCCCGTTCGAGCACCAGAAGGAGATGCGGAGACGCGGCGCGGACTCGCCCCGCTCGGCCTCCCCCATCGGCCCCGCCCCGACCCGGCTCCCCCGGATCGCGTTGCCACTTGCCACGGTCGTAACTCCCCTGCGTGATGGTGCTCGAAGATGCCCCAGTCTACGTAAGGCCCAACGCGCGTCCAGTGAAAGGAGTTACACCCTCACCGGGATTCGCTCACGACGCGTCAGCTGTCCAGCTTGATCAGCAGACCGAGCACGACGATGCACGCGAACCAGAGCAGGCCCACGACCACCGTGATCCGGTCGAGGTTGCGCTCCGCGACCGAGGAGCCACCCACGGACGACTGCATGCCGCCACCGAACATGTCGGAGAGGCCGCCGCCCTTCCCCTTGTGCATCAGCACCAGCAGCATCAGCAGCAGGCTGAAGACGATCAGGGCGATCTCGAACCCCAAAATCACGGCTGGTCCCTACTTTCCGGAGTCCTCTGGACTGCATGTGCGAGCAACGGGGGCCGGGAGGCTGAGCCCTTCCCGGCCCCCGCAAGGGTACGACGGATCCGCGCTACCGCATACTCACTGGTCGCGGAAGCGGACGATCTTGACGAACTCGTCGGTGTCGAGCGAGGCACCTCCGACCAGGGCGCCGTCCACGTCGGGCTTCTCCATGATCTCGGCGACGTTCCCGGACTTCACGGAGCCGCCGTACTGGATGCGGACCTTGTCGGCCAGCTCCTGGGAGTACAGCTCGGCGAGGCGCCCGCGGATCGCCGCGCAGACCTCCTGCGCGTCGTCGGCGCCGCACACCTTGCCGGTGCCGATCGCCCAGACCGGCTCGTACGCGATCACGATCGACTCTGCCTGCTCGGCGGGCAGGTCCTTCAGTCCGCCGTCGACCTGGGCGAGGGTGTGCGGGACGTGGTTGCCCGCCTCGCGGACGGACAGCTCCTCGCCGACGCAGAGGATCGGGGTCAGGCCGTGCTTGTAGGCGGCCTTCACCTTGGCGTTGCAGAGCTCGTCGGTCTCGCCGTGGTACTGGCGGCGCTCGCTGTGCCCGACGGCGACGTAGGTGCACTTCAGCTTGGCGAGCATCGGTCCGGAGATCTCACCGGTGTACGCGCCGGAGTCGTGCGCCGAGATGTCCTGGGCGCCGTACTTGATCCGCAGCTTGTCGCCGTCGACCAGGGTCTGTACGGAGCGCAGGTCGGTGAAGGGCGCCAGGACGGCGACCTCGACGGCGTCGTAGTCCTTGTCGGCCAGGGCGAAGGCGAGCTTCTGGACGTGGGCGATGGCCTCCAGGTGGTTGAGGTTCATCTTCCAGTTGCCCGCCATCAGCGGGGTGCGAGTGGTCATGAAAGTTCAGTCCTCCAGAGCGGCGAGGCCGGGAAGCGTCTTGCCCTCGAGGTATTCGAGGCTGGCGCCACCACCGGTCGAGATGTGTCCGAATGCGTTGTCGTCGAAGCCCAGGGTGCGGACGGCCGCGGCGGAGTCGCCGCCGCCCACCACGGTGAAGCCCGGGGAGTCGGCGAGGGCCTGGGCCACGGCCCTGGTGCCCTCGGCGTAGTCGGGGTGCTCGAAGACACCCATGGGGCCGTTCCAGAAGACGGTGGCCGCGTCGGCGAGCTTCGAGGCGTACAGCCGGTTGGTCTCGGGACCGTTGTCGAGGCCCATGAAACCGGCCGGGATGGCGTCCGCGGGCACTGTGCGGTGCTCGGTCGGCGCCTTGGCCTCGAGGTCGGGGAACTGCTGGGAAACGACCACGTCGACGGGGAGCACGAACTCCACGCCCTTGTCCTCGGCACGCTTCAGGTACTCCAGCACCACCGGGATCTGCTCCTCCTGGAGGAGGGAGCTGCCGACCTCGTGGCCCTTGGCCTTGAGGAAGGTGTACGCCATGCCGCCGCCGATGAGGATGCGGTCGGCGCGCTCCAGCAGGTGGTCGATCACGCCGAGCTTGTCGGAGACCTTGGAGCCGCCGAGCACGACGGCGTACGGACGCTCGACGTTCTCGGTGAGCTTCTTCAGGACGCCGACCTCGGTGGCGATCAGGTCGCCGGCGGCGTGCGGGAGGCGGGCGGGGAGGTCGAAGACCGAGGCGTGCTTGCGGTGCACCGCGCCGAAGCCGTCGCCCACGTACACGTCGGCGAGTTCGGCGAGCCGGTCGGCGAACTCGCCGCGCTCGGCATCGTCCTTGGACGTCTCGCCGGGGTTGAAGCGGAGGTTCTCCAGGACGGCGACCCGGCCGTCGGCGAGCGCGGCGACCGTGGCGCGCGCGGACTCGCCGACCGTGTCGGTCGCGAAGGCCACGCCGGCCCCGATGATCTCGCCGAGCCGGGCGGCGGCGGGCGCCAGGGAGAACGCCGGGTCGGGAGCGCCCTTGGGGCGGCCCAGGTGCGAGGCGACGACGACCCGCGCACCTGCCGCGGCGAGCTTCTCCACGGTCGGCGCGACGGCGCGGATGCGTCCGTCGTCGGTGATGGTGGTGCCGCTCAGCGGCACGTTGAGGTCGGCGCGGACGAATACGCGCCTGCCGGTGACCCCTTCGGCGAGGAGTTCGTCGATCGTCTTCATTCCTGCTGGACTCCTTGGAGGACGAGAGAACATGCGGCGGGGCCCGAACGGCGCGCCAGTGCGCCGTTCGAGCCCCGTACTCACATCGAGGTGCCTGCCGACCGGACGGTCAGAGACGGCTGCCGACGAAGACGGTCAGGTCGACGAGGCGGTTCGAGTAACCCCACTCATTGTCGTACCAACCGATGATCTTCACCTGCGAGCCCTCCGCCATGGTCAGCAGGGAGTCGAAGGTGCAGGACGCCGGGGTCGAGACGATGTCCGAGGAAACGATCGGGTCCTCGGTGTAGAACAGCTTGCCCTTGAGCGGGCCTTCCTCGGACGCCTTCTGGAAGGCGGCGTTGACCTCGTCACGGGTCACCTCGCGCTCCAGCGTGACCACGAGGTCGGTGACCGAGCCGTCCGGGACGGGAACCCGCATCGCGAGACCGTCGAGCTTGCCCTTGAGCTGAGGGAGCACCAGGGCGGTGGCCTTGGCGGCACCGGTGGTCGTCGGGATGATGTTCTGCGCGGCTGCACGGGCACGGCGCAGGTCCGAGTGCGGGAAGTCCAGGATGCGCTGGTCGTTGGTGTACGCGTGGACCGTCGTCATCAGGCCCTTGACGATGCCGAAGTTCTCGTCCAGGACCTTCGCCATCGGCGCGACGCAGTTGGTGGTGCAGGAAGCGTTGGAGATGACGTGGTGGTTGGCCGGGTCGTAGGTGTCCTCGTTGACACCCATCACGATCGTGATGTCCTCGTTCTTGGCCGGAGCGGAGATGAGGACCTTCTTGGCGCCGCCGGCGAGGTGCTTCTCGGCGTCCGCCTTCTTGGTGAAGATGCCGGTCGATTCGACGACGATGTCGACGCCCAGCTCGCCCCAGGGGATGAGCTCCGGGTTGCGCTCGGAGAGGACCTTGATGGTGTGGCCGCCGACGGTGATGCTGTCGGCGGTGTGGCTGACCTCGGCCTCCAGACGACCCAGGATGGTGTCGTACTTCAGAAGGTGAGCCGTGGTCGCAGTGTCACCCAGGTCGTTGACAGCCACGATCTCGATGTCCGCCCCCTGCTCCAGCAGCGCGCGGAAGTAGTTACGACCGATGCGACCGAAGCCGTTGATGCCTACGCGGATCGTCACGAAACCGATCTCCTCGTCAGGTACGCCGGTTCCTAGGAATCGGCGAGTTGTATACGGATGTCCCCGACCGCCTCCGACCCTACCTCTCCGAGGGGCGGGGAGTGACATCGAACGGGTCCGGTCGAAACCGCGCAGACCCGTACTCCTCGGTAGGGGTACGGGTCTGCGGAAACATGGCCGCTCATCGGATGGGTGTCACGGAGCGTCAATACACGTACGTGTGTTGCCTGTTCCGCATTCAGCCGGTTTCTCGTCTTTCGGCTCACCCCACCAAGCGATTGTCAGGTCATCCCACGAGACCGTCGGCGAGCTCGTCACTGAGAGTGGACTCGGTGCCCGGGATCCCCAGGTCCTGCGCCCTCTTGTCGGCCATCGCCAGCAGCCGGCGGATCCGGCCCGCGACCGCGTCCTTGGTGAGCGGCGGATCGGCGAGCGCGCCCAGCTCCTCCAGGGACGCCTGCTTGTGCTCCATGCGCAGCCGGCCGGCCGCGGCGAGGTGCTCGGGCACGTCCTCGCCCAGGATCTCCAGCGCGCGCCCGACCCGGGCGCCCGCGGCGACCGCGGCCCGCGCGGAGCGGCGCAGGTTGGCGTCGTCGAAGTTGGCGAGCCGATTGGCGGTGGCGCGGACCTCGCGACGCATCCGCCGCTCCTCCCAGGCCAGCACCGAGTCGTGGGCGCCGAGCCGGGTGAGCAGGGCGCCGATCGCGTCGCCGTCGCGGACGACGACCCGGTCCACCCCCCGCACCTCGCGGGCCTTCGCCGCGATGGAGAGCCTGCGCGCCGCACCGACGAGGGCGAGCGCGGCCTCCGGACCCGGACATGTCACTTCCAGGGAGGAGGAGCGGCCGGGTTCGGTGAGCGAGCCGTGCGCCAGGAAGGCACCGCGCCAGGCGGCCTCGGCATCGCAGGTGGCCCCCGAGACCACCTGCGGGGGCAGGCCGCGGATGGGACGGCCGCGGCCGTCCACCAGGCCCGTCTGGCGGGCCAGCTGGTCGCCGCCCGCCACCACGCGTACGACGTAGCGGGAGCCGCGCCGCAGCCCGCCGGGGGCCATCACGATCAGCTCCGAGCTGTGCCCGAAGATCTCCAGGATGTCCCGCTTCAGCCGGCGCGCCGCCATCGAGGTGTCCAGCTCCGCCTCGATCACGATCCGGCCGCTCACCAGGTGGAGCCCGCCCGCGAACCGAAGAATCGCCGAGACCTCCGCCTTCCTGCAGCAGGTCCGGGTCACCGGAAGCCGGGAGACTTCGTCCTTCACCGCCGGCGTCATCGCCATGGGCCGATCCTTCCATGCATCCGAAAAATACGGTCGTACGCGGCGGCCAACAGCTCCGGATCATGGATCGGAACGCCGTCGGGTGAGGCCACCGGCGCCAGCTCGACCGCGGCGCCGAGCCGCTTGGCGGCATCGACGAGGGACTCACGATCGGGCACGGCGGCTTCGTCGGCCAGCACCACGTCCATGGCGAGTTTAGGGGCGTGTCGTCCCAAAACCTCCAAATGACGCTGCGGGGAGAAGCCATCAGTTTCGCCGGGTTGCGGAGCGAGATTGAGCGAGAGGACCTTGCGGGCCCTGGTCTCGACCAGTGCTTCGAGCAGTTCCGGGACGAGCAGGTGCGGGATCACGGAGGAGAACCAGGACCCCGGGCCGAGCACCACCCAGTCGGCGTCCAGGACCGCGGCGACGGCCTCGGGGACGGCCGGCGGGTCGTTCGGCACGACATGGACGGACTGCACCTCTCCCGGGGTCAACGCCACCGTCGCCTGGCCGCGCACCGTGTCCACGTCGTCCGGGCGGGCCGGGTCGTGTCCGCGTACGAGCGCCTGGAGCTCCAGCGGCACGGCGGACATGGGCAGCACCCTGCCGTGCGCGCCGAGGAGCCTGCCGACCAGGTCCAGGGCCTGGACGTGATCGCCGAGTTGCTCCCACAGGGCGACGATCAGCAGATTGCCGACGGCGTGCTCGTGCAGGTCGCCCTTGGACTGGAAGCGGTGCTGGATGACCCGGGCCCACGTCTGGCCCCAGTCGTCGTCGCCGCACAGGGCGGCCAGCGCCTTGCGCAGATCACCCGGCGGCAGCACGCCCAGCTCCTCACGGAGCCGGCCGCTGGAGCCGCCGTCGTCGGCGACGGTGACCACCGCCGTGAGGTCGCCGGTGATCCGGCGGAGCGCCGCCAGCGAGGCGGACAGCCCGTGGCCGCCGCCGAGGGCGACGACCTTGGGCTGCGTACCGCGTTTGCGGCCGGACAGCGCGGAGGTGGCTCTGCGCAGTCGGCGCAGGCGCTGGTTGCGGCTGGTCACTCGCGCCCCATGTCCCGGTGCACCAGAACGGTCTCGATCCCTTCGGTCGCGAGCCTGGCCGCGAGCTTCTCGGACATGGCGACCGAGCGGTGCTTGCCGCCCGTGCAGCCGACGGCGATCGTCACGTAGCGCTTGCCCTCGCGACGGTATCCGGCGGCGACGAGATGGAGCAGTTCCGTGTACTGGTTGAGGAACTCCTTGGCGCCGGGCTGGTCGAAGACGTAGGCGGAGACCTCCTCGTTGAGCCCGGTGAACGGGCGCAGCTCGGGGACCCAGTGCGGGTTGGGCAGGAAGCGGCAGTCGACCACCAGGTCGGCGTCGACCGGCAGGCCGTACTTGAAGCCGAAGGACATCACCGTGGCGCGCAGCTCCGGCTCCTCCTC
Source organism: Streptomyces sp. NPDC001750 (assembly GCF_042892615.1). NCBI lineage: Bacteria > Bacillati > Actinomycetota > Actinomycetes > Kitasatosporales > Streptomycetaceae > Streptomyces > Streptomyces sp. NPDC001750. The sequence goes on along the minus strand of NZ_JBIAUE010000014.1, from coordinate 71,200 downwards.
ACCGGCGAACTGGGCGTCCATCTTGGCGCGCAGCTCGTGCACGTTGAGGCTGGAGGTGTCGATCACCAGGTCGGCGTCGCCGCGCAGCTCGCGCAGCAGGTCGCGCTCGGCGGCGATGCCGTCGACGATCCGGCCGTCGCCCTGGAGGGGGTGCGGGCGCCGGACCGACTCGAAGCGGCGGACCAGGGCGTCGTCGGAGGACTCCAGGAAAACGATCCGCCGCGTGACGTGTTTGGCCTCCAGGTCGGCGAGGGACTCGCGGAGGTTGTCGAAGAAGCGGCGGCCCCGCACGTCGACGACGACGGCGATGCGCGCCACGTTGCCCTGCGATCGGGCGCCGAGCTCGACCATGGTGGGGATCAGGGCGGGCGGCAGGTTGTCGACGACGAACCAGCCGAGGTCCTCCAGGCACTTGGCCGCGGTGCTGCGGCCTGCGCCCGACATCCCGGAGATGATCACCAGCTCGGGGATGGCCCCGTCGCCGTTGTCGATCGTGGTGCCCGTACTCACGTGTCCTGCTCCGTCTGTTCGGTCGGTGCCGCCGTGCTCGACCCGGTACTCGTGACCGGTCTTGCGCTGATTCTCGTGTTCGTGCTCGGTCATGTCGTGCTGCCCCCGTCGTCCTCTTCGATGATCTCTCCGGTCGCCGTGTTCACGGCGGGCGCGGCCGGGGCCGCCGCGGCCAGGGCGACGGCCACGGACTCCGCCGTCCGGCGGCCTATGCCCGGGACCGCGCAGATCTCGTCGATTGTCGCCCGCCTCAGCTTCTTCACGGAGCCGAAATGCTTGATCAACGCCTGTTTCCGGGTCTCGCCGAGTCCGGCGACGGCGTCGAGGGGGCCGGAGCGGATACGTTTGGCCCGCTTGGTGCGCTGGTACGTGATCGCAAACCGGTGGGCCTCGTCGCGCACGCGCTGGAGGAGATAGAGCCCCTCGCTCGACCGGGGCAGGACGACGGGGTCGTCGTCGTCCGGCAGCCAGACCTCTTCGAGCCGCTTGGCGAGGCCGCACACGGCGATGTCGTCGATGCCCAGTTCGTCGAGGGCCCGTTTCGCCGCCGCGACCTGGGGCTGCCCGCCGTCGACCACGACGAGCTGGGGCGGATAGGCGAACCGCTTGGGACGACCGTCGTCCTCACGGGGCTCACTCCCCGGACCGGTTTCGTCCGCGGCGGGACCGACGGGTCCGGACGCGGTCGGAAGTCCGTCCGGGGAAGGGGCGGCGGGGTCCTTCGCGGCGAGGCCGTCCGGGAACGCGGTGGAGTCCGTCGGGTCGGTCGTCTCCCCCCACTCCCCCGTCCGCTCCTTCTCCTGGAGGTACCGCTTGAAACGGCGGCCGATCACCTCGTGCATCGACCGGACGTCGTCCTGACCCTCGAAACCCTTGATCTGGAAGCGGCGGTATTCGCTCTTGCGGGCCAGCCCGTCCTCGAAGACGACCATGGACGCGACCACGTCGTCGCCCTGGAGGTGCGAGATGTCGTAACACTCGATACGGAGCGGGGCGGTGTCGAGGCCGAGCGCCTCGGCGATCTCCTCCAGCGCGCGGGAGCGGGTCGTCAGGTCGGAGGCGCGTTTCGTCTTGTGCAGCGCCAGGGCCTGCTGGGCGTTGCGCTGGACCGTCGCCATCAGGTCCTTCTTGTCGCCGCGCTGCGGGATGCGCAGGCTGACCTGGGAGCCCCGGCGGCCGGCGAGCCACTGGGACACCGCGTCCGGGTCCTCGGGCAGGGCCGGGACGAGGACCTCCTTGGGGACGGCGTCGCCCGTCTCCTCGCCGTACAGCTGTTGCAGGGCGTGCTCGACCAGACCCGAGGTGTCGACGTTCTCGACCTTGTCGGTGACCCAGCCGCGCTGCCCGCGCACCCGGCCGCCGCGCACGTGGAAGATCTGGACGGCGGCTTCCAGCTCGTCCTCGGCGACGGCGATCAGGTCGGCGTCGGTGGCGTCGGCGAGGACGACGGCGCTCTTCTCCATGGCCCGCTTGAGGGCTTCCACGTCGTCGCGGAGCCTGGCCGCCCGCTCGTACTCCATCTCCTCGGCCGCCGCCATCATGTCCTTCTCCAGGCGGCGGATGTACGTGCCGGTGCGACCGGCCATGAAGTCGCAGAAGTCCTCGGCCAGTTCGCGGTGTTCCTCGGGGGCGACCCGGCCGACGCAGGGGGCCGAGCACTTGCCGATGTAGCCGAGGAGGCACGGGCGGCCGGTCCTGGCCGCGTTCCTGAAGACCCCGGCGGAGCAGGTGCGCACCGGGAAGACCCGGAGCATCAGGTCGACCGTCTCGCGGATCGCCCAGGCGTGACCGTAGGGGCCGAAGTAGCGCACGCCCTTCTTCTTGGCACCGCGCATGACCTGGACGCGCGGGAACTCCTCGTTGAGCGTGACCGCGAGGTAGGGATAGCTCTTGTCGTCGCGGTACTTGACGTTGAACCGGGGGTCGAACTCCTTGATCCAGGAGTACTCCAGCTGGAGCGCCTCGACCTCCGTGGAGACGATCGTCCATTCCACCGACGCGGCCGTGGTGACCATCGTGCGCGTACGCGGGTGGAGGGAGGCCAGGTCCTGAAAGTAGTTGGCCAGACGCTGGCGCAGGTTCTTGGCCTTGCCGACGTAAATCACCCGGCGGTGCTCGTCACGGAACCTGTAGACCCCCGGGGAGTCGGGGATCTGTCCCGGCTTGGGGCGGTAGCTGGAGGGGTCTGCCATGTGTCCCACCCTACTTGCGGGCAGTGACAGTGCGGCCTGTCCGGACGCGCCCCTCCGCCCGGCGCGGCCCGGGACGGGTCGGCGCCGGCCGGAGCGGGGGGATCGGCGGGACCGGGCGTCCCCGCCACGGCACGGAGGGCCGGTCCCCGCCATGGCGGGGACGCCCGGTCCCGGGGCGGTCGCGGCCGGTCTCAGGCCTTGGGGCCGGCGACGAGCTTGCCGCCCTCGATCCTTACCGGCACCTCGGGCAGCGGCGCGGTCGCCGGTCCCTTCGTCGCCGTGCCGGTCGTCGTGTCGAAGTGGCTGCCGTGACAGGGGCAGCTGCCCACGTTGTCCTCGACCTTGTCCAGCACGCAGCCCCCGTGGGTGCACTGGGCGCTGAACGCCTTGTACTGCCCCTTCGCCGGGCAGCTGACGACGACCCGCTGCTCGCGGTAGAGCTTGGACGCGCCGACCGGGATCTCCTCCGGTGCGCCGAGGTCGACAGGAGCGGTGGGCGTGGGCGGCCCGGCGTGGCCGAGCACCGATTCGGTCGAGCAGGCGGCCGCTCCCAGCCCGGCGACGCCGACGAGAGCGGCGCCCTTCAGCACGGTACGGCGGGCGGCGGGCTGGCCGGGCATGCGGTCTCCACTGGTCGGAGGGGTGGAACGTACGGAGGTCGCCCGGCGGCGGGGACACGGGAGTACCGGAAGTACACGGGCATCGGCGCCATCGGTGACGGAACCGACGATACCGGCGAGGGCCGAGCGGCCGACGCGCGGGCCACCCGAGCCCGGTTCCCGCTGGTCAGGGGCGCATTCCGGGCCCGGATCGGTACGGCTTGAGCTGTACCGACGGGACCGGGGAAGGCGCCGGGAGCGGCCGCGGATCCGGCGACGGCGGCGGGCTCTTGGCAGCGGCGGGGCCGGCGTGGAGGATCCTGCGACAGCGACGAGGCCGGCGGCCCCCTTCGTCGGGGGCCGCCGGCCGGACGCGGTCGTCAGGACTTGCGCGCGCCGGTCGCCTTCTTCACCGCGGGCTTCTTCGCCGCGGTCGTCTTGGCGGTCCTGGCCGTGGTGGACTTGGCGGCCTGCCCGGCGCTCGTCCTGGCCGTGGCCGTCTTCCTGGCCGGGGCCGCCTTCGCGGCGACCGCCTTCTTGGCGGCGACCTTCCGCATCGGCTTGCGGGCCGCGGGAACCGCTGCCTCGCTCACCCGGTCCGGATCGAGGATGTCCTGGAGGAACTTGCCGGTGTGGCTCGCCGGAACTCCGGCTACCTCCTCCGGTGTCCCCTCGGCGACCACCTGGCCACCTCCGTTGCCCCCTTCGGGGCCCATGTCGATGACCCAGTCCGCGGTCTTGATCACATCGAGGTTGTGCTCGATCACGATCACCGAGTTGCCCTTGTCGACCAGCCCGGACAGCACCTTGATGAGCTTGCTGATGTCCTCGAAGTGCAGGCCCGTGGTCGGCTCGTCCAACACGTAGACCGTGCGGCCGGTGGAGCGCTTCTGCAGCTCGCTCGCCAGCTTCACCCGCTGGGCCTCACCGCCGGAGAGGGTCGGCGCGGACTGGCCGAGCCGTACGTATCCCAGGCCGACTTCGTGGAGCGTACGGAGGTGCCGGGCGATGGTCGGGACTGCCTCGAAGAACTCCAGGCCCTCCTCGATGGGCATGTCCAGCACCTCGGCGATGGACTTGCCCTTGTAGTGGACCTCCAGGGTCTCGCGGTTGTACCGCGCACCGTGGCAGACCTCGCACGGGACGTAGACGTCCGGCAGGAAGTTCATCTCGATCTTGATCGTGCCATCGCCGGAGCAGTTCTCGCAGCGGCCGCCCTTGACGTTGAAGGAGAAGCGGCCCGGCAGGTAGCCGCGCACCTTCGCCTCCATCGTCTCCGCGAACAGCTTGCGGATGTGGTCGAAGACACCGGTGTACGTGGCCGGGTTGGACCGGGGCGTACGTCCGATGGGCGACTGGTCGACGTGCACCACCTTGTCGACCTGGTCGTCGCCGTCGACCCGGGTGTGCCGTCCTGGCACCGACTTGGCACCGTTCAGCTCGCGCGCCAGGTGGGTGTAGAGGATGTCGTTGACCAGCGTCGACTTCCCGGACCCCGAGACGCCCGTGACGGCCGTGAGCACGCCGAGCGGGAAGGAGACGTCGATGTCCTGGAGGTTGTTCTCCCGGGCACCGTGCACCGTGAGGCTGCGGGACGGGTCGACGGGGCGCCGGAGCTCGGGCGTCGTGATCGCCTTCGTGCCGTTCAGATACTGGCCGGTGATCGACTCGCCATTGCCCAGCAGTTCCTTCAGCGATCCGGAGTGGACCACCTTCCCGCCGTGCTCACCGGCGCCGGGGCCGATGTCGACGACCCAGTCGGCGACCTTGATGGTGTCCTCGTCGTGCTCGACGACGATGAGTGTGTTGCCCATGTCGCGGAGCCGGACGAGGGTCTCGATGAGCCGGTGGTTGTCCCGCTGGTGCAGGCCGATGGACGGCTCGTCCAGCACGTACAGCACACCGACCAGGCCGGAGCCGATCTGGGTGGCCAGCCGGATGCGCTGGGCCTCGCCGCCGGACAGGGTGCCTGCGGCACGGTTCAGCGAGAGGTAGTCGAGGCCCACGTCGACCAGGAACCGCAGCCGCTCGTTGACCTCCTTCAGCACCCGCTCGGCGATCTTCTTGTCCCGGGCGTTCAGCGTCAGCCGGCCGAGGAATTCCGAGCACTCGCTGATCGACATCGCGGAGACCTCGGCGATGGACTTCTCCATCACCGTCACCGCGAGGACGATCGGCTTGAGGCGGGTGCCCTCACAGGTCGGGCAGGGCACCTCGCGCATGTACCCCTCGAAGCGCTCCCGGCTGGAGTCGCTCTCGGCCTCGGAGTGACGCCGCTTGACGAACTGCACCGCCCCCTCGAAGGCGGGGGTGGTGTACGCGCGCTCGCGTCCGTAGCGGTTGCGGTAGCGGACCTCGGTCTGGATCTTGTGACCGTAGAGGAGGGCCTTCTTGGCACGCTGCGGCAGCCCGGCCCACGGGATGTCCGTGCGGAAGCCGAGGGCCTTGGCGAGGGCTCCGATCAGCCGGCCGAAGTACTCCTTGGTGTGGCCGTGCGACCAGGGGTGGATGGCGCCGGCGTCGAGCGACCGCTCCTCGTCGGGGACGACCAGCTCCGGGTCGACCTCCATCCGCGTGCCGATGCCCGTGCAGTCGGGGCAGGCGCCGAAGGGCGAGTTGAACGAGAAGGAGCGCGGCTCCAGCTCCTCGAAGGAGAGGTCGTCGTACGGGCAGTAGAGGTGCTCGGAGTACATCCGCTCGCGCTCGGGGTCGTCCTCGGGGAGGTCGACGAAGTCGAGCACGACCATGCCGCCGGAGAGCCCGAGCGCGGTCTCGACCGAGTCGGTCAGCCGCCGCTTGGCGCCCTCCTTCACCGTGAGGCGGTCGACGACCACCTCGATGGTGTGCTTCTCCTGCTTCTTCAGCTTGGGCGGCTCTGCGAGGTGGATCGTCTCGCCGTCGACGCGGGCCCTGCTGTATCCCTTGGTCTGGAGATCGGCGAAGAGATCGACGAACTCGCCCTTGCGCTCGCGCACCAGCGGCGAGAGCACCTGGAAGCGGCTTCCTTCGGGGAGGCCCAGCACCTTGTCCACGATGGCCTGCGGCGACTGGCGCGCGATGGGGCGCCCGCACTCGGGGCAGTGCGGCTTGCCGATCCTGGCGAACAGCAGCCGGAGGTAGTCGTACACCTCGGTGATGGTGCCGACCGTCGAGCGCGGGTTGCGCGAGGTCGACTTCTGGTCGATGGAGACGGCGGGCGAGAGGCCTTCGATGAAGTCGACGTCCGGCTTGTCCATCTGGCCGAGGAACTGCCGGGCGTACGAGGAGAGGGACTCCACGTAGCGCCGCTGGCCCTCGGCGAAGATCGTGTCGAACGCGAGGGACGACTTGCCCGATCCGGAAAGCCCGGTGAAGACGATGAGCGAGTCGCGGGGAAGGTCGAGGGAGACGTTCTTGAGATTGTGCTCGCGAGCGCCACGGACGATGAGACGGTCGACCACGCCGGTCCGCACCTTTCTAGAGAGAAGTGGGGGAACTGAGCCCCTGTCCCAGGGTATGGGGGGCGCCACAGCGGTGTACGAAGCTTTTCGACTCCGAGCGTATAGCACGCACATTCGATTTACGGACGGCTGTCGCTCCCTTCACCCGAATGAGTGGGCGGGCTACGCTCGGCGCCATGACTGATCACGCGCACGACCTGCGCGCCGTACGTGAAGCGACCGATCGGCTGCTCAGCGCCACCGGGAAATTGGACGACGCGGCGCTTGCCGAGCCCTCGCGCCTGCCGGGCTGGAGCCGCGGCCATGTCGTCGCGCACCTCTCTCGTAACGCCGACGCGCTCGTAAATGTTCTCCAGGGCCGCCCGATGTACGCAGACAGCGAAACCCGCGACCGGGACATCGAACGCGGCGCGCCCCGGCCGAAGGCGGAGCAGCTGACCGACCTCGCCGACAGCGCGGCCCGCTTCGCGGACGCGGCCTCAACCCCGGCCGACTGGTCCCGCACCGTCACCCTGCGCAACGGCGTGACGGACTCGGCCTCCCGGGTCCCCTTCCGCCGCCGCGTCGAGGTCGAACTGCACCATGTCGACCTGAACGTCGGCTACGAGCTGGAGGACCTTCCGGACGAGTTCGTCGCCCGGGAGATCGACTTCCTCGCCGAACGGTTCGCCGGACACTCCGAGGTCGTGGCCACGCGGATCACCGCCGACGACGGCCGTGCCTGGTCCACGGGCGGCGGCGCCGAGGGCGCCCCCGTCGCGGTCCGCGGCACCGCGCCCGAACTGCTCGGCTGGCTCTGCGGACGCCGCGACGGATCGGCGCTGACCGTCGACGGCGGACTCCTCCCCGCACTGCCTCCGCTATAGGCTGGAACGCATGACGTACAGCGGAGCGGTCAAGGTCGGCGGTCGTGCTGACGTACACGAGTTGACGGATCTGATGATCTCCAAGGTCGCCGTGGGACCGGGGAACAACAACGCCTATCTGCTGCGCTGCCGGGCCACCGACGAGCAGCTCCTCATCGACGCGGCCGACGAGGCCGGGACGCTGCTGCGGCTCATCGGTGACGACGGCATCGCCTCCGTCGTCACCACCCACAGGCACCCCGACCACTGGCAGGCGCTCGGCGAGGTCGTCGCCGCCACCGGAGCGCGTACGTTCGCCGGCAGGTACGACGCCGAGGGCATCCCGGTCCCGACCGATGTCCTGGTGGACGACAACGACACGATCCGGGTGGGCAGGGTCGAACTGACCGCCCGCCACCTCGTCGGCCACACCCCGGGGTCCATCGCGCTCGTCTACGACGACCCGCACGGCGCCCCCCACCTGTTCACCGGGGACTGCCTCTTCCCGGGCGGTGTCGGCAACACCCGCAAGAACCCCGAGGCGTTCGCGAGCCTGATCCACGACGTGGAGACCAAGCTCTTCGACCAACTGCCCGACGAGACCTGGGTCTACCCGGGCCACGGTCACGACACCACGCTCGGCGTCGAACGCCCGCGGCTGCCCGAGTGGCACGCCCGCGGCTGGTGACACCCGGCCGCTCCCGCGGCCACTTCGCCCGTGCCGGGCCCATCGGGTCCGCGCGGGACACGCACGTGATTCCGGAGCGCCCCGCCCCTCCCGCCTCCCGGCGGACACGGGCCGGGGCGCGCCCCCGTGTCCGCGTCGCAAGCGGTACGGGCACGGGGGCGCGCCCCTCATGGCAGTCGGCCGACGGCAACCGCGTCGGGCGGCAGCCGCGTCAGGCGTCGATGCCGGCCTTCTCGTCTTCGGCCTCGTCCGCCTCCGCTGCCGCGTCGGCCCGCTTCCGCTTCCGGTCGGCGATCAGGCTGGTGATCGTGGTGATCACCAGGACACCGCAGATGACGCCGAGCGAGACCGGTATCGAGATCTCGGGGACGTGCACCCCGGACTCGTGCAGCGCGTGCAGCACCAGCTTCACGCCGATGAAGCCGAGGATCACCGAGAGCCCGTAGCTGAGGTGGACCAGCTTCTTCAGCAGGCCGCCGATCAGGAAGTACAGCTGCCGCAGCCCCATCAGGGCGAAGGCGTTCGCCGTGAACACGATGTACGGGTCCTGGGTCAGGCCGAAGATCGCGGGGATGGAGTCCAGGGCGAACAGCACATCGGTGGTGCCGATGGCGAGCATGACGACCATCAGCGGCGTCAGGACGCGCTTGCCCTTGTCGCGTATGAAGAGCTTGGTGCCGTGATACCGGTCGGCGACCCCGAAGCGGCGCTCGATCGACTTGAGCAGGCGGTTCTCCTCGAACTCCTCCCCTTCTTCATCGGCCCGCGCCTCCTGGACGAGCTTCCAGGCGGTGTAGATCAGGAACGCGCCGAAGATGTAGAAGACCCACGAGAAGTTGGCGATGACCGCGGCACCCGCGGCGATGAAGACCGCTCGGAGCACCAGCGCGATCAGCACGCCGACGAGCAGCACCCGCTGCTGGAGATGGGAGGGGACCGAGAACTTCGCCATGATCAGGACGAAGACGAACAGGTTGTCGACGCTGAGCGACTTCTCCGTGATGAAGCCCGCGAAGAACTCGCCCGACGCCTGGCTGTCACCGAAGACCAACAGGCCGAGCCCGAAGAGCACGGCCAGCGTGATCCAGATGATCGTCCAGATTCCGGCTTCTTTGGTCGACACGTCATGGGGCCTGCGCCCGATGAAGAAGTCGACGGCGATGAGGGCCGACAGACCGAGAATGGTCAGCGCCCAGAGGGTCCATGAAACGTCCACTGCGCCTCCGGCAGTTCACTACGGCTACTGATTCAGCGTCGTCGCTGCCGGAGGTCTCTTCCGCCCGGGCGCGCGATGCGCACCAGGACCGGCGCCCCGGGACCGGTCAGGGTCCGTACTGACGGGAACGCCGCGTGTGGGAGTACTCCCCTCCGCCCAAGGAACAGTACAGGAAACACCAAAGGAAGGTAAAGAGATAGCTAAAGGATCATCAAAACACCAGGTCGGAGGCGGTGTGAACGAGAGCGGGGCGGTGTGGTCAGAGGCCGCTCGGCGGCGCCGCGGCTCAGCGGCGCCAGGTACGGCGGGCCGCGGCCACCCGGGCCAGGACGTCGTCGAGCACCCGGCTGCCGGGCGGCACCCTGAGCGGCTCGTACGTCCAGGCGTGACCCACCCAGGGGTCGGCCAGGTGGTCGTCGGCGACCGGGGTGAGCCGGAGCAGCGAGCGCCACAGCGGGTCGAGCACCGGCCCGTAGGCGGCGGCGTCCTCGCGGTCCGCGACCATCAGCAGATGGACGCCGACCGAGGGCCCCTCGTCGGCCAGGTAGCGCAGTTGGGTGACGGCCCGGTCGTCGAAGCCGTGGGGGAAGTCGTTGACGATCAGCAGGTGCTGGCCGGTGTCCACGTCCGGCGGCAGCGAGTCGGCGGCGCCCGCCCGGATGGCCATCTGGACCAGATCCACGCGCCGGGTGAGCCGGGCGAGGACCGAGGTGACCCCGCCGGGGCCCGCGGCGGGCGGCTCGGCGAGCACCCCGGACCGGACCAGCGGGGCAAGCGGTCCTGCCGCCGCGCCCGCGGGGTCGATGACGTGCACGGAGAACTCGTCGGCCGGGTACACGGCCAGCAGCCGGGCCACGTGCGCGACGGCGCTCTCCACGGCCAGACGGCGCAGTTGCGCGGTGTCCGCCAGGGCCGCCGCCCCGGATGCCGTACGGCCGCTGTCCACCCAGATGCCGCGCTCCAGCGGGAGCCGTACCAGCAGCGGGATGCGCAGACCGGTGGCCTCGGGCAGATGGAGGTCGCCGATCCGCAGTGCCATGGGGATCTCCATCGGGACGCGGTAGGCGTGCCAGACGGGGTTGTCCCATCCCGCGTACGCGGTCGGGAGCGCGGGTTCCACCACGGCGGCTTCGGCGGTGAGCTGCGCGATGTCGCGGTCGAGCGCCTCCTTCGCCCGGAAGGTGAGCTCGTCGCGCTTGGCACGGGCCTGCTCACGGGCCCGGTCGCCGGCGCCACCGATCCGGTTGCGCGGGTCGGACAGCGTCCTGTCGAGTTCCTGGTCCATGCGGGACTCGGCGAATTCGACGGCGCTGCGGTACGCGGCGGTGGTGCGGGCCAGGTCTTCGAACATGCCCCAGATCTGGTTGTAGAGGCGCTCCTCCATGGACCAGCCGGTGGCGTCCCCGGCGACGGGCTGGGCGGGGCTGCCGGGCGCGGCGGGCGGCGCGGTGGGAGGGGGCGGCGGGGGTGCGGAGGTCTGGCGACGCGGGTGGGTGTAGTCGACGGGGCCACCCGTGGCGGCGGTGCCCGGCGGCGGAGCGGGCTGGGTGAGTGGCTCGGCCCCGGGAGCCGTGGGCGGTGCGGCGGGGACCGGGGGGACGTCCGGGGCCGGTGCGGGGCGCGGGCCGTGGCCGACGCGATCACCGTCCGGGGTGCGGGGCGGGGGCGGTGCGACCGTGCGGGCCGTCGCGCGGGTGACGGCGTCCTGGATCGAGTGGGCCAGCTCGGCCGCCCCGTTCAGGCCCTGGTCGGCGAGCATGGCGGCGAGGCCGCCCGCGTAGCCCTGACCGACGGCGCGGACCTTCCAGGCGCCCTGCCGACGGTAGAGCTCCAGGGCCGCGACGGCCGATTCGGTGTCGAGCCCGGTGAGGGTGAAGGTGGCGATCTCGTCGCCGTCGAGCCCGGTGACCGCGACGAAGGGCGCGGCGACCGCGCCGAAGCGGACCGGGCCGCCGATGCCCGTGGGCAGGGCCAGCAGCACGGTGATCCGGTGCACCTGGGCCGGCACGGCGTCGAGGTCGGCGGCGAGCCGGTGACCGGCGGCGGCCTGACGGGGCACTTCGAGCCCGGGGAGCCGGGGCGCGCCGGGGTGGGCGACCCACTCGGCGCCGTGGACGGTGCCGTTCTCGTCGGCGAGCATGACACCTGCCACGACGGGCGTGCCGGCCGATACCCGGATCTCCAGTCGGGTCTGGGGCAAGGTGTGGTTCTGCCCCCGGACCAGCTCGGCCGTCATTGCCATGTCCCCTCGACGAGTTGCTGCTGCGCTGTGCGGTGTCGCCCGGTGCCGTGCGGCACCATGTGGTGCAGCTCCCGGCGGCCGTTGCCTCCGGGAGCTGCGCGTATCTCTGTCGGCCGACTGGCCGGCCGTGCTCACGAACCTGGGGCGACGGGGAGCGGGAGCTCCGCCCCCCTGCCGCCCCCAGGTCGTTACAGATGCGGCAGGATCGCCGGCATCAGGTCCTGGAAGGTACGGCCGTTGGCCGGGTTGCCGAGGGCGGTCATCTGCCACCCGTTCCCCGAACGGTGCACCTTCGCCATGATCTGGGCGGTGTACTGCCCGCCGCCGTCCAGCGTGTAGCGGGCGAGCTCCTGCCCGTTGGTCTCGTCGACGAGACGGCAGAAGGCGTTCTGCACCTCCTGGAACGTCTGGCCGGTGAAGGAGTTCACCGTGAAGACGATCTGGTCGATGTGGACCGGCACGCGCTGGAGGTCGACGAGGATCGCCTCGTCGTCGCCGCCCGAACCGGCGCCCCCGACCAGGTTGTCCCCGGTGTGCTTGACCGATCCGTCGTCACTGACGAGGTGGCGGAAGAAGACCACGTCGACCGGCTGCTTGTCGGCGAACAGCACCGCCGACGCGTCGAGGTCGATCTCTCGCGTGCGCGAACCGAACAGGCCGCGGCGCGGTGCCGCCTGCCAGCCGAGCCCCATCCGCACCGCGGTCAGGGTTCCCCCGTCGCTCTTCTGCAGGCTGATGGCCTGGCCCTTGGTCATATTGACCGTCACGCGCTGTCCCCTCTCGGCTTGCCCCGCAACCATCCGTGCGCGGTGTTCTCAGCACCCTACGCAGTCGCACTGACAACGAGGCCGCTCGAGGTGTTTTTGTGTCGGTCCTGCAACACATCGACCGCATGGCGGTCAGGCGAGACCCGCTTCCCGCATCTGACGCAGCTCCTTCTTCAGCTCGCCGACCTCGTCGCGCAACCGGGCCGCCACCTCGAACTGCAGGTCCGCTGCGGCCGCCCGCATGCGTTCGGTCATCTCCTCGATGATCCCGGCGAGTTCGGTGGCGGGCCGGTCGGTGACCACGGCGGTGGTCTTCTTCCCGGAGCCGGACGCCTTGGCACCGAGTGCGGGGACAGGGGCCTTGGCCCCCTTGGCCTGGCGGTAGCCGGTGCCGAGCAGCTGCTCGGTGTCGACCTCCTCGCGGGCGATCGTCGCGACGATGTCGTTGATCTTCTTGCGCAACGGCTGGGGGTCGATGCCGCGCTCGGTGTTGTAGGCGATCTGCTTCTCGCGGCGACGGTTGGTCTCGTCGATGGCCTGCGCCATCGCCGGGGTGATCGTGTCCGCGTACATGTGGACCTGCCCCGACACGTTGCGGGCGGCGCGCCCGATGGTCTGGATCAGGGACGTGCCCGAGCGCAGGAAGCCCTGCTTGTCCGCGTCGAGGATGGCGACGAGCGACACCTCGGGGAGGTCGAGGCCCTCTCGCAGGAGGTTGATGCCGACCAGGACGTCGTACTCGCCGGAGCGCAGCTCGCGCAGCAGCTCGACACGGCGCAGGGTGTCCACGTCGCTGTGGAGGTAGCGGACCTGGATGCCGAGCTCCAGGAAGTAGTCGGTGAGGTCCTCGGCCATCTTCTTGGTGAGGGTGGTGACGAGGACGCGTTCGTCCCTCTCGGTGCGCTTGCGGATCTCGTGCACCAGGTCGTCGATCTGACCCTCGGTGGGCTTGACGACGACCTCCGGGTCGACGAGGCCGGTGGGACGGATGATCTGCTCCACGAAGCCGTCGCTCCGGGACAGCTCGTACGTTCCGGGGGTGGCCGAGAGGTAGACCGTCTGGTTGATCCGGCCCAGGAACTCCTCCCACTTCAGCGGGCGGTTGTCGAGCGCGGAGGGCAGCCGGAAGCCGTGGTCGACGAGGGTGCGCTTCCGGGACGCGTCGCCCTCGTACATGGCACCGATCTGCGGCACGGTGACGTGCGACTCGTCGAGGACGAGGAGGAAGTCCTCGGGGAAGTAGTCGAGAAGGGTGTTGGGGGCGGTACCGGGCGAGCGGTCGTCGAAGTGCATCGAGTAGTTCTCGACGCCGGAGCAGGTGCCGATCTGCCGGAGCATCTCGATGTCGTACGTGGTACGCATCCGCAGGCGCTGGGCCTCCAGCATCTTGCCCTGCTTCTCCAGCTCGGCGAGGCGCTCCTCCAGCTCCCGCTCGATGCCGTTGACCGCCTTCTCCATGCGCTCGGGGCCCGCGACGTAGTGGCTGGCGGGGAAGACGTGGAGGGACTGGTCCTCGCTGATCACCTCGCCAGTGAGCGGGTGGAGGGTGGAGAGCGCCTCGATCTCGTCGCCGAACATCTCGATGCGGACGGCGAGCTCCTCGTAGACCGGGAAGATCTCGATGGTGTCGCCGCGGACCCGGAACGTGCCGCGGGTGAACGCGAGGTCGTTGCGGGTGTACTGGATCTCGACGAAGCGGCGCAGCAGCTCGTCGCGGTCGATCTCGTCGCCGACCTTGAGCGGAACCATCCGGTCCACGTACTCCTGCGGCGTACCGAGGCCGTAGATGCAGGAGACGGAGGCGACCACGACGACATCGCGCCGGGTGAGCAGCGAGTTCGTCGCGGAGTGGCGCAGCCGCTCGACCTCCTCGTTGATCGAGGAGTCCTTCTCGATGTAGGTGTCCGACTGGGGGACGTACGCCTCGGGCTGGTAGTAGTCGTAGTACGAGACGAAGTACTCGACGGCGTTGTTGGGCAGGAGCTCGCGGAACTCGTTCGCCAGCTGGGCCGCGAGCGTCTTGTTCGGCGCCATCACGAGGGTGGGGCGCTGCAGCTTCTCGATCATCCAGGCGGTGGTCGCCGATTTGCCGGTGCCGGTCGCGCCGAGCAGGACGACGTCCTTCTCGCCCGCGCGGATGCGCCGGTCCAGCTCGGCGATGGCCGCGGGCTGGTCGCCGCTGGGCTGGTAGGGACTGACGACCTCGAAAGGCGCCACCGAACGTTCGATCTTCGAAACGGGCCGCATGACACCACGGTACGACCCCCCGCTGACAACCGGGTCGGCTCGACCGTCACGCCGGTCCCGGAACCCGCGGCCGGCACCGGGCCGGGGTCACCAGTCTCCGGGCGGTGCGGGGTCGCGCGGGCGGGAGTGGAACGAGGCCGGGTCGGCGTACGTGCCGAAGCTGGGGACCTGCCGCCGCGCCGGGCCTCCGGCCGGTCCGTCGGCCCCGCTCCCGGTCCTGGTGTCGTTCCAGTCCGGGGTGCCCATCACCATCAGGGGGTCGAACATCACGACGACGGCGGCGAGCAGCAGGAAGCAGCCGGGGCCGACCAGCAGCGGCAGGAGGGGCACGGTCGAGCTGTCGGTGGCGGCGTCGCCGGTCAGGGCGGCCGGGTGCAGATGGACGCTGAGCGCGGCCATGCCCGTGTAGTGCATGCCGCTCACGGCGACGCCCATGACGACGCTGGCACCGAGACCGGCCAGGAAGCCCTGCACGGAGACGGCCGCCCAGAGCGCGGTCGTGGCGGCCACCACGGCGATCACGACGGAGAGCACCACGGTGAGCGTGTCGTACTCGAGCCGTCCCTCCAGTCGGATTCCGGCCATGCCCAGGTAATGCATGGTGGCCATGCCGAGCCCGGTGATGGTGCCGCCGGTCACCAGCGCCATGCGGGTGGCCCGCCGGTATCCGACGACGAAGATGCCGACTGCGACCATGCCGATGACGACCGCGAGGCTGGCGAAGGTGATCGGCTTGTCGTAGCCGATGGTCACCCCGTCGATGGTGAAGCCCATCATCGCGACGAAGTGCATCGTCCAGATGCCGGAGCCGATGGAGGTCGCGCCGAGGGCCAGCCAGCCGGCCTTGAAGGAACGCTCGGTGCGCAGCGAACGGGTCGTGCAGCGCAGCCCGAGGGCCGCGCCGAGGCAGGCCATCAGAAAGGCCGCGACGGGCGTCACCGCGCCGTAGCTGAAACCATCGATCGTGCCCTGCATGCTCGTACGCCCTTCGCGGAAGCCCGGGTCCGGGGGTGACCCTAAGCCGCGAGGCCCGGCAAACAAACAGAAGAGCTGCATTTTATCGACATGGAGATCGGCCCGTGACCCGGTCCCGACGGTGGCCTCGGGTTGTGGCCGTCCTTCGTCTGTCGCCCGCCGGGTCACCACTGGCACTCTCGGCCCGTCCGTAACTCCGACGCGAGGAGTACACGTGCACGCACGTACCGCAACCGCCTTCGTCGCCGCCGTCCTGCTGGGCGTCGGCGCGCTGCCGATATCGACGGCCGACGCAAGGACCACGGCCGACGCACGAACCACGGCCGACGCGCGGACCACGGCCGACGCGCGGACCACGGGTGGGCCCACGGTCACAACCGACCCCACGGGAACGAGCCCGGTCACGGATTTACGGGCCGGGGGCGCCCGGACCCCCGTCACCGAACCGCTCAACCCGGCCGCCTCGGCCCTCTCGTCCGTCCCGATCGTCTCGGCCGCCCCGGCTGCGTCGACCGTTTTCACCATCCTGGTCACTTCGACCGACGCGGTCACCCCGGCCGACGCGGTCGCTCCGGTCGTCTTCGCCCACCGGGGTGCTTCGGCCTACGCTCCGGAGAACACCCTGGCCGCCGTCGACAAGGCCGACGCGCTCGGCTTCGACTGGGTGGAGAACGACGTCCAGCTGACCCGCGACGGCGTGCTGGTGGTCATGCACGACACCGATCTGAGACGGACCACCGATGCCGAGGAGGTGTTCCCGGACCGTTCCCCCTGGGCGGTCAGGGACTTCACGGCGGCCGAGATCGCCCGACTGGACGCGGGCAGCTGGTTCGGTCCGCAGTTCACCGGCACCCGGGTACCGACCCTCACGCAGTACCTGGAGCGCGTCGAGCGCAACGACCAGAAGCTGCTGCTGGAGATCAAGAGCCCGGAGATCTACCCGGGGATCGAGAGGGAGACTCTTCTGGTGCTGCGCCAGAAGGGGTGGCTCGACCGCGCGCACGTCAGGAACAGGCTCGTCGTCCAGAGCTTCGGCGCAGACAGCGTGAAGCGGGTGCACCAGCAGCGACCGGACGTCACGACCGGCTTCCTCGGGACGCCTCCGGTGGCCGATCTGCCCTCGTACGCGGCGTTCACCGATCAGATCAACCCCTCGTTCACGTCGGTCTCGGCGGACTACGTGGAGGCGGTGCACGCCCTGAAGGGCGCCCACGGCAAGGTGCTCCGGGTCAACACCTGGACGGTCGACGACGCGACGAACGCGGTGAGGGCGGCGAGCTTCGGTGTCGACGGGATCATCACGAACAGGCCGGACGTCGTGCGCCAGGCAACGGGCTGACGGCGGCGCGCAGCGGCGGACGGCGGCGCGCACTGCTCGATGGCGGTCGCACGGTTGTCCGCGGCGCGCACCGGCGGGCCGCGGTCCGCCGGGCCGGGGCCGGGGGCCGGTGCCAGCCGGGGCCGGACGCCGGTGTCAGTGGTCGGTCGTACGGTGGTTCCCATGAACAGCAACGGGGTTGTCGAGTGGGCCGTCGTCGAGAGCGACATCGGCCCGCTGCTGCTCGCCGCGACCGGTACAGGGCTGGTGAACGTGGTGTTCCACGCCCGCCCCGAGGTGCGGGAGAGGGCACTCGCACAGTTGCGGGCGCGGCTCGGTGCGGAACCGGTGGAAAATCCCGGTTCCGCACGGCTCGCCGGGCCGATACGCGAGCTCGCGGCGTATTTCGCGGGTTCGTCGCGGGAGTTCTCGCTCGAACTGGACTGGTCGCTGACCTCCGGCTTCAACCGCCAGGTGCTGCGCGAACTGGCGGTGGGCGTGCCGTACGGGACCGTCGTCGGCTACGGCGACCTGGCCGCGCGCGTGGGGCAGCCGGGGGCGGCACAGGCGGTGGGGGCAGCCATGGGTTCCAATCCGCTGCCGGTGGTGGTGCCGTGCCACCGGGTGGTGGAGAGCGACGGCGGGCTGGGCGGGTTCGGCGGCGGGCTCGACACCAAGCGGGAGCTGCTGGCCCTCGAAGGCGTGCTGCCGCAGCCGCTGTTCTGACGTCCTGGTGCGGGCCGCCACCTTCCGCTCACGTGCTCCGGCGCGCCCCTGCTCCGGCACTCCTGAACGGCTGGTTCCCGTGCTTCGCTCCGGGTGCGTGAAGCCGCGCGCCCTGCCGTACGCCGTACGGAGCCCGATCGCGCACGTCCCCGTTCCACGCCCGCGTCGCACGGTCGTATTTCGTACCCGTGTGCGGGCTGGCACACTGCGTCAGTGACCAACCCCCTCGATGCTCCTGACACATCCACCCGGCCCGCCCGGCCCGCGGAGCGGGTCTCCGCCGACGATCTTCCCGCGCTGCGACGCAGAACGTCCGCCGTGCTGATAGCCAGCCAGATACTCGGTGGCCTCGGCGTGCCCATCGGTATCGCGCTGGCACCGGTCCTGGCCTCCGAGGTGAGCGGTTCCGAGGCCCTGTCGGGTCTGGCCCCGACGGCGTCGGTGGCGGGCACGGCGCTGCTCTCGCTGCCGTTGGCGGCACTGATGACCTCGCGCGGCCGGCGCCCGGGTCTCGTACTCGCGTATCTGATCGGTGCCCTCGGCGCGGGACTCGTGGTCGTGGCGACCGTCGTGGAGAACTTTCCGCTGCTGCTGTTCGGGATGGCCGCGTTCGGTGCCGGATCCTCGGCCAATCTGCAGGCCCGGTTCGCCGCCGCTGATCTGGTCGAGCCGGACCGCCGGGGGCGGGCGATCTCCACCGTCATCTGGGCCACGACCATCGGCTCGGTTCTCGGCCCGAACATCGCGGCCCCGGTGGGACGGCTCTTCCGCGGCACGGCGATATCCGAGCATGCGGGCCCGTTCTTCTTCGCGGCCGCGATCTTCCTGTCCGCCGCCCTGCTCGTCGCGGTGCTGTTGCGACCGGACCCGCTGCTGACCGCTCGGGCCCTGGCTCCGCAGGACGAGACGTCTCCCGCGGGCCGGTCGCTGCGGGCCGGATTCACGGCGGTCCGGGGATCGGCGAGGGCGCGCCTGGCTCTGGTGACGGTGGCCGTGTCGCACACCGCGATGGTGTCGATCATGGTGATGACGCCCGTCCACCTGGGCCACCACGGCGCCGGACTCCAACTGATCGGGCTCGTCATCAGTGGCCACATCGCGGGGATGTACGCGTTCTCCCCGGTGATGGGCTGGCTGTCCGACCGTTTCGGCCGACTGGCCGTGATCGGCCTGGCGATCGGGCTGCTCTCCTGCGCCGCGCTTCTGGCCGGCACCGCAGGTGCCAGCCACGGCCGGACCGCTGCGGGCCTGTTCCTGCTGGGCCTGGGCTGGTCGGCCGGGCTGGTCTCCGGTTCGGCACTGCTCACCGATTCCGTACCGCAGCCCGCCCGCGCCGCCGTGCAGGGGCTTTCGGACCTGACCATGAACACGGCGGCGGGCGTCGGCGGCGCCATCGCCGGACTGATCGTCGCCCGGGCCGGCTACGGCTGGCTGAACGCGGTGGCGGCGTGCCTGCTGCTCCCGCTCGCGGCGATGGCGCTGCGCCGGTCCCTCGCCCGGCCCACCGCGCACGAAACACCAGGGACGCCGCCCCCCGACGCGCCCGGTACTCCGGCGCCCGGCGCGACCCCGGCGCCCGGCGCGTCGGCGCCCACGGCACCCGTGCCGCCCGCCACCGAGCACTGACGTCTCACCGAAACGATCGCCGACGCCTCGGAGTCGCCCGTGAAGCCTCGCGAGCGGAGCGACCTCACGTTCCGGGCGCCCTCGCGGTCGGTGCGGGGGTGCCACGGGCGGTGCGAGGTCACCATCGGCGCGGCTTCGACCGAAGTGTCGGGAATGATCGCCGATCCACCAGCAACTTCAGAAGTTGCAGAGGCTTCAGAGGCCTCAGGGACCTCAGGGGCTTCAGGGGCTTCAGGGGCTTCAGGGCTTCAGGGCTTCAGGGCTTCAGGGCTTCAGAGGCAGATGTGGTACGCCTTGCGCAGCGTCTCGTGCACGGTCCACGTCGTGCGGTCGCCCTCACGCAGTACGCAGGCGTCCCCCGGCCCGATCTCCAGCGTCGCCCCGCCGTCGACCGCCACGGTGGCCCGGCCGCTGACGACCACGAACAGTTCGTCGGCCTCCGTGTCGGTGACGACGCCGGGCGTGATCTGCCAGATGCCGCGCACCTGCTTGCCGTCGGGCGATTCCCACAGGACCTTGCCCGTCACGACAGGTTCGCCCGAGACGATCTGAGCAGGGTCGAGCGGTTCGGGTTCGAGTTCCACGTCCGGAATGTGCACGACGAACGAGGCCGGAGACTGATCATGTGTAGTCATGGCCGGTCACCATAGCGGCCCCTTCCCGACGTTTCACCACCAGGATCGAAAGCTTCTTGCCACCAGGGCCGGAAGAGCGCCCGAAGAGCACGCGCATGGGGAGGCCGGAGCGTCCGTACGTTTGAGGACGGCACACCCGCGACAGGGATGTGGACATGTCATTGACTGCGTCGGACGCCGCGCACCCCTACACCCCCGTCCTCTCCACCGAGGTAAGGGCGGCTCTCGCCACGCACCAGCCCGTCGTCGCCCTGGAATCGACGGTCATCGCCCACGGCCTGCCGCGTCCCCGCAACCTGCGGGTCGCCGAAGAGCTCGAAGGACTGGTACGGGCCGCGGGCGCGGTGCCCGCCACGATCGCCGTGCTCGACGGAAGGACCCACATCGGCCTGGACGAGGACGCGCTGGAACGGGTCGCCACCGATCCGGCGATGCGCAAACTGGGCCACCGCGATCTCGCCCCGGCCCTGGCTACGGGCGCGAGCGGAGCGACGACCGTGTCCGCGACGGCGTTCCTCGCCGCCCGCGCCGGACTGCGCGTCTTCGCGACCGGCGGGCTCGGGGGCGTCCACCGGGAATGGACACGGACCCAGGACGAGTCGGCGGACCTGCGGCTCCTCGCACGGACCGGCATCACGGTGGTGTGCGCGGGGGTGAAGTCGATCCTGGATGTCCCCGCCACCCTTCAGCGGCTGGAGACGCTGGGTGTCGGGGTCCTCGGCTACGACACCGAGCACTTCCCCGGCTTCTACCTGCACAGCTCGGGCGAACCGGTCGACTGGACGGTGCGGACACCCGAGGAGGTCGCGGAGGTGATGCGGGCCCAGGACGCGCTGGACGGCCCCGCCTCCGCACTGATCGTCGCCAACCCCGTGCCCGTACGGGACCAACTGGATCCCGGGCTTCACGACCGCGTGTTGGCGGAGGCCCTCGACGCCTGCCGGGAGCGCGGCATCGTGGGCCAGGCCGTTACCCCCTTCCTGCTGGACAGGCTGATGCGACGGACCGAGGGGGCCTCGTTGGAGGCGAATCTGGCGGCCGTACGCGGAAACGTGTCGCTCGCCGCCCGGATCGCCACCGCGTGGACGGCCCGCGCACACGACACGGCGGAGCACTCCGACGACCGGAACACGACGCGCCGCGACGGTACGCGGTGAACGGAGCCGGACCGAGAGGTACGGGGAGCGTCGCCGGACCAGGAGGCACCAGAAAAGCGGCCGGACCGGAAGGTGACGCGACGGAACCCGGAGGTATGGCAAGGGCCTGCGCGTCGGACGGCGCGAGCACCAGGACCGGTCCGGAACGCGCGAGGTCCGGCGCCGGACCGGGACGTGCGGGAATCTCCGCCGTGCCGACGCCCACAACTCCCGGTACCGCGTCGGCGCCCATGGGTTCCCGTGCCGTACCGGCGCCCGACGGCCGGTCGACGGCCCGCGGCGGGCTTCTCGTCATCGGAGACGTGGTCACCGACGTGGTGGCACGGCATACGAAGGAGCTGGCCCGCGGTACGGACACCGCCGCCCTGATCCGCACCCTGCCGGGCGGCGCGGGCGCCAACGTCGCCTGCTGGGCGGCGCGTTCGGGCTGTTGCGACGTACGGCTGCTGGCACGGGTCGGCGCCGAAAGCGCGGCCTGGCACCGGGACGCGCTGCGCCGGGCGGGCGTGCGGTGCCTGCTGGCCGTCGACGACGAGGCACCGACCGCCACCGTCGTCGCCCTCGTCGACTCCACCGCCGAGCGCACCTTCCTCACCGACAGCGGCGCCGTGCTGCGCCTCTCCCCCGGCGACTGGTCGCCGTCGATGCTCGACGGAATCGGTCATCTCCACCTCTCCGGGTATCTCCTCTTCGCCGCGACGAGCAGGGCGACCGTTCTGCTCGCGCTGCGGGAGGCACGACGGCGGCGGATCACGGTGAGCGTCGACCCGGCCTCGGCCGGATTTCTCGCCGAACTGGGCGTGGACCGTTTCCTGACCGCGGTGGAGGGTGTGGACCTGTTGCTGCCCAACACGGACGAGGCCCACCTGCTCACCGGGCTCAAGGAACCGGCGGACGCCGCGGCCGAGTTGAGCCTCCGGGTGCCCCGGGTGGTCGTCACGCTCGGCGAGGGCGGCGCGCTGCTGGCCGTGTCGGGCACGGTGACGAGGCGCATTCCGGCCGTTCCGGTACAGGGGGCGGTGGACTCGACGGGCGCGGGCGACGCGTTCACCGGCGGCCTCCTCGCTGCCCTGCTGTCGGGGTCTGACGACGCCTCGGCCGTGGCGGCGGGCTGTCGTTCGGGGGCCGAGGCGGTCACCAGGGTGGGCGGCCGCCCGGGCCCGTGAAGGCTGCCCGACGACCGGTCGGGCGGGGTGTCGAACGGCCGGACCCGCGAAGGCTGCCTGCGGACCGGGACGTGGCATGCCCCGCCGTCGCCGGGTGGCTCCCGCCCGCCACTCTTCACTCGTTCCGCCGCCATCCGGTCCACGCGGGGCGCAGCGGGTCGTCGGCCCGTACCACCGCGTCCGCACGATCGCCGGGCGCCACCTCTTCCTCGTACCGCGCGAACGCGGGCAGGGTCCAGCGCTCACTCTCCTCTGTGCGCCGCCGCAGCGCGCCCGGCGACAACCGAAGATGGACGCTCAGGTCGAACGGGAACCAGTGCCCCAGCAACAACGGACCGTGCACCACCAACACGCCTCCCTCGGGCAGGAGCCGGTACGGACTGCGCGTGGCCCGGTCCGTCACGGGATCCCACAGGTCGGGCAGCACCCGCCCGCTGCCGTCCGCCTCCAGCGGGCCGAGCACCTCGCGCCACAGCGCGCCCGTGTCGAACCAGCCGCTGAAATACGAGTCGGGGTCCTCCTTGCCGTACTCGTACCGGAGGCTCGCCGGCCGCAGGAATCCCTCGGTCGACACGACGAGCACCGCACGTCCCCGGACCCGCAGTGCCTCTGCGACCTTCTGCGCCAGCTCACCCGTGCGGGCCGCCGGAGGCCCGTCGACGGCGATCCTCGTCCAGGGGCCGGCACCTGACGACTCCAGGCCGTCGGCACGCGCGGCCAACGACTCGGCCAGCCGCTCCCAGGTGATCGCTTCGAATCGCATCACGCGGAATCGCATCACGCCGGAGGCCGTCACGTCGAGCCCCGTCCCTTCCGGTCCCGTCGCTTCCGGTCACATCAAGTCCGACCGCGTCGCTTCCGGTCGCGTGTAGTCCGGTCACCTCTAGTCCGATCGCGTCGGGTCCGATCGCGTCGAGTACGTCCCGTCGGATCGCATCGCATCGCATCACTTCGAACCGCGCGCCACCGTCATCGCTCCTGCTCGGTGCGCCGGATCCGGTCGGGCGAGGGACACGCGAACGCTCCGCACCGGATCCGGACCCCCTCGGACACGCCACTACGTCGTGCCGCAGTCCGGCGCCTCAGCGTCGTCGGAGAGCTCGCTGCCCTCGGGCAGCAGGTAGGTCACCCACAGCACCACGGGCTCCGACCCCAGGTTGCGCCCGATATGGCGGTGACGGGCTCCGGAGGGCTCGATGAACGACGAACCGGCGGACGTCGCCTCGACCGAGCAGTCGTGCAGCGTGCGCGTCAGCGTCCCGGACTTGACGACGGCGATCAGCTGACCGCGGTGGGTGTGCCAGCCGGTGGAACCGCCGGGCTCGACCGTGATGGTCCGGAAGGTCACATCGGTACGGCCGTCGGGGGTCTTCACCTTCAGCTTCCCCGCCGACGTGCCCTTCGCGACCACCGTGCCGCTCACACCGCTGCCGGGGGTGGCCACGGCCGACGACGACGCGAACCCGAGCACGGCCACGCAGCCGCCCGTGACCAGGACCCGGGCAAGGCGCGCTCCTCGTCCCCGTCGCATCCACGCTCCCGTACGACCGCGCCGTCCATCGCTTCCCGGCCGTCCGTCGATTGCGCGCTGTCCGCCGGTTGCGCGCTGCGCGTCGCTTGCCCGCCATCCGCCGGTGATGCGCTGTCCGCAGATCCTCACGTACGACTCCTCGCCTCGGCATCCGGAAGCCGCAACGCTTCGAGCGCATCAGCACGTGAGTACACCGAGCACATCAGCACACCGGGGCGCGCCGGCCGCTCCGGACGTACCGGCCGCTCCGGGCGCTTCGGCCATCCGGAGGCATCCTGGTCCTTCGAACGCCCCCACGCTACCCACCTGTTGTCCCGCCGAACCCCTCGTCCGCCGAGCCCCACCGGCCGCGGCCCTCGCGTCGCCGCCCGCGCACCCTCGAACGCGTCCGCGCCGGGACCGCACCGCGTCCGGCCCGCCGTTCACTCCCCGCGGAGTTCGGCGGCGAGCGGTCCGTCGCCGGTCACCTCGGCGCGCCCGTTCCCGACCGCCTCGGCGAGGGTCAGCTCGCCCCGTCCGAGCGCGAGACACGCTTCGACGTCGAGCGCGATGCGGGCATCCGCATGGGCGGCCGGGCCGTCCCCGTACACCGCCGCATCGACCGACGGCTCCCCCGCACCGCCGTCCACGTCCGCGGTGTCGCCTCCCGCGCCGGGCACCCCGCCACCGGCGCGCACATGGAACTCCCCCTCGTCCAGGCGGACTTCGACGACCCCCGCATGCGTCATTCCGTCCAGGACGCGCAACAACGGCAGCGCGAACCAGTGCGCCCGTACGGCATCGGTGGGCCGCCGTTCGTCGAGCGCGGGCACCCCCCATTCGGCGAGCGCGGAGAGCACGGGCAGCAACCCACGGCCGCGTTCCGTCAGTTCGTACACCGAGGCCGCGGCGGGCGGCGGAAGCCGGCGGCGGGTGGCCAGACCGTTCTGCTCCATGTCCTTGAGCCGGGAGGCGAGGACGTCCGTACTGACGCCCGGCAGGTCCGCGTGGAGGTCCGTGTAGCGGCGCGGTCCCGCCAGCAGTTCACGGACGATCAGCAGGGTCCACCGGTCACCCACGGAATCGAGGGAGCGTGCGGCGGCACAGAACTGGTCGTAACTCCGGCGGCGGGGCGGACGCGTTGCGGCTTGCTGCTGACGTGGCATGCGACGCAGTCTAGACATGTTGTTGGACTTTCCAAGCCCGAGCTTGGTAAAACCAAGTATCGCAATCAGGTCGGGGAGGCCACCGCATGGAATTCCGGCAGTCCAGCAAGCTCGACGAGGTCTGTTACGAGATCCGGGGCCCGGTCATCGAGCACGCCAACGCCCTGGAGGAGGCGGGCCACAGCGTGCTCCGCCTCAACACCGGCAACCCCGCGCTGTTCGGTTTCGAGGCGCCCGAGGAAGTCGTCCAGGACATGATCCGGATGCTTCCGCAGGCGCACGGCTACACCGACTCGCGCGGCATCCTCTCCGCGCGCCGAGCGGTGGTGCAGCGCTACCAGGCGATGGGACTGACGGATGTCGGCGTCGACGACGTCTTCCTCGGCAACGGCGTCTCCGAGCTGATCTCCATGGCCGTCCAGGCGCTGCTGGAGGACGGTGACGAGGTCCTTGTGCCATCTCCCGACTACCCGTTGTGGACGGCGGTGGTGACCCTCGCGGGCGGCAAGGCGGTGCACTACGCCTGCGACGAGGCCTCGGACTGGAATCCCGATCTGGAGGACATGGCCTCGAAGATCAGCGACCGCACCAAGGCGGTCGTGATCATCAATCCGAACAACCCGACCGGCGCCGTCTATCCGCGCGAGATCCTCGAAGGCATCCTCGATCTGGCGCGCAGGCACGGCCTGATGGTGTTCGCCGACGAGATCTACGACCGGATCCTCTACGACGACGCCGAGCACCACACCGTGGCGTCCCTCGCCCCCGACCTGCTCTGCCTCACGTTCAGCGGCCTGTCGAAGACGTACCGCGTCGCGGGCTTCCGCTCCGGCTGGCTGGTGATCTCCGGCCCCCAGCAGCACGCCCGCAGCTATCTGGAGGGGCTCACCACCCTCGCTTCCATGCGCCTGTGCCCCAACGCGCCGGCGCAGTACGCCATTCAGGCGGCGCTCGGTGGCCGGCAGTCGATCCGGGAGCTGGTCGCGCCCGGCGGCAGACTGCACGAGCAGCGGAACCGGGCCTGGGAGAAACTGAACGAGATCCCCGGTGTGTCGTGCGTGAAGCCGAAGGGCGCGCTGTACGCGTTCCCGCGCATCGACCCGAAGGTGCATCCGATCGTCGACGACGAGAAATTCGTTCTGGACCTGCTGCTGCGGGAGAAGATCCAGGTCGTACAAGGTACGGGCTTCAACTGGCCGCGGCCCGACCACTTCCGGATCCTGACACTCCCGTACGCTGACGACCTCGACGCGGCCATCAGCCGCATCGGCCGCTTCCTGACCGGATACCGCCAGTGATCGGATGCCCCTGGTGACCTGCTCCGCATGCCGTGTTCCCGTCCTCACCCAGTTCGCCTCGCCCGGCCTCGTCGGACCGATCGTCGAAGGCGGGGTCGATCCGGCGACGGACCCGGCCTGGGCGGAGTCGGGTGCCGCGTCACGGGACGAGTACGCGCGCTGGTCCGGTCATCTGTGCGGTATGACCTGCCTGCGCATGGCGCTCGGCACCGGGGCCCCCTCCCTGTTCGCACTGCGCGACGGGGCGGTCCGGTACGGCGCGTACACGCAGGACGCGGAGGGTGTGATCCGGGGGCTGATCTACGCCCCGTTCGCGGAGTACGTCCGGGAGGTGCACGACCTCGACGCCACGGTCCACCGCCATTTGTCGTCGCGGGAGATCCTCGGCCTGCTGGACGGCGGCCGTACGGTCCTGGCGTCGGTGCACTACGGCATCCGGAGGCCGGAACTGTCTCCTCCGGGGCGGGGCGGGCACCTGGTGCTGCTGACGTCCCGTACGGCCGACGGCACCGGCGTCCACTTCCACAACCCGTCCGGCACGACGGCCGGAACGCGCGCCGCGGACCTTTCGCTGCCCGACTTCGAGCGCTTCTTCGCGGGGCGCGGTGTGTCGCTGGCGGCACGCGACACCCCGTCGGCGGGGTGCGGTGCGCCGGAGGCGGTGCGTGTGCGGCGGGACGCGCCGCACACGTGATCAGGAACGGGAGCGGGCCCGGAGGCGTAGCCGGCCCCCGGGCCCTGAGAGTGCCACCCATGCGGCACGCCGACACTTTTAAGAACCCGCGTCAGGTTTATGTCGTCGCGTCCTGCCTTTAGACCATCGGAGACCGAAGCTCTCCGAGCCGGAGTCGAACCGGCATTTCGACGCCCATGGGCACGGGCCCGAGCGATTCGGCGATGGGTGGCGAATGCTGAGCCTGGAGCAAGAGTCTGAGATTGATCGCGGTCTGCCTCTGCCAGTTGGGCCACCCCGGCCCGTTGGTGCGACGGACGCACCGAGTGCCGGGGGGAGGACTCGAACCTCCACTGGAACCGCGTCGTCACGACAAGCCTCAGTTTCAGCTTGCGCTCCTCGCGCACCCCGGCCGTAGTGGACGGCCGGGGAGTCCATGGTCGGTCACCCGAAGAGGTAACCGAATATCGCATCACCCACCCGCTGGTCGGTGACCTCCACGCCGTTGGCCTCCTCACGGGCGAACTTCACGGCCTGCTGGAGCTTCTCCACCCGGTCCAGCAGTTCGTTGACCCGCCGCGCGGGGAGGGCACCGGAGAACTTCACGGTCGTCCAGTAACCGATCGGAACGTCCTCGTAGTACACCTCGACCTGCGCCGGGTGCTTGTCGGTCGCCTCCGCCTTCACGTGGTTGCGGGGAACCTTCTTCGTACGGAGCGTCCGCACCGGCTCGGTCTTCCAGGAGTCCGTCGACGGGTCCTGGATCCACGCCTCGGCGGCATCGAGCACCGGAAGCTTGCGGACGAACGTGTTGATGTCCGTCAACTGCTTCTCCAGGAAGAGCAGATACGACACCGGCACGTCGCTCACGAGCACCTGCCCGTCGACCTTCACATCCGCACGGGCGGCGCAGTTCGCCCAGTCCTTCGTGGCGGTCACATCGAAGAGGCGGGTCAGCGTCGTCGCGGTCTGCCTCAGCACGTCCTCGGCCCTGACCTGCACCAGGGTCGACTCGGGCGGCAACTGCTCGCCCTCCTCGTCCTTCGGCTGGTAGGTCCGGGAGATACCGGCCAGCAGACCGGTCTTCTGAAGGCCGTGATGCGCCGCCGTCAGGTCCTGGTGTGCCTTGGACTTGACGCCCTTCTCCACTGCGATGATCTGATTGAGTTTCGCCACGTCGAGAAAGCTAGCAGCGTCAAGTCCGCGACTGCCACCGGTTTCCCGCACCTTCGTTCGAAGGACCTACCTCCCCCGGACCGGCTCAGGCCCGGCATCGGACCGCCGTCGGCTTGCGCGCCGGGGCCGCCCGTCGGTCCGCTGTCGGGGCCGCCCGTCGGTCCACCGTCGGCGATGGTCAGGGTGTGCCTGCGATGCCTTCGGCCCGTGCGGCCAGGGCGGCAGTGAGGTCGAGCTCGACCAACTGGCCGGGGAAGCCCAGGCACGCGACACCCAGAAGTCTGCTCGCGGTGGTGAAGGCGGCCCCGATGGCCGAGGTGGTGAGCCTGCGCCAGGCGTCCCCCAGGACCGCGCCGTCGTCGCCGACCACGTACACCACCGACCGCACGACCTGGGACGGCTCGGCACCCACGGCCGCAAGTGCCACAAGGGCGTTGGCCACCACCTGGTCGATCTGGGCTTCGAGATCACCCGGACCCACCAGAACGCCGGATCGGTCGAGCGGACACTGGCGCGGGCACGAGCGGACTCCCACCCGTGCGGGCCCCTCACCCGCGCGGGCGCGTGATCCTGCGTGCCATCACGTGGGCGCCCGCGACGACCGCCGGGAGCAGCACCGGTGCCACCGCCGACACGCGGCCGGCGCCGATCCCGATGCCGGCCGCCCTCAGCCGTCGCGCCGCCCAGAGCGAGTACGGGACGACCACGGTCGGCGCCGTGGCGACGCCCGGTGTGTAGCCGCGGTACGCCAGCGACTGGGCCATGTGCGCGACTCCGTGCAGCCCGAACCCGGCGAGCACGGTACGGAAGAACGGGCTCCGCCCGCCGGTGCGCGCACCGTCCGCCGAGGCCGCGGCCACGACCGCGCCCACGAGGCCGATGGCGACGCCGACTTCACGCTGCGAGAGGTCCATCCGCGCCCAGACCCGTTCGGGCACCCTCGGAAACCGTTCCCGGAGTCGGGGGCGGGCGGAGCGCGCCCATCCCGCCATGGTGACCAACTCCTCCAGATCATTGGCCACCCAGGCGGCGAGCAGCCCCCAGGTCACCGTCTTCGAAACCCTTGTCTCCGCCATATCGAACCCCCTGCTTCGCAGTACGATGACGACATCACCTTATAGCGCAACGCAACGTTGCGTTGCATATTGAGGAGTACTCATGGCCGACCCGACCGTGGTCCGTCGCCGCGGCAAGGGCCCGCGCGCCGCCGAGGCGATCTTCGACACCACGTTGCACCATCTCGCGGAGCGCGGCTACGCCGGTCTCACCATCGAGGCCGTCGCCCAGGACGCCGGGGTCAACAAGACGACGATCTACCGCTGGTGGCCGTCGAAACCCGCACTGCTGCGGGCGGCCCTGGTCCACGCCCGGGCCCTGGACGTCGACATCCCCGACACGGGCAGCCTGCGCGGTGACCTCGTTGCCCTGACCGAGCAGATCATCGCCCTACTCACCGACGGGCGCACCGAATCGGTCGCCCGCGCCCTGACCTCCGGCACCGGCCTGCCGGACGACGAACTCGCCGCCCTCACCCGCGACTTCTTCGCCGACCGCTTCTCCCGCGAGCAGCCGGTGTTCGTCCGCGCCACCGCGCGCGGCGAACTTCCGGAGCACGCCGACCCGATGCTGCTGCTCGATCTGGTCGCAGGCGCGGTGTGGATGCGGGTGCTGCTGCGCCGCGAACCGCCACCGCCCGGCTTCGCACAGGACATCGTCGACGCGGTACTGCCCCGAGCCGGGGGCGAGGGCGGGCGGGCTCGCCGGAGCGACGGAAGGGCGCCGCGCTGAAGGCGGACCGGGCAGCGGTCGGGTAGCGTGCCGCGACCGCGTCCAGGACGATTCCCGGGCGCGGATCTCAGTCACGGATCTCGGGCGCGGAAATCGGGCGCGGATCTCAGTCACGGAACTCGGGCACGGAACGGGGAGCGATACGCATGGGTGCGCCGGTACGCCACTACACAGCCACGACGTCCGACGGCCAGGTGTTCACGGTCGATCTGGAGCGCGACTTCCGGTACGACCCGTACCGTGACTTCCTGGTCTGCACGCACTGCGATTGGTCGCCGTCGCTCCTGACCCTGAAGAGGATCGATGACATGGCCTGGGAGCACCTGGCTTCGGCGCACGGCGCGAACCGCTCCGCGTCCCAGCAGGAGGACGAGTCGTTCCGCAAAGCGCGTCTGATCGTACTGCCGCTCGTCGCCGTCCTGCTGATCGTCCTCCTCGTCATCGCCACAAACTGAACGCCGTCATCGCCACGAACCGAACGCCGTCATCGCCACGAGCTGAAGGCCGATATCGCCACGAGCTGAAGGCCGGCTCCGGGGCACGGCTTCGCAACGGGCCGTGCCGGGGCGGCCCGGGGCACGAGCCCGCACCGGAGCGCGGCCCGGCCTCACGAGTCGGAGGCGGGAAAAGCGGTGTCAGCCTCCGCCGAGTGCCATGAGCGTGCCGACAGGATCGATGTCCGGAGTGGCGCGGGGCCACCAGTCGTCCTCACCCGGCTCGGACTCGTAGCCGTACCAGCGGCCGTCGTGGCCGAAGCGGAGCTGAAGTGTTCCGTCGGGGTGCGTGAGGCGGTTGCGCCAAGGGTGGAAGCGGGGGAAGTCGGCCGCGGCGAGCGCGGGGCGGGCCCGGTCGAAGGGGCCGGCCGGAGGGTCCCAGGGCGTTTCGAGGACGGCCAGCCCTTCGGCACCGCCCTGGCGCCAGGCGGCGACGGCTCGGGCCAGATCGGTGGGGGTACGGCCGGTGGCGTACGCGAGTTCACGGTAGAGGGCGCGGGTGGTCGCCGTGAGCCCGGCGGTGGGGCGGGCCGCGGCCAGTCGTACCGCGTCCTGCCACGGGGTGAGGCGGGCGAGCGGGTCGACGCCGGTGATGAGGAGCGTGTGTGCGCGCGCCGCCGCGTCCGTGGCGAGGTGGTCGAGGGCGAGCGGGTCCCGGGCACCGGGCAGGCCCGGGTACGCGGGCGGCTGTCCCGGGTGCTGCGGGACCGGGAGCGGGGCGGGAAGCGGCGGGAGGGGACGGCCGGCGAGGGCGTCGCGGGCGGGCACCGACGGTGTCGTGGCGGCGCAGGGGCGTTCCCGGGCTTCGTGCGCGGCGTTGCGGTGACCCAGTTCTTCCAGGAGTTCGCGTTCGCCGCGGCCGCGCAGCAGCAGGAGGACGAACGGGTCGGCGTCCAGGAGCCGGGCCATCTGGTAGCAGAGCGCGGACACGTGCTTGCAGGGCCGGCCGCGGTCGGGGCAGGTGCAGCCGGGGTCGAGGTCGTCGGGGGCGGGCAGCAGCACGACACCGGCCTCGGCCGCCGCGTCGACCAGTGAGTGCGGCATCTCCTTGTCGAGCAGTGCGGCCAGGTGACCGGGGCGGGCGGCGACCGCGTCGAGAAAGGTGTCCCAGTCCGGGTCGGTCAGCACCCGCAGGCGCAGTTCGGTGCGGTAGGGGCGCGGACGGCTGCCATGGACGTAGGCGACGACGCGACCGGGGGTGACCGTGATCGCGGCGACCTTGCCGCTGTCGGCGTACGTACGGCCGCGGGCGAGCCGTGCCTCGTCCATCGACAGGGATTCCAGGGCGTCCACCCAGGCGCGTCCCCACCAGCTGTCCGCGAAGGGGTCGTCGCCCTGGGATGTGCGGGGCGGCACGGCCTCGAAGGTACGGCGCAGATCGTCCGGACCGGGACGCAGGCGAACGGCGGAACGGCTGTCGCCGACGACGCTCCGACGGGGCTCGGTACGGGCATCGGGGCCGGTCGGCCTGCGGCCCTCGGAACGAGGATCGGGACCGGTGGGGCGACGGACTCCGGGGCGGGAATCGGGGACGGCCAGCCGACGGGCTTCGGCGGCGAGGCGGCGAACCTCGGCACGCGGGTCGGCAGCGGTGACCCGACGGGGCTCGGCGCGGGAGTCGACGGTGCGGGAATCGGCGGTGGAGGGCCGACATGCCTCCGGGGGAGGTGTCATTCCGGCCTCCTGAGCGAGACGAGGTCGGCCAGATCACGGTCGTTGAGCTCGGTCAACGCGGTCTCGCCGCTGCCGAGGACGGCGTCGGCCAGATCCCGCTTGGCCTTCAGCAGCTCACCGATCCGGTCCTCGACCGTGCCTTCCGCGATCAGCCGGTGCACCTGGACGGGTTGTGTCTGGCCGATGCGGTACGCCCGGTCCGTGGCCTGTTCCTCGACGGCGGGATTCCACCAGCGGTCGTAGTGGATGACATGGGCGGCCCGAGTGAGGTTCAGTCCGGTGCCCGCCGCCTTGAGGGAGAGCAGGAAGACCGGGACCTCACCCGACTGGAAGCGGTCCACCAGCCGTTCCCGCTCGGCCACCGGCGTTCCACCGTGCAGGAGCTGGGAGGGGATGGCCCGCGCCGCGAGGTGGGCGGAGAGCAGCCGGGCCATCGTCACGTACTGGGTGAAGACGAGGACGGAGCCGTCCTCGGCGAGGATCGTGTCGAGGAGTTCGTCGAGCAGTGCGAGCTTTCCCGACCGGCCGACGAGGCGGGTCGGCTCCTCCTGCAGATACTGCGCGGGGTGGTTGCAGATCTGCTTGAGCGAGGTCAGCAGCTTCATGATCAGGCCGCGTCGGGCGATGCCTTCCGATGCCTCGATGGCTCCCATCGTCTCGCGGACCGCGGCCTCGTAGAGCGTCGCCTGCTCCCGGGTGAGGAAGACGGGGTGGTCGGTCTCCGTCTTGGACGGCAGCTCGGGCGCGATACCGGGGTCGGACTTCCTCCGGCGCAGGAGGAAGGGACGGACCAGGCGGGAGAGCCGTTCGACCGCTTCGTCGTTGGCGAGCCCGGCTGCCGTCCCGGTGCTCTCGACGATACGGGCATGGCGGGCCCGGAACGCCTTGAGGGGGCCCAGCAGGCCGGGCGTGGTCCAGTCGAGGAGGGCCCACAGCTCGGAGAGGTTGTTCTCGACGGGGGTACCGGTGAGGGCCACCCTGGCCGGGGCCGGGATGGTGCGCAGCGCCTTCGCCGTGGAGGAGTGCGGGTTCTTCACGTGCTGGGCCTCGTCGGCAACGATCATCCCCCAGCTGTGACCGGCCAGTTGCGCCGCGCTGGAACGCATCGTGCCGTAGGTGGTGAGGACGAAACCGCCGTCGGGCTCGGCGAGTGTGCGGTCAGTGCCGTGGAAGCGGCGGACGGGCACTTCGGGGGCGAATCGGTTGATCTCCCGGTGCCAGTTGCCCAGCAGGGAGGCGGGGCAGACGACCAGGGTGGGCGCGGGATGGGCACGGCGCAGGTGGAGCGCGATGAGGGTGATCGTCTTGCCCAGCCCCATGTCGTCGGCGAGACAGCCGCCGAGACCGAGCGAGGTCATCCGGTCCAGCCAGGCGAGGCCGTGGAGTTGGTAGTCGCGGAGTCTGGCGGCGAGGCCGGGGGGCGGGGCGACGACGGTGGTGTCGGCGGTGATGCGGGCGCGGAGTGCGGCCAGGGCGCCGACGGGCACCGCCTCGACCCGCTCGCCGTCGACCTCGGCGCTGCCGGTGAGCGCCACGGAGAGTGCGTCGACCGGATCGAGCAGGCCGAGCTCCCGCTTGCGCGCCTTGCGGACGAGCGCGGGGTCGACCACGACCCACTGGTCGCGCAGGCGGACCACGGGTCGGTGCGCCTCCGCGAGGACGTCCATCTCCTGCTCGGTGAGCTGCTCGTCGCCCAGGGCCAACTGCCAGTTGAAGGAGAAGAGTTGCTCGGCCTCGAAGAACGATGTGCCGTCGGTGGCCGAGCCCGGCGCGGGCCGCACGACGGCGGTGGCGGTCAGGGAACGGGCGAGCTCCCTTGGCCAGTGGACGCCCACCCCGGCCGCGGCCAGCCGCGTCCCGGCCTCGCCCAGCAGCTCGTACAACTCGTCCTCGTCGAGTGCCAGCACATCGGGCACCGGCTGATCCAGCAGCCGCTCCAACGGCGACCAGACGCGAGCGGCCCGGCGCAGCGCGAGCACGGCGTCGATCCTGGCCCGCGGGCCGAACGGCTCCCCCGCCCCGCCGTGCCACAGTGTGGCCGCGTCGACGACATGGGTCGGGTCGGCCAGGCTGTGCACCTGGGTGATCGCCGCGGCGGCGTGGCGCGCGGAGCTGATCGCCTCGGTCGCACCGGCCTTCCCATGCGGGTCGACCGCCTCGGTCGCGCTGCCCCTCCCAGCCGCGTTGATCGCCTCGGCCGCGCCGGTCGTCCCGTACGGGACGACCGAGTCGGTCGCGACGGCCGTGTCAGTCGTGTCTGATACGGCGGCCGTATCGGCCGTGTCGAAGAGTTCGCAGGCCGACAGGTCGAGGCGCAGCGAGACCCGTACGCCCGCGTCGAGTCCGGCGGCCACGTCGACGGCCCAGGCACGGGCCCCGGGCAGGTGCTGGGCGTCTCGGGCCGCGAAGGGCGCGCCCATCGCGTAGGCGGCGGCCGGCGTGCGGGGCAGGGTGTCGGCCACGGCGTCGAGGAACGCCCCGAGCAGCCATTCCGGGTCGGGGAGCCGGAGCGGCGTACGGTCCGGGACCGGGACCGCGTACCCCTCCGACGGCATGGCGGCGGCGATGGCCCGCAGATGGGCGATGTCCTCGGCGTCACGCGGACCGGCCCGCCAGGCGTCGAAGTCGTCACCCGTCAGGCCGGGGAGCAGCCTGCCGCGCGCCACCAGATTGAGCGCCTGGAGCGCGGCGGCACCCCAGCAGCGAGTAGCGGGATGGGCGAGCCCGTGGTGCCGCGCACGCACGAGCAGGGGCAGCGCGTCGGGCACGGGCAGCAGGATCGCCGGCACGGCGCTCCGACGGGCTCCGCCCCGCTGTCCGTGCCTGCGGACGACGGTGATCTCCGCGGCGGCCTCGCTTCCGCTCCCGCTCCCGGGATCCAAGCGATCCATGAGCGGGAGCGCGCCGCCGTCAGGGTCCCAGAAGGCGACGCGTCCGTCCCTCGGCAACGGCGCGGGCAGGAACACGGCGGCACACCCGAGGAGGCGGACGACGGAGGCGTCGGTGTCCGGCTGGCGTTGTGCCGTGGTCATCGGCCCCCTCCCCTACCGCTTCGGTCGTCTCGATCACCTGATCCTCATGACTCCTGCGAGTCTAGGCGGGGGGTCCGACAATCGGCTTCGCGGTGACGTTCCCGCAGGTGGGAAGCCATATGCAGCCAGTTCGCCGCGCCGGTCCCGGAACGGGGGCGACGAGTGCGAAGGGACCGGATCGACGGATCAGTGCGGGGCGAGCGGCTTCGACGGCTTCGACGGCTTCGAACGAGGAGGTCGCGTGGGATCCGACGACGCGGAGGACGAGGAGGACGGGGACGCCGACGAGGCCCCGGTGGGCGGCGAAGGCGTGGACGCGGGCGCGGAGGACACGGACGCGGGGGGCGCGGGAGGCGGAGCGGGCGGACGCTGCGGCGGGCGCGGCCTCGGGTGCGCCTGTGGTGTCTGCGCGGAGCGCTGCGCCTGTGCGGGACGCTGGGTCTGGGCCTGCGCGGGACGCTGCATCGGCGAGGGGCGTGGCGCCTGCGTCGGGGGCGGGGAGGGCTGGGAGGGGCGGAGAGCCTGCTGCGAGCCGGGCGCCGCGTCCTGAGGTGCGGACGGTTGGGCCCGCTCCAGGAAGCGGAGCAGCTCCACCGGGAACGGGAGCACCAGTGTGGAGTTCTTCTCGGCGGCGACGGCCACCACCGTCTGCAGCAGCCGCAGCTGCAACGCGGCGGGCTGGGAGGACATCGCGCTCGCCGCCTCGGCGAGCTTCTTCGACGCCTGGAGCTCGGCGTCCGCGTTGATCACCCGGGCGCGACGCTCACGGTCGGCCTCGGCCTGACGGGCCATGGAACGCTTCATCGTCTCCGGAAGCGAGACGTCCTTGATCTCCACCCGGTCGATCTGCACGCCCCACCCGACCGCCGGGCTGTCGATCATCAGTTCCAGGCCCTGGTTCAGCTTCTCGCGGTTGGACAGGAGATCGTCCAGATCGCTCTTGCCGATGATCGACCGCAGCGAGGTCTGCGCCATCTGCGACACCGCGAACCGGTAGTCCTCCACCTGGATCAACGCACTCGCGGCGTCGACCACCTTGAAGTAGATGACGGCATCCACCCGTACCGTCACGTTGTCCCGGGTGATGCCGTCCTGCGCCGGCACCGGCATCGTCACGATCTGCATGTTGACCTTGCGCAGCCGGTCGATACCGGGGACCACCATGGTGAATCCTGGCCCGCGCACATCGTCGCGCAGCCTGCCGAGCCTCAGCACGACTCCGCGCTCGTACTGTTTGACGATCTTGGCCGCCGCGGCCAGGTACAACAGACCCGCCGAGGCCGCCGTCACTACCGCGATCACGAGATCCTGGACCATGACGGGCCCCCTGAAAGCCGGAACACCTAATACCACGGTATGCCCAGTATCCGACGATATGAAGGCATCCGTGTGGCAGCACATCTGCCCACACGCGCCCCCACGCCCACACGCCCACAACCGGATCAACTACGAGAGGCCCCTTCGCCCGCCCGGCCGCACACCGGATGCCGGGGCGCCGGCGGACGGGCAGGGTGGCCAGCGTCGGCACGCGCCGGTTCCGGCGGTGCCGACGCATCCGATGGCGCCGACGAACGACCGGACGAGACAGACGAGGATCCGCCCATGCCCGTGATCGATCACCGACGCCGCCGTCTCGGCATCGCCGCCGTGACCACGCTCCTGGCCCTCACCGTCGCGGGCTGCTCCGGTCTCGGCCGGACCGCGGTCGGCCCGGTCACGTACACGACCGGGCGGGATGCCACGGTCACGCTGCACAGCCCGCTGGTGCGGGGCTGCCACAAGCTCGACCCCGCGGGCGCCAAGGCGGTGAGCAACAGCACCCTCGTCGACATCATCCTGTACCCCACACCCGACTGCACCGGGCCGGGCTCGACGTACGTCGCGACCAAGCTCACGGACGTCAACGCCGCCAGTGCGCCTCCGTGGCACAGTTTCCGTACGGTTCACTGACCCGCGCCGTACGCTTCGCCGCCGCCGGTTCTCCCGCCTCCCACCAACCGCCTTCCCCTCTTCCTCCTCCCTCTTACGGTGTTCCGTCTTCTTGCGGTGCTCCGTCACACCGAGCGGCGGGCCACCAGCGCCGCGCTGATGTGCTGGAGGTCGGCCGGACGGGACGGGGAGAGGCCCGTCAGGCGGTCGATGCGGCGGATGCGGTAGTCGACGGTGTTGGGGTGGATGTGCAGGGCGGCCGCAGTGGTCCTCCGGTCCAGACCGAGTTCGAGGTACGTCTCCAGGGTGTGCAGCAGTTCGGGCCTGGTCTCCAGCGGCCGCAGCAGGCGCGCCAGCCCCGGCAGCGCCTCGCTGGGCCGGCTGAGCTGGTACTCCAGCAGGACATCGGCGAGCCGGTACAGGCCGGGCGGGCGGCCCGTTCGGGCGACCAGGTCGACGATCTCGGAGTTACGGGCCACGGCGGCCGGAACGGCTTCCGGTTCCACGGTCTCCGCCGCTGCCGTGACGGGGACCCCGGCGGCACGGGCCGCCTCGTCGATCAGCGCGCACAGCCCGCCCGGACCATGCCATTCCGGCGGCTCCTCGACAGGCAGCAGCACCGTGCCGCCGGACGTGTCGAGGGCAGTGAGCACCGGCGTACCCGCGTAGTGGTCCAGGACCGTACGGATCCGGCGGATCTTGCGCCGGGCCGCGACACCGGCACCCGGCCCTCGCCCGGTTCCCGCCCCCGATGTCAGGACGGACCCCGCCCCCGAGGTCGTCCCGGACTCCGCTCCCGCCCCTGACCCCGGCTCCACTCCCGCCTCAGCCCAACCCCCAGCCCCAGAGCCCACTCCCGCCCCAGCCTCAGGTCCAGCCCCAGAGCCAGAGCCAGACCCCGGCCCCGCTCCCGACGACTGGGCCAGTTCGTCGGGGTGCGGTGCCAGTGCCAGGGTCAGCGCGAGGTACCGCGCGGCCGGGCGGGGCCCGGTGGGGTGTGTGAAGCGGTCCAGCGGCTCACCGGCCAGCAGTGCGGCCATCAGGGCGTGCCGTCCGCCGTGCTCCTGACTGTCGAGAATCCGCCGCGCCTCCAGATAGGCGCCGCTGACGGCGGACGTCAACTGCCGTTGGAGCACCATGATGCGGTCCGTGATCTCCAGGACGACGGGAAGATCGCCGGGCAGCGCCTCCTTCGCCGTCTCCTGCCAGCACATGGCCGTGCCGACCTGGTACGCCGTGAGGATCGCGTCCAACGGGACGCCCTCCTCCGCCCGCTGCGCCGCGGAGTCGCGCTGCTGGGCCAGTTCGGCCTCGGTCGCATGACGCCGGTACTCGACGATGTCGGCGAAGAGGCGCAGGTTGTGCTGGACGATGTCCGCGATGTCGCCGGAGATCTCCTCGCGGGGAAGGTCCGCGTAGACCGGTAGGTCGGAGAGGAGCCGGGCGACGACCCGCCCGGTCAGGGCGGGGGCACGGGCCCGCAGGCGTGCGGCCACCGGACGGCCCGCGATGGTCAGCGGGGCGGAATCCGGCCGCCCGGAGCCGTGCCGTTCACCGCACGCGACGAGCCGCTGATTGTCACGCGTCACAAGTTCTCCCGTGGAAGTCTGCGCTACCCACCAGTTAAACGACGGCACTCGAGTCTGCATGATGACCGGCGTCACACGCCATGCCCCACCTCACCCCCCACCGCCGGAGGAAATCTGTGAACTCACCGCAGAACAAGGGCTTCTGTCGTTCCATCAGAACATTCCTGAGTGCGGTCGCCCTGGCCGGTCTGGCTGTGGGGACCGGAGCGGCACCGGCGTCCGCAGCCGCCGCCGACGGCCCCATGTCCTACGTCGCGCTCGGCGACTCGATGGCTTCCGGTCCGCTCATCCCGGACATCACGGGCCCGGTGGCCTGCGGACGTTCGACACACAACTACCCGCACGAACTCGCGGCGCGGCTCGGCGCCTCGCTCCGGGACGTCACATGCAGCGGCGCCGCGTCGAAACACATGACCGAGAAGCAGTCGCTCTCGCTCCTCGACATCCCGATGGGATCGGCCCCGCCCCAGTTCGACGCGTTGCGTCCGGACACCGACCTGGTGACCCTGACCATCGGCGGCAACGACGCCGGGCTCGTCGGCATCGCGCAGAAGTGCACCACCCTCGACCCCAACGCCACCCCGTGCAAGGAGAAGTACACCGAGGGCGGCGTGGACCAAGTGGCGCAGCGCATCGCGGAGTTCGCGCCGAAGCTGGGTGTCGTGCTGGACACGATCCACCAGCGTTCGCCGCATGCCCGGGTGGTCGTCACGGGGTACGGCCTCTACATCAAGCCCGGCGGCTGCTGGCCGCTGCAGCCGGTCCTCCCGGTGGACGCCGACTTCCTGCAGGGCAGCGTCGACCGGATGAACACGGCGATCGCCGAGCAGAGCGCCGCGCACGGCGCCGAGTACATCGACCTGACCACGCCGAGCGTGGGACACGACGCCTGCCAGGCCCCGTCGGACAAGTGGGTCGAGGGGTACGTCCCGACCGCGGCAGCCGCCCCGCTGCACCCCAACCGGAACGGCGAGGCGAACTACGCCGCCATCATCGGCGCCCGCATACAGGGGAGTTGACCCCGTTGCGGCACCGACTGCTGCGCGGGCCGGCGGCGGTGGCGCTCTGCGTCGCCGCCGCGCTCGTGCCGACCGCGCCGACGGCACGGGCCACCTCACCGCACGCGACCACGCCACCGGCACAGACCGCCACCGCACCACAATCGCCATCGTCACAGGCCCTCACCGCACCACTACGGCCACAGCACGCCACACCGCAGGCACAGGCCGGCGCGCCGCACGGACCGGGCTGCGATCCGCTGGCGCCCACCGAGTGCCTGCTGCCGTTCCCCAACGACTGGTACACGCGGTCCGATCCGAGCACCGACACCGGCCGCCGGGTGGCCTTCACCTCCGCGGGGCTGCCGAAGGCCGCGGACGGTCCTCCCATCGACCCGACGGCCTGGAACCGGTCCGACGGCTTCTCCCCCGGCTCCGCGCTCATCGCCCACGTGCCCGGCCTCGACCTGGCGGCGACCGGCGCGGCCCCGCTCACCGACATCGGCCGCTCCCTCGCCCCGGACGCACCCGTCGTACTGCTGGACACCCGGACCGGCGAACGCTGGCCGTACTGGGTCGAGTCGGACGCGAACGCGACGGACCCGGCACGCCGCGCGCTGCTGATCCACCCGGCCCGCAACTTCCGCGACGGCCATCACTACGTCGTCGCCCTGCGGCGGCTCAAGGACGGCGCCGGGCACACGATCCCCGCCGCCGCGCCGTTCGCCGCCGTCGCCGGCAAGCCGCTCCCCACCACTGATCCGCTGCACGCACGTCAGCACCAACTCCGCCCCGCTCTCAGGGCGTTGCGCCGCGCCGGGGTGGGGTCCAAGGATCTCCACCTCGCCTGGGACTTCACCGTCGCGAGCACGCGCTCTCTCACCGGCGACCTGTTCACCATCCGCGACGACGCGTTCCGCCGGCTCGGCCGCCGCGCTCCCGCCTTCACCGTCACCGGTGTCACCGACCTCACGGCCGAACAGGACCCGAGGATCGCCCGGGAGGTGACGGGCCGGATCAGTGTGCCCGGGTACCTGAACCCGCCGGGAGGACCCCCCGGCTCCGTCCTCGACCGGGGCAGCGACGGAACCCCGCGGCGGCTCCCCTCGAACACCCAGGTCGCCGAGTTCCGCTGCGAAATACCGCGCTCCGCGTTCCGCACCCCCTCCCGCCCCGCCCTGTACGGGCACGGCCTTCTCGGCCGCCGCTCCGAGGTCGGCGCGGGCAACGTCAAGGCGATGGCGGCGGAGGGCGGCTTCACGTTCTGCGCGACCGACTGGATCGGGATGGCCGAGGAGGACGTCCCCGTGGTGCTCGGCGCGCTCGCGGACCCGAACCTCTTCCCCGCCATTCCGGAACGCAGCGAACAGGGCATGCTCAACGCCCTGTTCCTGGCCCGCGCCCTGATCCACCCCGACGGGCTGACCGCCGACGCCGCCTTCCGCGACAGCGAGGGACGCCCGCTCGTCGACATCCGGCACGGCATCGCGTACGACGGGAACAGCCAGGGCGGAATCCTCGGCGGTGCCCTCGTCGCCGCCTCGCCCGACATCCGCCGCGCGGTCCTCGGTGTGACCGGCATGAACTACGGCCTGCTCCTGAATCGCAGCGTGGACTTCGCGCCGTTCCAGCAGGTCCTGAACCTCTCCTACCCGGACAGGCTGCGGCAGCAGATCGTCCTCCAGTTGTTCCAGATGGTGTGGGACCGCGGCGAGACCAACGGGTACGCGAACCATCTCACCGACCGCCACCAGGTCCTGCTGCACATCGCCTACGGGGACCACCAGGTCGCGAACACGGCGGCCGACGTGGAGGCGCGCACCATCGGCGCCCGTCTCCTCACCCCGGCGCTCACGGCCGGCCGCAGCCCGGACACCGTTCCGTACTGGGGCATCCGGACCATCGGCCGTGGTCAACTCCCCTACCGGGGCTCCGCGATGACGGTGTGGGACAGCGGTACGCCCAGCCCGCCGGTCACCAACACCCCGCCCACGGGGCCGCAGTACGGCCGCGACCCGCACTCCGATCCCCGCAACTCGTCGGCCGCCCGTCAGCAGAAGGCCACCTTCCTGACCACCGGCCGTGTCATCAATGTCTGCGGCGACACAC
This sequence comes from Streptomyces sp. NPDC001750, assembly GCF_042892615.1. Taxonomy (NCBI): domain Bacteria; kingdom Bacillati; phylum Actinomycetota; class Actinomycetes; order Kitasatosporales; family Streptomycetaceae; genus Streptomyces; species Streptomyces sp. NPDC001750. The sequence continues at coordinate 29,415 of NZ_JBIAUE010000014.1, read as the reverse complement.
CGTGCACCGCCGCCCCCGCATCCTGACACCCCGCTCCAGCACAGGGAAACACCGCCAGCCTCCAGGAAAAGCCGACCTCCCGCCCAGGGACACAGACCTCCCCCCGGGAACGCAGACAAGGAGCACCATGCGCACGCACCGCATCACCCACGCCGCCGTCCTGGCCGCCCTGCTCGCCGGCACCGTCCTGGTCCCGCCCGCCGTCGCCGCCGCGCCGGACGCCTCGCCGAAGGCGGGGGCCGCCGCCACGGTACGGGCCGCCGTGCCGTTCACCGCGGCGACCGCCCAGCGCACCGCGGACGGCGGGCACACGCTCTCCTGGTCGTCCCCCGCCGGATCGGTGACCGTCACCGCCGTCACCTCCCCCGACGCCACCACCGGCATCCCGGTGGGCACTGCGCCCGGCACCGGCTCGCTGACCGTCCCCGCCGGGACGCTCCCCGAGGCCGGACGCTGGTACTTCCGGCTGACGCCGGACGGCGGCTCGCCCCTCGTCGTCGCCGACCGTTCGCTGGGCATCGAGTCCGCCCGCAACTTCCGTGACATCGGCGGCTACCGCACCACCGACGGCCACTGGGTGCGCTCCGGCCTGGTCTACCGCTCCAACAAGCTCAGTGGCCTCACCGACGCCGAGCAGCAGCGGCTGGTCTCCCAGCGCGTCACCCTCGACGTGGACCTGCGCAACGCGATCGAACGGCACGAGGACCCCGACCGACTGCCCGCGGGCGTGAAGTACCAGGTCGCGGACGTCGCGTCGCTCAGCCACGGCCTCCGCTTCCACGACTCGGCCCTGACGACCCTGGCCAAGGCCATCGCGGCCGGGCTGCTCTCCGGCTCGTCCGACCTCGGCCAGTCCATCGGCTACCCGTTCATGGTCGACTTCGTGGGCGCCGACTACGCGTTCCGCGATCTGCTCACCGCCGTCGCCACGAACGGCTCCGGCGCGACCGTCTTCCACTGCAGCGCGGGCAAGGACCGCACCGGCTGGGGCACGGCCGTCCTGCTCACCGTGCTCGGTGTCCCGCGTGACACCGTCGAGGCGGACTTCCTCGCCAGCAACCAGTACACCGGCAACCCGAAGGCCGTCGAGCTCGGTTGGCTGCGCGCGGCCTTCGCCGAGGTGGACCACCTGTACGGCGACTTCGACACCTACGTACGGGAAGGGCTGAAGATCGACGACGCGACGGTGGCCGCGCTGCGCGCCAAGCTGCTGACCGACTGACACGACCGACCGCCCCGCGGTCACCGGTCCCCGGCCGCCGACCCGACGTCACCGGCCCTCATGCGGAGGGCCGTTGCCGAACGCCGCACACCCCCGCTCCCCGGCCGGTGTGTGCGGCGGACGGCGGACGGGTTCCGTCAGCACATCGGATAGCGGTCGGCGGGCCACACGACCGATTGCTCGAACTCCAGGCACAGATCGTCGGCCAGCCCGCCGATCACCGTGCGCCCCTCGGTCGCCACCAGCCAGGACGGCGGAAGGTGGACGTCGCCGTGGCGGGCGCCGAGCAGATTGCCGCAGACCGCCCCGGTGGAGTCGCTGTCGCCGGAGTGGTTGACCGAGAGCAGCAGCGCCTGCGCCACCTGATCGGCGCCCGGCAGCACCAGAGCGCAGTACACGGCGATGGCCAGGGCCTCCTCCGCGATCCAGCCCGCACCCAGGGTCTCCACCTTCTCGGCCGTCGGCTGCCCCCCGGCGGCCAGGTCCACGGCAGCGCGCAACGCCGCCGTGGTCTCCTCGTGCCCCGGATGGCGGCCCAGCAGTTCCATGGCCCGCAGCACCGCGCCCGCCATCGAGTCGCCCTCCAGGAGATGGGCGACGATCGCCGCGAGCGCCCCGGCCGCGTACCCGCCGGTCGGATGGCCGTGGGTGATCTGCGCGCACCAGTAGGCGAGCCGGAAACCCTCCTCCGCATCCGCCCCCACCAGGCCGAACGGCGCCGACCGCATCACGGTGCCGCACCCCTTGGACCCGGTGTTCACGGGGCCCGGCCCGCCGAGCCGGGCCACCGGCTCCGGCACATGACCGGTGGCGAGACCGGTCAGGCAGGCGTTGCCGGGTGCCCGGCGCGCGTACAGCCAGGGCTCCAGCCTGAGCCGCCCGGTCCGCACCGGGTCGTCGCCGCCGCGAGTCGGCGGGGCGGGGTGATTCTGAGTGTCCAGCCAGCGCAGATAGGCGTTCCGCAGGATCGCGGTCTCGGCGCCGCCGATGCCCTTCGCCGCCGCCCGGGAGTGGGCCCTGATCAGCCCCTCGGCCGTGAACAGGGTCATCTGGGTGTCGTCCGTGACCCGGCCGACGACGCCTTCCTCGTCCGCGAGGAGCCCCCGCACGCCGTGCTCACCATGCGCACGCCGGATACCGGCGAGCGAAAGGAACTCCACCGGATTCCCCAGGGCGTCCCCTATCGCCCCGCCCAACAGACAGCCCCGCACCCGCGCCCTGCGGCCTGTGCGGTCCTCCCATGACGCGCCGTTCACGCATGATCCCCTCGACTCGCTGCCGACCCGGATCGGTGTCGACATGTCCCCAAAACGCCGTCGCGGGTCCATCCTGGTAGGAGAGGCGATCACCATGCGTACCGGTAACGAACCGACGACCGCCCGTAGTCCCCTGCGACTGCGGCTGTGCCTGAGTCTATGGGGGCTGGCCTGGGCCGTCTTCGGCCTGACCGCCTTCACGCTGGCCGGCCACCCGGGCTGGGCCGCCGCCTGCGGCCTGCTGTTCCTGCTGGTCCTCGCGGACATCGTGGTGATCATCCACCACATCCACCAGGGCCCGCACTACCAGCCGGGCCGCGACATCCCCCCGTACGAACCCGACCACGGCGGACGCGGACGGTACGGTCACTGACCCGGCGGCCCTACGACAGGCGGGCGCCCTCGCCCGTCGTGTGCCCTTCCCGGGCCGTCGGCCCGCGCCGGGAGGCCGGTCCTCCCCGGAAGGTCGGCCGTTCCCGGAACGTCAGGTCCCGGTCCGGAAGCGGGCCGCCTCCAGTTACTCCGGCTTCGGATCCAGCGCTGCGGCCAGCCGGAAGTGACGGCCGGACCGCTCGGAGCGGCCGGACCGCTCGAAGGTGCGGGCGAGCGCGAAGTGCGCAAAGGCGTTGTCCGGTTCACGCTCCAGCACGAGCTCGAATTCCAGCTCGGCCGCGCGCAGTTGGGCTGCGGCGAAGAACGCGCGGGCACGCGATCACCGAGTCCAGGAGCTTGACCGCGCCCCGGGGGTCACGAGCCGCCAGCAGGTGCTCAGCGGCGCGGAAGTCGACCAAATCGGCCTCCGGGTCCTCTCGGGCACGATCAGGCCCTCCCTTCGTCTCCCCGTTCTCAACTCCCGGCCGGGGCCCGCTGTTCCGATACGGCGTACGCCGGGCACGGGCCGCCGCCTCGGTGCTCGTCCCGGCCCAACGACCGCGGCCGTCCCGGCCGTTGGCCGCGGTCGCCTCAGCCCTTGGCCGCGGCCCGCCGGGTCAGCTCCGCCCACACCGCGCGGACCTGCGGCTCCAGCTCCTCCAGCGGGCCGTCGTTGTCGATGACCAGGTCGGCCACGGCACGCCGCTGCTCCCGGGTGGCCTGCGCGGACATCCGGGCGCGGGCCTCGGCCCCGGTCATGCCGCGCAGCCGTACGAGCCGGTCGAGCTGGGTTCGCGGACCGGCGTCCACGACGACCACCACGTCGTAGAGCGGGGCGAGCCCGTTCTCGGTGAGGAGGGGGACATCGTGGACGACGATCGCGTCGGGGCCCGCCGCCCGTTCCAGTTCGGCGGAACGGGCGCCGACCAGCGGGTGGACGATCGCGTTGAGCGTGGCGAGCCGGTCGGCGTCGGAGAACACGATCGAGCCGAGCTTCGGGCGGTCCAGGGCACCCTCGGCGGTCAGCACGTCCGTGCCGAACGCGTCGACGACGGCCGCGAGACCGGGCGTCCCCGGCTCGACGACCTCGCGCGCGATCCGGTCCGCGTCGATCAGTACCGCCCCGTAGCCGACGAGCAGCCGCGACACTTCACTCTTGCCGGCACCGATACCACCGGTCAGGCCCACTTTCAGCATGCCGGGCAGCCTAGTGCCGCGACCGGGGCCCCCAGGGAGGCGGCCCGGGACGAACGGTCAGGCATCCCCTTCACGCTCCGCGAGGAAACGCTCGAATTCGCGGCCGATCTCGTCGGCGGACGGCAGCTCGACCGGCTCGGCGACCAGATTGCCCCGGGTCTCGGCACCCGCGACCGCGTCGTACTGGTGCTCAAGGCCCTCGACGAGCGAGACGAGTTCCTCGTCCCCCTGGCCGATCTGCCGCTCGATCTCGGTCTGGGTGCGGTGCGCCTCGGTGCGCAGCGCATGGGCGACGGACGGCAGGACCAGCCCGGTCGCGGCCGTGATCGACTCCAGGGCGGTGAGCGCCGCGTCCGGGTAGGCGGAGCGGGCGACGTAGTGCGGCACATGCGCCGCGACGCCGAGGACGTCGTGCCCGGCCTCCATCAGCCGGTACTCCACCAGCGCTTCGGCCGAACCAGGGACCTGCGCCTCGTCGAACGGGCTGCGGTGGCCGGGCATCAGGTCCGTGCGGTTCCCGTGCGGGGTGATGCCGACGGGGCGGGTGTGCGGGACGCCCATCGGGATGCCGTGGAAAGTGACCGCGAGGCGGACACCGAGGCGCTCGACGATCTGCTCGACGGCGGCGGCGAAGCGCTCCCACTCCACGTCCGGCTCGGGCCCGGAGAGGAGCAGGAACGGCGCACCGGTGGCGTCCTGCACGACGCGGACCTCCAGCACCGGGGCCTCGTAGCCCGCCCACCGGTCGCGCCGGAAGGTCAGCAGCGGCCGTCGCGCGCGGTAGTCGACGAGCCGGTCGTGGTCGAAGCGGGCGACGACCTGGTGCGGCAGCGTTTCGAGCAGGCCGTCGACGATCTGCTCGCCGGTCTCACCCGCGTCGATGTACCCGTCGAAGTGGTAGAGCATGACCAGACCGGCCGATTCCTGGGCGAGCGCCATGTCGACGACGGCCAGCCCCTTCGGCTCCCATTCGTACAAACTCTGCGGATCAGGCACGGTTACCGCTCCTCCTCGTGTTCCTGGACAAGAACATCCGACGGGACACGAGCATTCCCGGGCCGCGGCTCCTCGGGCGACGGTTCACTGACCGTTCACTCCAGAACCCGTGCGAGAGAGCGAGCGTCCCGGGCGCCGTCGCTCTCCCCACCGGAAAGGCACACGCCGCCGGCCCGCCGGGCCCCTCGCGATTCCACCAGGACTCCCGCACGCCGCGGCACGATCAGGGGGCGCCAGCCAGGGCGTTGGCGTTCACGTCGCTGAACTCGCCCGTGTGCCGGACGAGTTCACACCACATCACGGCACCGGCCACCGCCGCGAACCCTGGTCCATACCTTGACACTCCCCCACCACATCCCTACCGTCACTGAGCGAAAGTTCAGGGACCCACCCCATGTTCATGTACGAACGACATGAAGCGCTCATGTCCGAGAGCGACGTGAGGCGAGCACGCCCTGGACTCCTCCGACGGGAAGGCCCCCCATGCGCACCCGCGTCCTGCTCCCCGCCCTGCTGGCCTCCGCACTCGCCACCGGCGCCCCCTCCCTCACCCCCGCGGCCGCGGCCACCACCGACGTGGACACGGCCACCACGGCCGAGGTCGTCGACGTGAGCACCGCCGCCCAGCTCAAGTCCGCCCTCGCCGCCGCCACCCCCGGCGACACGATCCGCCTCGCCGACGGCACGTACAAGGGGAACTTCAAGGCGACGGTCCTCGCCACCGCCTCCGCCCGGATCACCCTCACCGGCTCCGCGAGGGCGGTCCTCACGGCCGGCGGCGGCTACGGGCTGCATCTCAACGGCGCCTCCTACTGGACCGTCCGGGGCATCACCGTCACCGGCGGTCAGAAGGGCATCATGGCCGACGCCGCCACGGACGTCGTGATCGACTCCGTGACCGTGCACGATCTGGACATGGAAGGCGTCCACTTCCGCAGGTCCAGCAAGAACGGCGTCATCAAGAACTCGCGGATCCACGACACCGGGCAGGACGGCAGCGGCATGGGCGAGGGGGTGTACGTCGGCACGGCGGGGGATCTCTCCGACCGGAGCGACGGGGTCCAGATCCTGAACAACACGATCGGTCCCGGAGTCGGGGGCGAGAACATCGACATCAAGGAGGGCACCACCGGGGCGAGGGTCATCGGCAACACCTTCGACGGCAGCGGCCTGACCGGCGCCAACTACGACGACTCCTGGGTGGATGTGAAGGGCAACGACGTCCTGGTCCAGGGCAACCGGGGCTCGCGTACCACGAACAACGGTTACGAGACCCACACCCAGCAGAAGGGCTGGGGCTGCGGCACCGTGTTCCGCGACAACGCCTCGGACCTGTCCGGCTCCACGGGCGACAAGCGGATCGCGATCAACGTCACCAACTACGGCGCGAGCTGCCCGACCACCGTCTACAGCAGCAACACGGTGACCGGAGGCAAGGGGCTCACCAACATCACCGTCACGCCGTAGAAGCGCCCCGCGCGGAACGAGGCCACCCGCACGGAACGGAACCACCCACGCGGACCACCCCCTCGGCGGGCGCGCGAAGCCGCCCCGCGCGAAGCCGCCCCACGCACACGCATGAGGCCCGTTCCCCGAAGGGAACGGGCCTCACCGTCAGCTGCTCCGATCATTCACCGACCGGAGGGGCCGGGGGCGGAGCGTCAGCTCTGGCCGCCCGCCAGCTTCTCGCGCAGAGCGGCCAGGGCCTCGTCCGACGCCAGGGCGCCGGAGTTGTCCGCCGACTCCGAGGAGTACGAGCCACCGCTGCCGCCGGAGGCGGCCGGGGCACCACCGGCCGGGGCGGCAGCGCCCTCGGCAGCGGCGGCCTCGTCGGCCTCGCGGGACTTGATGACCTGGGCCTGGTGCTGCTCGAAGCGCTGCTGCGCCTCGGCGTACTGCGTCTCCCACGCCTCGCGCTGAGCCTCGTAGCCCTCGAGCCAGTCGTTGGTCTCGGGGTCGAAGCCCTCGGGGTAGATGTAGTTGCCCTGGTCGTCGTAGGACGCGGCCATGCCGTACAGGGTCGGGTCGAACTCGACCGACGCCGGGTCGGCACCGAAGGACTCGTTGGCCTGCTTCAGCGAGAGGCTGATGCGGCGGCGCTCCAGGTCGATGTCGATGACCTTGACGAAGATCTCGTCGTTGACCTGGACGACCTGCTCCGGGATCTCCACGTGGCGCTCGGCCAGCTCGGAGATGTGGACCAGGCCCTCGATGCCCTCGTCGACGCGCACGAACGCACCGAACGGAACGAGCTTGGTGACCTTACCGGGAACGACCTGCCCGATCTGGTGCGTACGGGCGAACTGCTGCCACGGGTCCTCCTGCGTCGCCTTGAGCGACAGGGAGACGCGCTCGCGGTCCATGTCGACGTCGAGGACCTCGACCGTGACCTCCTGGCCGACCTCGACGACCTCGGAGGGGTGGTCGATGTGCTTCCAGGACAGCTCGGAGACGTGCACGAGACCGTCGACGCCGCCAAGGTCCACGAACGCACCGAAGTTGACGATCGAGGAGACGACGCCGGAGCGGACCTGGCCCTTCTGCAGGGTCGTGAGGAACGTCTGGCGGACCTCGCTCTGGGTCTGCTCCAGCCAGGCACGGCGGGACAGGACCACGTTGTTGCGGTTCTTGTCCAGCTCGATGATCTTGGCCTCGAGCTCCTTGCCCACGTAGGGCTGGAGGTCACGGACGCGGCGCATCTCGACGAGGGAGGCCGGCAGGAAGCCGCGGAGGCCGATGTCGAGGATGAGACCACCCTTGACGACCTCGATGACGGTACCGGTGACGATCCCGTCCTCTTCCTTGATCTTCTCGATCGTGCCCCAGGCACGCTCGTACTGAGCGCGCTTCTTGGACAGGATGAGGCGACCTTCCTTGTCCTCCTTCTGGAGAACCAGGGCCTCGATCTCGTCGCCGACCTTGACGACCTCGTTGGGGTCGACGTCGTGCTTGATCGAGAGCTCGCGGGAGGGGATGACGCCTTCGGTCTTGTAACCGATGTCGAGCAGGACCTCGTCCCGGTCGACCTTCACGATGACGCCGTCGACGATGTCGCCGTCGTTGAAGTACTTGATCGTCTCGTCGATCGCGGCGAGGAAGGCTTCCTCGTTACCGATGTCGTTGACCGCTACCTGCGGGGTGGTGGCGGTGGTCTCGGTGCTGCTCGTCATGTGGGAAAGGGCTCCGGTACGGACAGTGAGTCGTAGGTACTGCTACGCCGGAAGCCCGTATCGCCTCTGCAGAAGCCGGACAGCCCGGGAAGCACCGGACCCGCCGTACGGGAGGCGCCTCGTGAACCGAGGGGACATACAACAGATGCGAGCGCGACCTGCTAGGTCTGAGGCGCGCAGGCTCGCAGCGCAACTTGTAGCATACGGGGGCAGCCGGGCACGGTCAATGCACGAAGGCGCACACCCGCGACGCATCAGCCCAATTCCGGCAGATTTCGTGTTCCACGAGGCCGCGTCGGCCGCGGGGCGCGTTCCCTTCGGTACGGAGCCCCGCTGGTCGGACGGCCCCTGGCGCATATCGCGTACGACGGGGTGAAGGCAAACTACAACGACGGACACGATGAGCCAAGAGATGCACCTGCCCGAGCCGGAGGCGACCCGCCGCGCGGCCTCGGAGACCGAGAGCAGCCGGGCCAGTCGCGGCTGGTGGGACCGGAACGCCGACGAGTACCAGAGCGACCACGGCGCGTTCCTCGGCGACGACCGCTTCGTCTGGGGTCCCGAGGGGCTCGACGAGGCCGAGGCCGGTCTGCTGGGTCCGGCCGAGTCGCTGAAGGGCCTCGACGTCCTGGAGATCGGCGCCGGCGCCGCGCAGTGCTCGCGCTGGCTGGCCGCGCAGGGGGCCCGCCCGGTCGCCCTGGACCTGTCGCACCGGCAGCTGCAGCACGCGCTGCGGATCGGCGGCGGGGTGCCGCTCGTGGAGGCCGACGCCGGGGTGCTGCCGTTCCGCGACGGCGCGTTCGACCTGGCGTGCTCGGCGTACGGCGCGGTGCCGTTCGTCGCCGACCCCGTGCGCGTGTTCCGCGAGGTGCGCCGGGTACTGCGACCCGGCGGACGCTGGGTGTTCTCGGTGACGCACCCGATCCGCTGGGCGTTCCCGGACGAGCCGGGGCCCGAGGGCCTGTCGGTCGCGGCCTCCTACTTCGACCGCACGCCCTACGTCGAGCAGGACGAGCGCGGCGAGGCGGTGTACGTCGAGCACCACCGGACGCTGGGCGACCGGGTGCGGGACGTGGTGGCCGGCGGGTTCCGGCTGGTCGACCTCGTCGAACCGGAGTGGCCCGCCTGGAACCAGCAGGAGTGGGGCGGCTGGTCCCCGCTGCGCGGCCACTTGATCCCGGGCACGGCGATCTTCGTCTGCGAACGGGACTGAGTCCCGGATCCGACCGCGGCCGCCGCCCTGCCACGGGGCGCCCGTGCCGGCCCCGGACTCCGACCCGCCCGCGCGGAAGCCGGGGCCGGTCCCGGTTCGTGGCCGCCGACCGGCCGCGTACGAGGCCGATTGCGGGCACCGCGCGGCCTCGTACCAGACTGGGGGCGTGATCCGCGCCCACGCCCTGGAACAGTTGCCCGTTCGCACCGCCGTGCCTGCCCTCGAGCGGGCGCTCGACGACCACGGCACCGCGGTGCTGTGCGCACCGCCCGGCACCGGCAAGACGACCCTGGTGCCGCTGGTCCTGGCCGGGCTGACCGGCGGCGGGCCGGCCCGCCGCGTGGTGGTCGCCGAACCGCGCCGGATCGCGGCGCGGGCGGCGGCGCGGCGGATGGCCTGGCTCCTCGGGGAGCGGGTCGGCGGGCGGGTCGGGTTCACGGTCCGCGGCGAGCGGGCGGCGGGGCGCGACACTGTGGTGGAGGTGGTGACCACCGGGGTGCTCCTCCAGCGGCTCCAGCGCGACCAGGAGCTGACCGGGGTCGACGTGGTGATCATCGACGAGTGCCACGAGCGGCACCTGGACGCGGACACCGTCGCCGCGTTCCTCCTCGACGTGCGGGAGACCCTCCGCCCCGATCTGCGGCTGGTCGCCGCGTCCGCGACCACGGACGCGGCGGGCTGGGCACGACTGCTGGGCGATGCCCCGGTGGTGGAGGCGCGGGGCGTCTCGCATCCGGTGGAGGTGGTGTGGGCGCCGCCCGCCGGGCCGGTTCGGCCGCCGCACGGCATGAGGGTCGATCCGGCGTTTCAGGCGCACGTCGCCGCGACGGTGCGCCGGGCGCTCGCCGAACAGGACGGCGACGTGCTGTGCTTCCTGCCCGGTGCGGGCGAGCTCGGACGGGTGGCGGGGCAGCTCGCCGGGGTGGACGCCGAGGTGCTCCAGGTGCACGGGCGGGCCCCGGCGGCGGTGCAGGACGCGGTGCTGGCCGGGTCGTCCGGCGGCCGGCGGGTGGTGCTGGCGACCTCGGTCGCGGAGTCGTCGCTGACGGTGCCCGGGGTGCGGGTCGTGGTCGACTCGGGACTGGCCAGGGAGCCCCGTACCGATCACGCGCGGGGGCTGAGCGCCCTGACGACCGTGCGCGCCTCGCGGGCCACGGGGCGGCAGCGGGCGGGCCGGGCCGGGCGTGAGGCGCCCGGGGTGGTGTACCGCTGCTGGGAGCAGGCGGAGAACGGGCGGCTCGCGCGGTTCCCGTCCCCGGAGATCGCGGTGGCCGATCTGACGGCGTTCGCGTTGCAGGCGGCCTGCTGGGGCGATCCGGAGGCGTCGCGGCTGGCGCTGCTCGACCCGCCGCCCGCCGGTGCGATGGGCGCGGCGCGCGAGGTGCTGACGGCGGTCGGCGCCGTGGACGCCCGGGGGCGGGTCACCGACCGGGGCGTACGGATGTCGCGGCTGGGCCTGCACCCACGGCTGGCGCGGGCGCTGCTGGACGGCGCCGCGGAGGTCGGCGGGCGACGGGCGGCCGAGGTCGTGGCGCTGCTGAGCGAGGAGCCGCCCCGGGAGTACGGGGATGATCTGGCGGCGGCACTGCGGACCGCCCGGCGGGGCGGGGACGGGTACGCGGCGCGCTGGCGGCAGGAGGTCCGGCGGCTGGCCGCGCCGGCCGGGGAGACCGGGGGCGGCTCCCCGGCCGGCCTGACCGACGCCGCCGTCGGCCTGGTGGCCGCGCTGGCGTTCCCCGAGCGGGTGGCGCGGGCGCGCGGCGAGGGAGCGTTCCTGATGGTGTCGGGCACGGGTGCGGAGACCCGCGAGGGTTCGGGGCTGCGGGGTGCGCCGTGGCTGGCGGTCGCGGTCGCCGACCGGCCCGCGCACGCGGCGTCCGCGCGGGTGCGGCTCGCCGCCGTGATCGACGAGTCCACGGCGCGGGCCGCCGCCGGACACCTGCGGTACGCGGGCGAGGAGGTGCGCTGGGCGGACGGCGACGTGGTGGCCCGCCGGGTGGAGCGGCTGGGCGCCGTGGAGCTGTCGGTGCGTCCGTTGGCGGAGCCCGATCCCGCGGTGGTGCGAGAGGCGCTGGTGGAGGGCCTGCGGCGCGAGGGGCTCGGGTTGCTGCGCTGGTCGCGGGAGGCCGGGCAGTTGCGGGAGCGGCTCGCGTTCCTGCACCGGACGGTGGGGGCGCCCTGGCCCGATGTGGCGGACGAGGCGCTGGCGGCGCGTGCCGGGGACTGGCTGGAGCCCGAGCTGTCGCGGGCCCGGCGCCGCTCCGACCTGGGGCGGATCGACGCGGGGCAGGCGCTGCGGCGGCTGCTGCCGTGGGCGACGGGTGAGGCGGCCCGGCTGGACGAGCTGGCGCCGGAGCGGATCGAGGTGCCGAGCGGATCCCGGGTCAGGGTGGAGTACGGCGGGGAGCGGCCCGTACTCGCGGTGAAGCTCCAGGAGTTGTTCGGCCTGGACCGGACGCCGAGGGTGGCCGGGGTGCCGGTCCTGGTCCATCTCCTCTCCCCCGCAGGGCGGCCCGCGGCGGTCACCGCGGACCTGGAGTCGTTCTGGCGGGACGGCTACCGGGCGGTGCGCGCGGAGCTGCGGGGCCGTTACCCGAAGCACCCGTGGCCGGAGGACCCCGCGACGGCGACGGCGACCCGGCTGACCAACGCCCGGCTCAGGCAGGAGTAGGGGGCGTGTCCGGGGCGGGCGTCGTCGCGTCGACGTGCCGTTCGGCGGGCCCCTTGCGACGCCGTTCGGCGGGCCCCCCGTCCTCCGGGCGCCGGGAGCGTGCCTCCAGCCACAGCGCGAGGGCGAGCAGCGCGGCGCCGAGAACCAGGAACCCCCACGGCAGGAACGAGGTCAGCAGCAGGATCGGCAGGCGCTGCGAGGTGACCAGGGCGACGGTCGACTCGATGTAGTCCTCGCGCATCTTCACATGTCCGGCGAAGACGGTGACGGTGTCCTGCGGCAGGCCCATCGCCTTGGCGTTGCGCAGTTCCTCCTTGTGGATCTCCTCGCCGTTGACGGGCGCTCCGGTGACCGGGTCGACCCAGAACATCCGCTTGGTGGTGTACCAGCGGGTCATGCCCGTCTTCGCGATCTGTTCCGGGGAGACGCCCTTGATGGGCATCTTCTTCGGCATCGGGACCTTCGTCCACGGGACGGTCTGCTCGAAGTAGTGGACGTCCATGCCTCGGAAGGTGCGGGTGCCCTTGTAGTGGATGGGCGAGCTGGTACGGGACTGGGCGTCGAAGTACTCGTAGTCGCGCTTCTCGGTGAGGAAGGGCCACTTGAACTCGATGCCCTCGCGCCTGACCGGGTCGCCGTCGACCATTTCGCCGGTGGCGTGGACGGGTGCCTGGCTGTGGGCGTCGAAGATGTAGCGCTCGGGGATCTCGGAGACCATCTTGCCGTCGGGTCCGGCGACGAAGCTGAGGGCGTCCCAGACGACGACGTCGCGTCCGGCGTCGCGTTCGATCCTCTCGGACTCCTCCACGTTGCCCTTGAGGGTCTGCACGATGGTGACCTTCGGGACCTGCTTGACCTTCATGCCGTCGTTGTAGTCGAGGAGGGTGGCGGGCTTCGCCTCCAGCACCATCTCCTGGTACTGACTGGGCGGGATCTTCGCCAGCCTCGGAAAGGCGTACCAGCGCAGCAGGGGCGCCATGGCGGCGAAGAAGACGGCGAGGGCCAGGAGTACGAGGCTGGCTCGGCGGCGCATGGTGGTGCCCTCCCTCAGCTTTCGTGGCTGCTTCCGCTGTGCGTTTCGTGCCGCGCGGCTGCCTGTCGCGTGGCTGCTTCAGGTGTTCCCGGTTCCCCGGAGGTCACTGCTTCTCGGGTCCCGGGACGGTGGTCAGCAATGGTTCGGGCGAGGTCTCTCCGGGCGGGGCCCCGATGGCGGAGACGGTGAGGACGAGCGCGAGGGCCGCGGCAAGTCCGATGGCGGCGGCGACGAGGGCACGCATGCCGGTCCTCCCGGTGAACACGGATCCGACGGCAACGGAACTGACAGGTCGTCAGGATTGGGGCACCGTAGCAACACGGACGCGAGAGGGGAACACGTGGAACAGCCCCTCCGCCGGGTGGTGGCGGAGGGGCTGCCGGGGGCGCGGGGTGCCGGCCGGGCGGAGACGGCGTCAGGTCGCGGGGGCCTCGATCACGAGGTCGATGACGAGCGTGGCGCCGCCCTCGGCGGTCAGGCGCAGCTTGTACGTGCCCGTGGTGGCGTCCGCGTGGAGCCCGGGGAGCTCCAGCCTGCCGTCCGCGCCCGTCCTCAGGCCGGTGAGCGAACGGACCACCTTGTCGTCCTCGTCCTTGAAGTACGGGCCCTTGTCGTTCTCGGTCGGCTCGTTCCCGCCGGGCTCGGCCCCGTCGGTGATCAGGGTGGCGGTCACGGCGACACCCGCGGCGATCGCGTTCTTGTAGGTGGCCTCGATCTCGACGGGGTCGGCGAACGCCGTGCCGGGCGCGGCGGTCAGGGCCTTGTCACCGATCCTGGTGATCTCGTCGGCCTGCCGGGCGGTGACGGTGGCGGTGTAAGCCACGCCGGGTAGCGCGCGGCCGGTGGCGACGGCACGCACCCTGAACTCCCCGGTGCGCTCGCCGGCCTTCAGCACCGGGGCGGTGGCCGTACCGTCGGCCCCGGTGGAGACGGTGACCTCGGGCTTGCCGTTGGCGAAGACGGCGTCCGTGTCGCCGGTGACGGTGAAGGTGACGGACACCCCGGCCATCGCGCCGCCGAGGGTGTCCCTGGCCCGCACCTTGATCCGCTCGGTGAACGCACTGCCCGCGGTGGCGGTCAGGGGGCCGGTCCCGGCGTTCTCCACCCGCGCGAGGGGCCGGGACGGCGTGGGGGTGGGCGTGGGAGTCGGCGTCGGGGTCGGGGTCGGACCGGTCGAGCCGCCGGGCTTCGGCTTGGGCGGCTTCGGCTTGGGCTCGGAACCGGGCTTCGGCTTGGTCTTCCCCGGCGGCGTGGGGGAGGAGCCGGTGGTGCCGGAGCCCGAACCGGCTCCGGAGTCCGAGCCCGTGCCGCTGCCGAGGGCGGGCGGAAGGGTGCCGGTGCCGTCGGGAATCTCGTGGGTGCCGCGCTTGTAGTAGTCGAACCAGGAGCGGACCGTGCGGAGGTAGACGTCCGAGTGGTTGTAGCTCAGGACCGCCCGGTCGAGATCGGCGGCGACGGACAGGTTTCGCGAGCCCGCGCAGAGATAGCGCGCTGCGGCGAGCGCGGCATCGTAGACGTTGTTGGGGTCCTTGCGGCCGTCGCCGTTGCCGTCCTGGCCCCAAGTCGCCCAGGTGGACGGGATGAACTGCATCGGGCCGACGGCACGGTCGTGCGTCGCGTCCCCGTCGTACGCCCCGTTGTCGGTGTCCTTGATCAGGGCGAAGCCCCGGCCGTCGAGCACCGGGCCGAGGATCGGGGCGAAGGTCGTGCCCTCCGCGTCGACCCGTCCGCCGCGGGCGTGACCGGACTCCACCTTGCCGATCGCGGCGAGCAGTTGCCACGGCAGCCGGCATGCGGCATCGCTGTCGGCCACGGTCCGTTCGGCCTTCTTGTACGCGGCCAGGACCGAGGCCGGTATGCCGGATTCCGAACCGCCGGTGAGGGGCGACTCGATGGTGGTTCCCGGCTTGTGGGGCGAGTTCAGCGGCGGCAGTTCCGTGTAGTACGGCGAATTCCCGGTGGCCACGCCCTCGTCGGGCTGCGGCGCCGCTCCCGTGGACCGCGCGTCGCCGCTCGCACCGGCCAGTGGTGTGCCGGGAGCACCCGAGGCGGACAGCGCCGCCACGGCGACGGCGGCCACGGCGGTGGTGGTCGCCCCCTTGCGAAGTCGGCGACCGAACTGCGCTGCCATACCCGTGACCCCTCCCGTCGTCGGCTGCCCGCGCTCCCCGGCGCCGGGACTCGGAGCCTGTCGGATCACCTTCGACCGGGAAGCGGACGCGGTATGGTGCGTGCGGTTCCAGGGCGCCGAGTTGGTCTCGTAGCGGAGCTACCAGGCCATTTCGGCAACACCGGAAGCGTGCGCGCCAGGGCGTGGCCGCCCGGTCGGGGGTCACTCGACAGACTCTCGGGCGACCCTACGGCAACTCATGCGACTGACACAGTATCTACTGACCGATTCTTACCTGTTTTTCACGTTCCGGTCCACAAGTTGTACGGCGGCTGTCCGGCCGGTGAGGACGGCTCCCGCATACTTGCCGCCATGCCGTTCACACTCAGTCACGCCGCGGCCGTACTGCCGGGCATGCGACGCAGCGGCACGGCCCGCGGCCCGCTCGTCGCCTCGGCGCTCGTCGCGGGTTCGTTCGCCCCCGATCTGACGTACTTCGCGGACAGTGCGGTTCCCGGTGCCATGGAGTTCGGGGAGGTCACCCACTCGGTACGGGGCGTGCTCACGGTCGATGTGCTGATCACGGCGGCGGCGGTGGCGGTGTGGCTGTTGTTGCGCGAGCCGCTGGTGGCGCTGCTGCCGGACGCCTGGCAAGGACGGGTGCACGCGTTCCTGCGGGGCCGGCCCGCGGCCGGACGGGAGAGGCACCGGGTCCGCGACGGTGCGTGGTTCGCGGTGTCGGCGGCCGTCGGGGCCACCACCCATGTCGTCTGGGACGCCTTCACCCATCACGACCGCTGGGGCGTGCGACTGGTCCCGGGGCTCGACGGCAGCCTCGGCGGACGTCCCGTGTTCCAGCTGGTGCAGTACGGCAGTTCGGCGGTGGCCCTGGCCGTGCTCGTGTGGTTCACGGCCTCGGGCCTGCGTCGGACCGGGGCGCGACCGGTCCCGCCGGACGTACCGGTACTGGGCCGCCGGGGACGACGGGCGGCGGGAACCCTGCTGGGCCTCTGCGTCCTGCTCGGCGTCATCCACCGGTGCGCGCGCTGGTACGCGTACTTCGGCGGCGTCCACGACCCGCTCGACATCGTCCCGACGGCCTGCTTCGGCGCCGGGGCCGGACTGGCGGCGGGCCTGGTGCTGTACGGGGCATGGATGCGGCTGCGCCGACCGCGCACACCCGCACCCCCGTCCCCCACCGCGGCCGGACGGGCCCCGTCACCGCACTGACCCGACGCCCGGACTTCCCCTCGGGGGCATCTCCGCACCACATCCCGGCGGCCTCGGACGGCCCGTAACGACCTCGTCCACGATTGGCAGTGGAGGAAGGAGCGGCGTCTGGAGCCTTCGAATCCAAGGCGGAGGAGGGAGTCGGATGGGGTCTCCCCTGCTCGAAAGCAGCTGAGAGCTCGGGGAAGGAGCGTCGGGGACTGACGACAACGCCGGAGGCGGAAGTCCCAGACGCCGCGACGCCGCTGACAATCGTGGACGAGGTCGTAACCCCGGCGTCCGAGCGCCCCAAGGCGTACCGTCCGACGCCGTCGGCCCCGCGGGCCACGCCCACGGGTCGGCGCGGTGACCGCGCCCGGGTCAGTGGGCCGCCGACTCCCAGTCCGTACCCACACCCACCGACACGTCCAGCGGGGCGCGCAACTGCACGGCCGTGGACATCTCGTGGCGCACGATCTCCTCCACCCGCGCGCGCTCCCCCGCCGCGATCTCCAGGACGATCTCGTCGTGGACCTGGAGCAGCATCCGCGACTTCAGCTCCGCCTCGGTAAGCGCCCGGTCCACCTTGAGCATGGCGACCTTGACGATGTCCGCCGCCGTGCCCTGGATCGGCGCGTTGAGCGCCATGCGCTCGGCCATCTCGCGCCGCTGGCGGTTGTCGCTGTTGAGATCCGGGAGATAGCGGCGGCGGCCGAAGACCGTCTCGGTGTATCCGGTGGCCCTGGCCTCCTCCACCACACGGTGCAGATAGTCGCGCACCCCGCCGAACCGCTCGAAGTAGGTGTCCATCAGACCGCGCGCCTCACCCGCCTCGATGTTCAGCTGCTGGGAGAGACCGAACGCGGACAGCCCGTACGCCAGCCCGTAGCTCATGGCCTTGATCTTGCGGCGCATCTCCGGGTCGACGGCCGACTTGTCGACGCCGAACACCTGCGAGGCGACCGTCGTGTGCAGGTCCTCGCCGGAGGTGAACGCCTCGATCAGGCCCGCGTCCTCGGAGAGGTGCGCCATCACCCGCAGCTCGATCTGGCTGTAGTCGGCCGTCATCAGCGACTCGAAGCCCTCGCCGACGACGAAGCCCCGGCGGATGGCCCGGCCCTCGTCCGTACGCACCGGGATGTTCTGCAGATTGGGGTCGGTGGAGGAGAGCCGCCCCGTCGCCGCCACTGTCTGGTTGAACGTCGTGTGGATACGGCCGTCCGTCGCGATCGTCTTGATCAGACCCTCGACCGTGACCCGCAGCTTCGCCTGCTCGCGGTGGCGCAGCATGATCACCGGCAGCTCGTGCTCCGTCTGCCCGGCCAGCCAGGCCAGGGCATCGGCGTCCGTCGTGTACCCGGTCTTCGTCTTCTTCGTCCTGGGCAGCCCCAGCTCACCGAAGAGGACCTCCTGGAGCTGCTTGGGCGAGCCGAGGTTGAACTCCCGGCCGACCGCCGCGTGCGCCTCCTTCACCGCCTGCTGCACCGCACCGGCGAACTGCTGCTCCATGCCCTCCAGATGAGCCCGGTCCGCCGCGATGCCGTGCCGCTCCAGGCGGGCCAGCAGGGCGGACGTCGGCAGCTCCATGTCATGCAGCAGCTCCGCCGCGCCGACCTCGGCCAGCCGGGCGGTGAACGCCTCGCCCAGATCCAGGACCGCGCGGGCCTGCGCCATCAGGGCGTCGGCCTCCGCCCGGTCGTCCGCGCCGAAGGCCAGCTGCCCGTCGGGGGCCGCCGCGGGCGCCAGCTCCCGGCCCAGGTACTCCACCGCCAGCGCGTCGAGCGCGAACGAACGGCGGCCCGGCTTGACCAGGTAGGCGGCCAGCGCCGTGTCCATCGTAACGCCCTCGACCCGCCAGCCGTGCTCCGGGAAGACCCGCATGGCGCTCTTCGCGTTGTGCATCACCTTGGGCCGCGCCGCGTCGGCGATCCAGGCGGCGAACGCCCGCTCGTCGCCCTCGTCGAGCTCCGCGGGATCGAACCAGGCCGCCGCGCCGCCCGCCGCCGCCAGCGCGACCTCGGTGACCGTGCCCGCGCCGAGCCCCCAGGTGTCGACCGTGGCGACACCCAGCGGCTCCCCGCCGTGCTCCGCCAGCCACGGCGCCAGCTCGCCCGCGCCCAGCACCGCACCGTCCAGCTCGACGCCCGCCGCGGGCACCGGGGCCCCGGCCTCGGCCGCGCCCGGGTCGACGGCCAGCAGCCGCTCGCGCAGGCTCGGGTTGCGGATCTCCAGGACGTCCAGCACGCCCGTCACCGCCGTGCGGTCGTACGGCGCGCGCTCCAGGTCCCGCGGGGTCTTTGCCAGCTCCACGTCACGGACCATCTCCGTCAGCCGGCGGTTCATCCGCACCGCGTCCAGGTGGTCCCGGAAATTCTGCCCGGCCTTCCCCTTGACCTCCTCCGCGCGCTCCACCAGCTCGGCGAACGAACCGAACTGCTTGATCCACTTCGCGGCGGTCTTCTCCCCGACGCCCGGAATACCCGGAAGATTGTCCGACGGGTCACCGCGCAGCGCCGCGAAGTCCGGATACTGCCGCGGCGAGAGCCCGTACTTCTCCTCGACCTTCTCCGGGGTGAACCGCGTCAGCTCCGACACACCCTTCGTCGGATACAACACCGTGACGTTGTCCGTGATCAGCTGGAACGAGTCCCGGTCACCGGTGACGATCAGCACCTCGAAACCGGCCGCCTCGGCCTGCGTCGCCAGCGTGGCGATGACGTCGTCCGCCTCGAAGCCCTCGACCGCGAAACGGTCCGCACGCATCGCGTCGAGCAGCTCACCGATCAGCTCGACCTGCCCCTTGAACTCGTCCGGGGTCTTCGAACGATTCGCCTTGTACTCCGGGAACTCCTCCGCGCGCCACGTCTTGCGGGAAACGTCGAACGCCACCGCGAAATGCGTCGGCGCCTCATCACGCAGCGTGTTCGCCAGCATCGACGCGAAGCCGTACACCG
Source organism: Streptomyces sp. NPDC001750 (assembly GCF_042892615.1). NCBI lineage: Bacteria > Bacillati > Actinomycetota > Actinomycetes > Kitasatosporales > Streptomycetaceae > Streptomyces > Streptomyces sp. NPDC001750. The sequence goes on along the minus strand of NZ_JBIAUE010000014.1, from coordinate 10,012 downwards.
CGTTCGTCGTCTGCCCCGACCCCGTCGTGAAATTCTCCGCGGGCAGCGCAAAGAACGCCCGGTACGCCAGGGAGTGCCCGTCCATCAGGAGCAGGCGCGGTCGGTTGTCTGCCGTCTTCTTCGATGCCGTCTCAGCCACGCCCCCGATCCTGCCACGGACCACCGACAATGCCCGACCGGCCATCGCTCGCCGCATTCGACGACGCACGACCGTCCCGCCCGCCCTGCCCGCGTGACAGGATCGAGGGACGAGCAAAAGGGAGAAGCCGGGGAGCACGGCCCCCCGCGCGGCACACACGCGACGCGCACGGAACGACACGGTCCGCACCCGGCCCGAAAGGAAGCGCACCATGGCCACGAAGCCCCCCACCGGTGACCCGGTCCAGGACGCGCCCCGGGTCGGACCCGCCCGGCACACCGCCGCCGGCCTGCCCGCCGTCGCCCACAGCCTCGCCGTCGCCCGGCAGCAGATGGGCATCCGGCGCACCGCACAGACCCTCCTCAAGGTCAACCAGAAGAACGGCTTCGACTGCCCCGGCTGCGCCTGGCCCGAGGGCGACCACCGGCACACCGCGGAATTCTGCGAGAACGGCGCCAAGGCCGTCGCCGAGGAAGCGACGCTGCGCCGCGTCACCCCCGAGTTCTTCGCCGCGCACCCCCTGCCCGTCCTCGCCGCCCGCAGCGGTTACTGGCTCGGCCAACAGGGACGGATCACCCACCCGATGTACCTCCCCGAGGGCGCGGACCACTACGAGCCGGTGACCTGGGAACGCGCCTTCGGCATCATCGCCGAGGAACTGCGCGCCCTCGCCTCCCCCGACGAGGCCGTCTTCTACACCTCGGGCCGCACCAGCAACGAGGCCGCGTTCCTCCTCCAGCTGTTCGCCCGCGAATTCGGCACCAACAACCTCCCCGACTGCTCCAACATGTGCCACGAGTCCTCCGGCTCGGCACTCACGGAGACCATCGGCATCGGCAAGGGCAGCGTCTCCCTGGAGGACCTCCACCGCGCCGACCTGATCATCATCGCCGGACAGAATCCCGGCACCAACCACCCCCGGATGCTCTCCGCCCTGGAGAAGGCCAAGTCCGCCGGGGCCAGGATCATCTCGGTGAACCCGCTGCCCGAGGCCGGACTGGAACGGTTCAAGAACCCGCAGACGCCGCACGGCATGCTCAGGGGAACCCCGCTCACCGACCTCTTCCTGCAGATCCGCATCGGCGGCGACCAGGCCCTCTTCCGCCTTCTCAACAAGCTCGTCCTGCAGGCCGACGGCGCCGTCGACGAAGCCTTCGTCCGGGAACACACCCACGGCTACGAGGAATTCGCCGCGGCCGCCCGCGAGGCCGACTGGGACCGCACCCTCGCCGCCACCGGCCTCGACCGCGCCGCCATCGAAGAAGCCCTCGCCATGGTCCTCGCCTCGAAACGCACCATCGTGTGCTGGGCCATGGGCCTCACCCAGCACAAGCACTCCGTGCCGACCATCCGCGAGATCGTCAACTTCCTCCTCCTGCGCGGCAACATAGGCCGCCCCGGCGCAGGAGTCTGCCCCGTGCGCGGACACTCCAACGTCCAGGGCGACCGCACCATGGGCATCTTCGAAAGGCCCCCGGCCGCGTTCCTCGACGCCCTCGACAAGGAATTCTCGATCACCTCGCCGCGCCACCACGGCCACGACGTCGTCCGCTCCATCCGGGCCCTGCGCGACGGCGACGCCAAGGTCTTCTTCGCCATGGGCGGGAACTTCGTCGCCGCCACCCCCGACACCGAGGTCACCGAGGCCGCGATGCGACGGGCCCGCCTCACCGTCCACGTCTCCACCAAGCTCAACCGCTCCCACGCGGTGACCGGCACCCGGGCCCTGATCCTGCCCACCCTCGGCCGCACCGACAAGGACGTCCAGGCGAGCGGCAGGCAGTTCGTCACGGTCGAGGACTCCATGAGCATGGTCCACGCCTCCCGCGGCAACCTCACCCCCGCGAGCCCGCACCTGCTCTCCGAACCCGCCATCATCGCCCGCCTCGCCCGCGCCGTCCTCGGAACCGGATCGGCCACCCCCTGGGAGGAGTTCGAGAAGGACTACGCGACCATCCGCGACCGCATCTCCCGCGTGGTCCCCGGCTTCGAGGACTTCAACGCCCGCATCGAGCACCCCGGCGGCTTCACCCTCCCCCACGCCCCCCGCGACGAACGCCGCTTCCCCACCGCGACCGGCCGCGCCAACTTCACCGCAGCCCCCGTCGAACACCCCGAACTCCCCGACGGCCGGCTGCTGCTGCAGACCCTGCGCTCGCACGACCAGTACAACACCACCATCTACGGCCTCGACGACCGCTACCGCGGCATCGAGGGAGGCCGCCGCGTCGTCCTCGTCAACCCCGACGACGCCCGCGACCTCGGCCTGGCCGACGGCGCGTACACCGACCTCGTCGGCGAATGGAAGGACGGCGTGGAACGACGTGCCCCCGGCTTCCGCGTCGTGCACTACCCGACCGCCCGCGGCTGCGCCGCCGCCTACTACCCGGAGACCAATGTGCTGGTCCCCCTCGACTCCACGGCCGACACCAGCAACACCCCCGCCAGCAAGTCCGTCGTCGTGCGCTTCGAGAACATCCGGGGATGACCGGCGACGCTCGGGGATGACCAGGGGGCGCCCGAGAGCGACCGGGCGCCTTTGGGCATGACCGGCCGCTTCCGGGGACAACAGAAGGCGGCCGAGGACCGCCGGGAACGAGGCCCGGCCCCGTCGCGGCGCTCCCGGGCCGGCCGCACCGGGAGCGCCCCTCTCGACGGGCCGGACCTCCCGACAGACGGCGCCCGGCCCGACGGCACGGGCCGCGCACGAGCCGGGACGGCCCGGCTCCCGCACCGGGCCGTTCCGTACGTCACACGGCCTAAGCGCCCGCTCAGTCGTCTGATATGAACGACGCAGACAGACCGAAGCCACCAGGCATCGCAGACGATCGGAGCCGGACAGCATGGGCGAGCACACCACCCCCACGTTCCCCCAGGAGATCATCGACGAGTACGCCGAACTCGGCATCGACCTCCCCGCCCTCTTCTCCGCCGGCCACCTCGGCGAACGCATGGGCGTCACGATCGTCGAGGCATCCGCCGACCGCGTCGTCGGCACCATGCCCGTCGAGGGCAACACCCAGCCGTACGGACTGCTCCACGGCGGCGCCTCCGCAGTCCTCGCCGAGACCCTCGGCTCGGTCGGCTCCATGCTCCACGGCGGCGCCACGAAGATCGCCGTCGGCGTGGACCTCAACTGCACCCACCACCGGGGCGTGCGCAGCGGACTCGTCACGGGCGTCGCCACCCCCGTCCACCGCGGCCGCTCCACCGCCACCTACGAGATCGTGATCACCGACGAGCACGACAAGCGGGTCTGCACCGCCCGCCTCACGTGCCTGCTCCGCGACGCACCGCGCCCCGACGCCGCCTGACCGAAACCCCACTGCCACCCGGCCCCGAAGCCACCCGCGCCCCTGACCGAAACACAACCCAACACGCGACCCACCGCACACCACGCACCACCACCGCGCGCCACGCGCCCGCACCGCCGCCCGGCCGGACCGAGATCCGGCCGGGCATTCTCATTTCCCGCACAACTCCAGTACGACAAAGCCAAGTTGAGCGTCCACCATGGTCAACACCACTGACCTCACGGCGCGTTGAACGCCCCAATCGGCACCCCCACCACACCCGACCGCGCCGACCGCACACGCGACACCGCGTCAACCACACCACGCCCGATGTCACTCCGAGTAATCATCGGGCGATACGTGCAGGCCACGGACAACACGCCCGTATCCGGCCCCGCGAACACCACCGCACCTCACCGCACCCGGCACCCGCGCCCCTCGCCCACACCGGACGACAGCACCAAGATCTGCTCAAGCCCCTTAGCAGAGCTGCGAGTTCTCACCATGCGGTCACTTTCGCCGACCAGTAAAAAGACGTACATGTCCGCACAGCCACCTCAAGCCTTGCTCAAGGGCATAACAAGAAAGTCACATCCTGCGGCGGACCCATCCCCCACCACCACACCTGCGCCTAGAGTCACGGCCAGTCACCGCGCCGCCGGGCGCGTCAACCAGCACGGCCCTGTACCACCCGTACGGCCCGGCGAACGACACGGCACCTCAAGCAGAGGAGGCCGCGCCAGGGAAAGGACCTTTCGTGCGACACCGTTCTTCGCTCATCCTCACCGCAGTGCTCACCACAGGAGCACTGACACTCACCGCCTGCGGGTCGCGCGACGACAGCAACAACGGCGGCGGCGACGGCGGCACCAAGACCGTCGTCATCGGCGTCGACGCGCCCATCACCGGCGACCTCTCCGCCCTCGGCCTCGGCATCAAGAACTCCGCCGACCTCGCCGCCCAGACGGCCAACAAGGAAAAGACCGTCCCCGGCATCAAGTTCGAGGTCAAGCCCCTCGACGACCAGGCCCAGCCCTCCGTCGGCCAGCAGAACGCCCAGAAGTTCATCGACGACGACACCGTCGTCGGCGTCGTCGGCCCGCTCAACTCCGGCGTCTCCCAGTCGATGCAGAAGCCCCTCAACGACGCCGGCCTCACCCAGGTCTCCCCCGCCAACACCGGCACCGAACTCACCCAGGGCGAGAACTGGAAGACCGGCGACAAGAAGCGCCCCTACAAGACCTACTTCCGCACCGCCACCACGGACCAGATCCAGGGCGCCTTCGCCGCGAAGTACCTCTACAACAACGCGAAGATCAACCAGGTCTACCTCATCGACGACCAGAAGCCCTACGGCGCCGGCCTCGCCGCCTCCTTCAAGAACACCTTCACCTCCCTCGGCGGCAAGATCGTCGGCACCGACCACGTCAACCCCGACGACCGCGACTTCAACGCCGTCGTCACCAAGGTCAAGAAGTCCGGCGCCAAGGCCGTCTACTACGGCGGCGAATACCCCGCGGGCGCCCCCCTGAGCCAGCAGCTCAAGGACAGCGTCCAGATCCCCCTCATGGGCGGCGACGGCATGTACAGCGCCGACTTCATCAAGCTCAACAAGAAGGCCCAGGGCGACATCGCCACCTCCGTCGGCAAGCCCGTCGAAGAACTCGACTCCGCCAAGAAGTTCATCGCCGACTACAAGACCGCCGGATACAAGGACGCCTACGAGGCCTACGGCGGCGGCACCTACGACGCCACCTGGTCCATCATCGAGGCCGTCAAGATCGCCGTCGCCGACAACAACGGCAAGGCCCCCGACGACCTCCGCGCCAAGGTCCTCGAAGCCATGGCCAAGGTCAAGTTCGACGGCGTCACCGGCCCCGTCTCCTTCGACGAGTACGGCGACACCACCAACACCATGATGACCGCCTACCAGGTCGACGGCGGCAAGTGGGTCTCCAAGATCAGCGAGGTCTACAAGCCCTGACCACCGCCGCCCTCCCGGGCAAATCGAAGTGACCCAGACCGCGCGGGAGCGCCACCAGCGCCCCGCGCGGTGCCATATCCGAACCACTCCACGGAGGCCCTGCGGTGAACGAACTGCCGCAACAGCTGGCCAATGGACTCATCCTCGGCGCGATGTACGGACTCATCGCGATCGGCTACACGATGGTCTACGGAATCATCCAGCTCATCAACTTCGCCCACGGCGAGATCTTCATGATCGGAGGCTTCGGAGCTCTCACCGTGTACCTCTGGATGCCGGCCGGCGTCTCCCTCCTCGCGATCATCCCACTCATGATCATCGGCGGCGTCATATGCTCCGTCGCCGTCGGCACAGCCGCCGAACGCTTCGCCTACCGACCCCTGCGAGGCGCCCCCCGACTCGCCCCGCTCATCACCGCGATCGGACTCTCCCTCGCACTCCAGCAAGCCATCTGGAAGTGGTACCCCGACGCCAAGAAGGACCGCTCCTTCCCCCAGTTCAAGGGCGAAGCCTTCGACATCCTCGGCGCCCACATCCAACGCGGTGACCTCTTCGTCCTCATCACCGCCCCCATCTGCATGATCGCCCTCGGCCTCTTCGTCTCCAAGACCCGCTCCGGCCGCGGCATGCAAGCCACCAGCCAGGACCCCGACACCGCCAAGCTCATGGGCATCAACACCGACCGCATCATCGTCATGGCCTTCGCCATCGGTGCCGCGTTCGCCGCCGTCGCCGCCGTCGCCTACGGGCTCAAGAACGGCCAGATCGGCTTCAAAATGGGCTTCATCATGGGCCTCAAAGCCTTCACCGCAGCCGTACTCGGCGGCATCGGCAACATCTACGGCGCCATGCTCGGCGGCGTCGTCCTCGGCATCGCCGAATCCCTCGCCACCGGCTACATGAGCAACGTCCCCGGCATGGAACTCTTCGGCGGCGGCGCCTGGAAGGACGTATGGGCCTTCGTCCTGCTCATCATCGTCCTGCTGCTCCGCCCCCAGGGCCTGCTCGGCGAACGCGTCGCGGATCGGGCGTGATACGGATGACCACCAACCACACCACCACACCCCACACCGCACCCCTCCTCCCCATCCCCCCGGCAGCAGCCCGCATCGCCACCCTCACAGGCGCCGCACTCACACTCGCCGGAACCTTCCTCGCCTGGACCTGGACCAAGGAATTCCCCGGCGACCTCACCGTCACCGGCTACCCCGGCGGCCTCCAGATCCTCACCCTCATCAGCGCCGCACTCACCCTCCTCCTCACACTCTCCGGATACGGCATCCGCGGCCTCGGCTGGCTCACCCCCGCCGGCACCAACAGCCCCGTCCGCCTCCTCGCCCTCGGCACCCTCGGCACCACCGGCTACGCCCTCGGCGCCATCTCCTACGCCCTCGGCGGCATCATCAACCTGGAACCCGGCGCCTGGGTCAGCGGCATCGGCGCACTCATCGCCGCCATCGCCGCCCTCGGCCTCCCCACCGACCAGACACCCACCCCCGCCGGCACCACCACCGCCTGGGAACGCTTCCGCCACAGCCTCCGCGCCCCGTCCGCACCCCGGGCCAAAGCCCTCCCCGACTGGGCCGAAATCCTCATCATCGTCATCGCGTTCGGCATCGGCCTCCACGTCTTCAGCTACGGCATCGACACCGACTACACCGAACTCTTCATCGGCTTCCTCATCACCACCGGCTTCGCCTTCACCGCACTCCACCGCGCCGGACTCGTCTCCCGCCTCACCGCGCTGACCGCGAAGCACCGCAACATCACCCTCACCGCCGCCCTCGTCGCCGCCGTCTGCTTCCCCTTCACCCAGCAGAAAGAGGAATACGCGCTCATCGGCGCCAACATCCTCATCTTCGGCACCGTCGCACTCGGCCTCAACGTCGTCGTCGGCCTCGCCGGCCTCCTCGACCTCGGATACGTCGCCTTCCTCGGCGTCGGCGCCTACGCCGCCGCCCTGGTCTCCGGCTCCACCATGTCGGCCATCGGCGTCGAATTCCCCTTCTGGGCCGCCGTACTCACCGGCGCCGCCGCCTCACTCGTCTTCGGCGTCCTCATCGGCGCACCGACACTACGGCTGCGCGGCGACTACCTCGCCATCGTCACCCTGGGCTTCGGCGAGATCTTCCGCCTCACCGTGAACAACCTCAACGGCAACAGCGGACCCGACCTCACCAACGGCTCCCAGGGCATCCCCAGCATCCCCGACCTCAACTTCTTCGGATTCGACTTCGGAACCAAGCACGACATCCTCGGCTTCAGCCTCGGCAGGTCCGCCAACTACTACCTGCTCATGCTCCTCTTCACCGCCGTCGTCGTCCTCGTCTTCCGCCGCTCCGGAGAATCCCGCATCGGCCGCGCCTGGGTCGCCATCCGCGAGGACGAGACCGCCGCCACCGCCATGGGCATCAACTCCTTCCGCCTCAAACTGCTCGCCTTCGCCCTCGGCGCGACCCTCGCCGGACTCGCCGGAACCGTCCAGGCACACGTCAACTACACCGTGACACCCGAGCAGTACCAGTTCGCCGGCTCCGTACCCCCCAACTCCGCCTTCCTCCTCGCCGCCGTCATCCTCGGCGGCATGGGAACCCTCAGCGGACCCCTCGTCGGCGCCGCACTCCTCTACCTCATCCCGGCCAAGCTGCAATTCATGCAGGACTACCAGCTCTTCCTCTTCGGCGTCGCACTCATCCTCCTGATGCGCCTGCGCCCCGAGGGCCTGGTAGCCGACCGCAGGAAGCAGCTCGAATTCCACGAGACCGACCAGCCCGACGTACCGGAACCGCGACAGTCCGACACAACCGGCGCCGGCATCGCCAAGGCGGGGGCGTGACCACCATGACCACCACGAAGACCCCCACCACGAACAACGCCACCACCGTCCTCGACGCCAGCGGCGTCACCATGCGCTTCGGCGGCCTCACCGCCGTACGCGAAGTCGACCTCACCGTCAACACCGGCGAGATCGTCGGCCTCATCGGCCCCAACGGCGCAGGCAAGACCACCTTCTTCAACTGCCTCACCGGCCTCTACGTCCCCACCGAGGGCAAGGTCAGCTACAAAGGCACCGTCCTGCCGCCCAAACCCCACCTCGTCACCCAGGCCGGCATCGCCCGCACCTTCCAGAACATCCGGCTCTTCGCCAACATGACCGTCCTGGAAAACGTCCTCGTCGGACGCCACACCCGGACCAAGGAAGGACTCTGGTCCGCCCTCCTGCGCCTCCCCGGCTTCACCAAGGCCGAGAACGCCAGCCGCGAACGCGCCATGGAACTCCTGGAGTTCATCGGCCTGGCGGACAAGGCCGACCACCTCGCGCGCAACCTCCCCTACGGAGACCAGCGCAAACTGGAGATCGCCCGCGCACTGGCCAGCGAGCCCGGCCTCCTGCTCCTCGACGAGCCCACCGCCGGCATGAACCCGCAGGAAACCCGCGTCACCGAAGAACTCATCTTCGCCATCCGGGACCAGGGCATCGCCGTCCTCGTCATCGAGCACGACATGCGGTTCATCTTCAACCTCTGCGACCGCGTCGCCGTCCTCGTCCAGGGCCAGAAACTCGTCGAGGGCACCGCCGACGTCGTCCAGAGCGACGAACGCGTCGTCGCCGCCTACCTCGGCACCCCCTTCGAAGGCGCCCCCGGCGCCGAAGAAGTCGCCGAGGTCGAGGCCGCCGAGGCCCACAGGACAACCGACACCGCCACGGCCGACACCACCACCACGGCGGACACCACCGGCACCACCAGCACGACCAGCACCACCGGCGCCGACGGCACCGAGGAGGACGCCCGATGACCACACTGCTGGAGGTCCAGGACCTCCGCGTCGCCTACGGCAAGATCGAAGCCGTCAAGGGCATCTCCTTCACGGTCGAAGCCGGCCAGATCGTCACCCTCATCGGCACCAACGGCGCCGGCAAGACCACCACCCTGCGCACCCTCTCCGGGCTGCTCAAACCGGCCGGCGGCAGCATCGTCTTCGACGGACAGCCCATCGGCAACATCCCCGCCCACAAGATCGTCTCCCTGGGCCTCGCCCACTCCCCCGAGGGACGCCACATCTTCCCCCGGCTGTCGATCACCGAGAACCTCCAGCTCGGCGCCTACCTCCGCAACGACAAGGCGGGCATCGAAAAGGACATCCAGCGCGCCTACGACCTCTTCCCCATCCTCGGGGAACGCCGCAAACAGGCCGCCGGAACCCTCTCGGGCGGCGAACAGCAGATGCTCGCCATGGGCAGGGCCCTCATGTGCCGGCCCAAGCTCCTGATGCTCGACGAACCCTCCATGGGCCTCTCCCCGATCATGATGCAGAAGATCATGGAGACCATCGCCGAACTCAAGGCCCAGGGCACCACCATCCTGCTCGTCGAACAGAACGCCCAGGCGGCACTCTCCCTCGCCGACCAGGGCCACGTCATGGAGGTCGGCCGGATCGTCCTCTCCGGCACCGGCGCGGACCTCCTGCACGACGAGTCCGTCCGCAAGGCCTACCTCGGCGAGGACTGACAGTGAGGATGTGACGTGGCTTCTCCGACGGGTCTGACTCACGGACTGACCGACGTCTCGACTGTCTTGTTTGGGATTTGTCGAT
>NZ_JBIAUE010000013.1:0-223501 GCF_042892615.1 Streptomyces sp. NPDC001750 | reverse complement strand
CGCCTGGCGGAGGTGGTGCGGGAAGTGAGGGCCTGGGCCGCTCGCGCGGCGGGTTCACCAGCAAGGTCCACCTGAGCGCGGACGGCCGCTGCCGCCCACTGTCCCTCATCGTCACACCGGGACAGCGGGCGGACTGCACCCAGTTCAAGCCGGTCCTGGACAAGATCCGCGTCCCCAGGCCAGGGCGGGGCAGACCCCGCAAGAAGCCGGACAGCCTTGCCGCCGACAAGGCCTACAGCAACGGGCCCTGCCGCGAGTTCCTGCGGCGCCGGGGCATCCGTCACACCATCCCGGAGAAGACCGACAGCCAGGCCGCCCGCCGGCGCAAGGGCTCACGCGGCGGAAGACCACCCGGCTTCGACGAAGAGCGGTACAAGAAACGCAACACCATCGAACGAGCAATCAACCGCCTCAAACAGCACAGGGCCGTGGCCACCAGATACGACAAACGAGGCTACGTCTACCTCGGCACCGCCACCGCAGCAGCACTCGTCATCTGGCTTCGCACATGATCGACCGGACAAGTCCTAGGTGTGTGGTGAGGTCGGCGAGATCGGCGAAGGTGGCCAGTCACGTCTCGGCGGGTTCATTGGCGTGTCCGATGTCGTGGAGGAGTCGGCGGGTTTGGCTGAGGGCCCGGTTGAGGGTCACGGGTGTCACGGTGAAGAGCGGGGCGAGAGCGACCTGGGGGAGCTTGACCTCTGGTAGAGGATGGGGGCCAGGAGCCAGCCGACGGGGGTGAGGCCGGGGTGTCGACCGGTGTAGAGACCAGCGGCAGGGGTTTTCTGCTGGCCGCCGCGTCGCTGATGGAGTTCTGCTTCCCGCTGGGCCACGCTGGCGGCTGCCAACTCGGTGACCAGCGAGTCCCACTGTTCGTGCGGGATGCCGGTGAGGACGGGATGGGTCAGCCGGCCGTGGCCTGGGCCAGCTTCGTTCTGGGGCGGGATCGGAAGGACGCCGTCCCGGCGGTGTTTCCTGGGGATGGAAGTGTAGTTCCAGTCGCCGTGCCAGCCATGGTGGCTCAGTGGCGGGACGTTCAACTGACCGTCACTGATGCGGACGCCGGTCTCGTAGATGGCGGTGTCGAGTTCGGCGCGGACTGTTAGTCCCGTGCGGGTGATGGTCGCTGCGATCCTGTTCACGATGACTTCATGGCTGGTCAGCGGCCTACCCCGCCAGTTCATCGTGATGTGGGAGAACAGTCGGTGCTCGATTCGGTTCCACTTGGATGTGCCCGGAGGAAAGTGACACACGGTGATCTCCAGGCCGGTCTCGACAGCCAGCGCGGCCAACTCGGACTTCCAGGCCCGGGTACGGTAGCCGCTGGAACCGCCCGCGTCCGCCGTGATCAGCAGACGGTGCGAGCGCGGGTAGGTGTCGCGCCCAGCCTCGATCTCCTCCGGACTCCCTATACCAGGGAAACGAGCCTCAGAGCCGAAAGCGACGGCTTGTTTCCCGGTAAACCCTAACTACACAGCATTAAGGCTAGACGGGTTCATTTAACGAAATAGAAGCCTCCTGCGCGCGGAATGGTGGGAAATGAATGGATAATGAGTCCGGTGATTTCGGCTCTACAGACACTACGCTTATGTCCCGCCACATCGCTGGAGATCCCGACGCCTTCGGCGAGCTGGTACGCCGCCATCGGGACCGGCTGTGGGCCGTGGCGCTGCGCACCCTCGGCGATCGCGAGGAAGCGGCCGATGCCGTCCAGGACGCCCTGGTCTCCGCCTTCCGTGCCGCGCATTCCTTCCGTGGTCAGTCCGCCGTCACCACCTGGCTGCATCGCATCACCGTCAATGCCTGTCTCGACCGGGTGCGCAAGGCTGCCACCCGCAAGACCTCGCCGGTCGACGACACGAAGCGGTTCGAGCGGCTCCTCGAACCACACGAGTCCGCAGAGGCACCGGCGGAACGGCAGGACCTGCACCGCGAGCTCCTGGCCGCGCTCTCCACACTCCCGACCGAGCAGCGCGCGGCGCTCGTCCTCGTGGACATGCAGGGATATCCGGTGGCCGAGGCCGCGCGCATCCTCGACGTGCCCACCGGCACGGTGAAGAGCCGCTGTGCCCGCGGCAGGGCACGACTCGCTCCCCTGCTCACACATCTACGCGACGGAGGCGTGGGAACGGCCGGGCCGACCGTGGAAAGGAACCGGACGCCCCGTGCATCCGTCCCACCCGCATCGGGGCCGAAAGACACGGGCCCAAGCGATCCTGCTGCGGTGAAGGGCGGAGGTGGACAGGCATGACATCGACCGACACGAGCGGGCATCCGGATGTTTCGGAGATCTCCGACCTCACGGAGGGGCTCCTCCCGTCGGCACGCGCGGACGAAGTGCGCGAGCACATGGACGAGTGCGAGCCCTGTGACGACGTCCACACCTCGCTCATCGAGATCCGTGAACTGCTCGGCACCGTGCCTGCGCCACAGCGCATGCCCGACAATGTCGCGGACCGTATCGACGCCGCACTCGCCGCCGCGGCCCTCGATACCACGGTCTCCGATCCCTCGGCACCTGTTTCACGTGAAACACGGTCGGCCGCGGCGACGAGACCCGACAAGGAGAACTCGGCCCAGGACCGCCCCACAGGGCGCCCCGGGGCTGCCACCGGCCCCGGACGTCGCCCCACCCGTCGCCGACGCCGCTCGACCGTGCTCGGTGCCGCTCTCGGCGCGGCCGTCATCGGGCTGGGCATCCTCCTATTGCAGAACGACCAGACGTCCCAGGACGCCACAGCGACCAAGTCGGCGAACCGCAGCTCCGACTCCACACCCAGTGAGACCTCGACCTTCTCGGAATCCACCCTCGAAGGACATGTGCGCACGCTTCTCCGGCACGCCGACAGGAGGCCATCGGCCCCGGACGGCGTCGGCGCCGAGGAACAGCCACCGTCCATCATGGCTGAATCACCGCCCGGGAACGCCCCTTCCGAGTCCAAGGCACCCCACACACCCTTGCGCACGTCGGCCACCTCCGTACCGGCCTGCATCCAGCAGGGCATCGGCCGTGACACCCCGGCCGTCGCCGTGGAAGCGGGCACCTACGAAGGCACGGACGCCTTCCTCGTCGTCCTCCCCCACCGCTCCGAACCAACCCGCGTCCAGGCATACGTCGTCGACGCCGCCTGTACCCGGGACAAGGGCGTCGCCAAGGGGAAACTGCTGCTCACCCACACCTACGCACGCCCCTGAGAAAGGCGTCCGACGCGGCCCCACCACGATGGGAATGCATCCCCCGTAGGATCCGTTGGGTGGGGTGAGAGTCGTTGAACCGACCCCAGTAGGCGTGGACAGTAGGCAGTCTGCAGAGACGAGGAAGAAACCCGTGAGCGACGTCCGTAACGTGATCATCATCGGCTCCGGCCCCGCGGGCTACACGGCCGCCCTTTACACCGCACGTGCCTCGCTGAAGCCGCTGGTCTTCGAGGGCGCCGTCACCGCAGGCGGCGCGCTGATGAACACCACCGATGTAGAGAACTTCCCGGGCTTCCAGGACGGGATCATGGGCCCCGAACTCATGGACAACATGCGCGCCCAGGCCGAGCGCTTCGGCGCCGAGCTCGTCCCCGACGACATCGTCTCCGTCAACCTCGACGGTGACATCAAGACGGTCACCGACACGGCGGGCACGGTCCACCGCGCGAAGGCCATCATCGTGGCGACCGGGTCGCAGCACCGCAAGCTCGGCCTCCCCAACGAGGACATCCTCTCCGGACGCGGTGTCTCCTGGTGCGCCACCTGCGACGGCTTCTTCTTCAAGGACCAGGACATCGCCGTGGTCGGCGGCGGCGACACCGCGATGGAGGAGGCGACCTTCCTCTCCCGCTTCGCCAAGTCGGTCACCATCGTCCACCGCCGCGACACGCTGCGCGCGTCCAAGACCATGCAGGAGCGCGCCTTCGCCGACCCGAAGATCAAGTTTGCCTGGGACAGCGAGGTTGCCGAGATCCACGGCGAGCAGAAGCTCTCCAGCCTCACCCTTCGGAACACCAAGACCGGCGAGACGTCGGAGATCGCGGTGACCGGCCTGTTCATCGCGGTGGGCCACGACCCGCGCACCGAGCTCTTCAAGGGACAGCTCGACCTCGACGACGAGGGCTACCTCAAGGTCGACGCCCCCTCGACCCGCACCAACCTGACCGGTGTATTCGGCGCCGGTGATGTTGTCGACCACACCTACCGGCAGGCGATCACCGCCGCCGGCACGGGCTGCTCCGCCGCTCTCGACGCCGAGCGCTTCCTCGCCGCGCTCGCCGACGAGGAGAAGGCCGCAGCGGCGACCGCCTGATTCACGTCCCTACACCCCACACCCCAAGTAATTAAGGAGACCGCCGTGGCCGGCGCCCTGAAGAACGTGACCGACGACACCTTCGACGAGGTCGTCCTGAAGAGCGAGAAGCCCGTCCTGGTGGACTTTTGGGCCGCCTGGTGCGGTCCGTGCCGCCAGATCGCGCCGTCTCTGGAGGCCATCGCCGCCGAGCACGGCGACCAGATCGAGATCGTCAAGCTCAACATCGACGAGAACCCCGGCACGGCCGCCAAGTACGGCGTCATGTCCATCCCGACCCTGAACGTCTACCAGGACGGAGAGGTCGCCAAGACCATCGTCGGCGCCAAGCCGAAGGCCGCGATTCTCCGCGACCTCGAAAGCTTCATCAGCGAATAAGGCAGTCGTTCGTTGTTTCACGTGAAACGGTCCGTCCTCTGAGGGACGGACCGTTTCGCTTTGCTCCGGGACCCCGGATCACAGCAGATGGATCACAGCGGCCGTAGAGCCGGCTCCTTCTGAACGGCTCCCAGCAACCTGTCCAGTGCCAGCTCGACGTCCTCCTTCCAGGACAGAGTCGCCCGGAGTTCCAGTCTCAGCCGCGGATGAACGGGATGGGGCCGCACGGTCTTGAAACCGACCGCGAGAAGGTGATCTACGGGAAGCACACAGGCCGGTTCCTTCCAACGGGCGTCTCCGAAAGCCTCGATCGCCTTGCACCCCCGACGCAGCAGATCTTTGGCGACGGTCTGCACCATCACCCGGCCCAGCCCCTGCCCCTGATACCCGGGGGTGATCCACGCGGTCATCAGTTGCACGGCGTCGGGAGAGACCGGACTCGTCGGAAACGCCATCGACCGCGGCACATAGGCCGGCGGCGCGTAGAGGACGAAACCCACCGGCACATCGTCGACATAGACAACACGGCCGCACGATCCCCACTCCAGCAGAACGGCGGAGATCCATGCCTCCTTCTCCAGCTCTGGCGTCCCCGCCTTCATCGCGGCTTCCCCACTGACCGGATCAAGCTCCCAGAAGACACACGTGCGGCAGCGCTTGGGTAGATCGGAGAGATTGTCCAGTGTGAGCGGTACGAGCCGTCGCCCCATGAAGACTGTTCCTCACTTCCTTCGCCCTGCCGCATCGCGTACGACCGTGAGTGCGCCGCACACGAGCAGCGGGAGCGGAAGCGGACCACCGGCGAGCCCTCCGACAGCGCCCGACTCCAGCCCCCACCGTCACTGATCGGCCGCGACTCGCCGGTCACGGCCCCGCTCCGCCGAGCGGCTCAAGCCGGATGGGCCGTACCAGAACGCATCGTATCCACCCCGGCATCAAGCCGACACCGTGAGAAAGCAAAGGGCGGGCCGAGTTCCGGTGTCTTTCGGAGCACAGCCCGCCCTCTTCTTCCGTCCCGGCTCAGGCCTCGTCGCCCTCGGCGCTCTCCTCGGTCTCCCGGTCCAGCACCCGGCCCTCGCCCGGTGCCAGGCTGCCGAGGATGCGGTCGAGATCCTCCATGGACGCGAACTCGACGACGATCTTCCCCTTCTTCTGCCCGAGGTCGACCTTCACCCTGGTCTCGAAACGATCCGACAGACGGGAGGCGAGCTCGGACAGCGCCGGCGACACCCGGCCACCGGCCCGCGGCCCCTTGGACTTGGCGGAAGCCGCGGAGGTGGAGCCCATCAGCGTCACGATCTCTTCGACCGCACGCACCGACAGACCTTCGGCCACGATGCGATGCGCCAGCTTGTCCTGCTCCTCCGAGTCGTCCACGGAGAGCAGCGCCCGCGCGTGTCCGGCCGACAGCACCCCGGCCGCTACTCTCCGCTGAACCTGCGGCGACAGCCTCAGCAGGCGCAAGGTGTTGGAGACCTGCGGGCGGGAGCGTCCGATCCGGTCGGCCAGCTGGTCATGCGTGCACTTGAAGTCCTTGAGCAGCTGGTCGTACGCCGCCGCCTCCTCCAAGGGGTTCAGCTGAGCCCGGTGGAGGTTCTCCAGGAGAGCGTCCAGCAGAAGTTTCTCGTCCTCCGTGGCCCGGACGATGGCAGGGATCCGCTCCAGTCCCGCCTCCCGGCACGCCCTCCAGCGGCGCTCCCCCATGATGAGCTCATAGCGGTCCGGCCCCGCCTTCCGGACGACGACGGGCTGGAGAAGGCCCACTTCCTTGATGGACGTCACCAGTTCGGCGAGCGCGTCCTCGTCGAACACCTCGCGGGGCTGACGCGGATTGGGCGTAATGGCGCCGAGCGGAATCTCGGCGAAATACGCCCCAGCGACACCCACCGCTTCCATGGCCGCCACGGATTCCGAAACCGGCGCACTGGGCTCCGGGACAACCGGCGCGGACGTCAGAGAGGCCACCTTTGCGGCAGCCACGCCACGTCCCGGCGCCACGACAGGGCCCGCACCGGCAGAGGCCGCTCCCGGCACCTGCTTCTCCTGCGGAGCGGCGGGAATCAGGGCACCCAGCCCACGCCCCAACCCTCTACGACGCTCACTCACTGAATCCCCTCCGAATTGCTCTGCTGGCTGTTCCCGCTGCCCGCGTGGGCATGCCGGGCCTCGTACTGCACCCCAACACCTCGCAGGGCGATCTCACGCGCCGCTTCGAGGTAGGACAGCGACCCACTCGAACCCGGGTCATAGGTCAGCACGGTCTGCCCGTAACTCGGTGCCTCCGAAATGCGCACCGACCGGGGGATGTTGGTGCGCAGCACCTCCTTGCCGAAGTGGGTCCGCACCTCCTCCGCGACCTGCGACGCGAGCCTGGTCCTGCCGTCGTACATGGTGAGCAGGATCGTCGACACATGAAGCTCGGGATTGAGATGTCCACGCACCAGATCCACGTTGCGCAACAGCTGGCCGAGTCCTTCCAGTGCGTAGTACTCGCACTGGATGGGGATCAGTACCTCCGCACCGGCGACCAGGGCGTTGACCGTCAGCAGACCGAGCGAGGGCGGGCAGTCGATCAGGATGTAGTCCAACGGCTGCTCGTACGCCTGGATCGCTCGCTGGAGCCGGCTCTCCCGCGCCACCAGCGACACCAGTTCGATCTCCGCACCGGCGAGATCGATGGTGGCGGGAGCGCAGAAGAGGCCCTCGACGTCCTGAACGGGCTGAACCACCTCGGACAGGGGCCTGCTCTCCACCAAGACGTCATAGATGGAGGGGACTTCGGCGTGGTGGTCGATCCCCAGGGCCGTAGAGGCGTTCCCCTGTGGGTCGAGGTCGATCACGAGAACGCGTGCGCCGTGAAGCGCGAGGGAAGCGGCGAGGTTGACCGTCGTGGTCGTCTTGCCCACGCCGCCCTTCTGGTTGGCCACCACCATGATGCGTGTCCGGTCGGGGCGGGGCAGGCCCTCACCGGCGCGGCCGATGGCCTCGACAGCCAGCTGTGCCGCACGACCGATGGGTGTGTCGTCCATCGGCGGCGGTGTTTCACGTGAAACACCCTCCCCCGCCGATTCGGTTCTGGGACCGGGGACCGGGTCGGTCATCGGTCCCGCGATGTTGGCGTCGGACCGCAAGGATTCACTCTCCTCGACTTCAGGCTCGCAATGAACAGAGCCTGCCATGCTTTCGGGGTCGTGAACCAGCGAGGCCCGCTCTTCTGTGGACGAATCCACTTCTGTGGACAACTCGGTAGCCCTAACGGGCCTGCGACGCCGCGGTGCGGCAGCGGCACGACCGCGGCTGATGATCCCCTGCAGCAGAGAGCGACGTTTCACGTGAAACACGATGCCCCTGCAGCGTAGCTGCAGGGGCATCGACACTCCGCATCACGCGCGTACGGCAACGTACCGGACCGCCCTCCAAACTGCCCGACTCCGAGCAGTCGGCGCTTCCACGGCACGTCCGAGGGTGTCAGCGACGACGCCTCGTGCGGCTCGTCCTCGCGGCCTTGGCCCTCTTCGCGGCGAACCTCACACCGCCCGGGCTCTCCCCAACCACCACCCGCACGACCGTGGACATGGGATCGACGATGCCCTCACCGACATGCAGCACCTCGGTCTCCACCACGCCCAGCTTGCTCAGCGCGGCACGCGCTCCACTGAGCTCCTCCTCGGCGGTGTCGCCCTTGAGGGCCAGCATCTCTCCGTACGGGCGCAGAAGCGGAACGCCCCAGCCGGCCAGTCGATCGAGCGGCGCCACGGCGCGAGCCGTCACCACGTGGACCGGCTGGACCTTTCCCAGAACCTCCTCGGCCCGGCCGCGCACCACCGTCACATGGTCCAGGCCCAGCAGTTCGACGACTTCCTGGAGGAAATTGGTGCGTCGCAGCAGGGGCTCCAGCAGAGTGATCTTCAGGTCGGGGCGCACCAGTGCCAGCGGAATCCCCGGAAGGCCCGCACCGGAGCCCACATCGCAGACCGTGACGCCTTCAGGCACGACCTCGGAGAGCACCGCGCAGTTCAGCAGATGCCGCTCCCACAGCCGGGGAACCTCGCGCGGACCGATCAGCCCCCGCGTCACCCCGGCGTCCGCCAGCAGTTCCGCGTACCGGACAGCCTCCGGGAAGAAGTCACCGAATACCGCCCGCGCGCCCTCGGGCGCTTGGGGAAGCTCTACTTCCGCCGTCACGGAAACCGTCCTTCCATACCACTCGACCGCACTGCGGCCGGCTGACTATCAGGCTGACAAAGATCGGCCCCGTCTGCGAACAGACGGGGCCGACAGAACAAGGGTCCAGTCAGGCCGGGAGAACGACGACGAAGCGCTGCGGCTCCTCGCCCTCGGACTCGCTGCGCAGACCGGCGGCCGCGACCGCGTCGTGCACGACCTTGCGCTCGAACGGCGTCATCGGGTCCAGCTTCACCGGCTGACCGGTGTTCTTGACCTCGTCCGCGGCCTTGGCGCCCAGTTCGGCGAGCTGGGCGCGCTTCTTGGCCCGGAAGCCGGCGATGTCCAGCATCAGACGGCTGCGGTCACCGGTTTCCCGGTGCACGGCGAGCCGCGTCAGCTCCTGAAGCGCCTCCAGCACCTCACCGTCGCGGCCCACGAGCTTCTGCAGATCACGTGCCGAGTCGCTGATGATCGAGACCGCGGCCCGGTCCGCCTCGACGTCCATGTCGATGTCGCCGTCGAGATCGGCGATGTCGAGCAGGCCCTCGAGGTAGTCCGCCGCGATCTCGCCCTCCTGCTCGAGGCGGGTCAAGGTGTCGCTGCCCTCAGCGGCCGTGGAGGTGGTGCCTTCCGTCACGGATGGACTCCTTCTTACTTCTTGGACGGGTGCTTGGGCCGCTGCGGACCCTTGCGCTGTCCGGACTTGGCTTGGCGTGAGGAACCGGACGCGGCCTCGCCCGCCGACTTGGACGTGTCGTCCTGCGAGGTGTCCGACTTCTGCTGGGAAGCCTTGGCCCGCGCGGGAGTGCTTCCGGCGGCCTTGGCTCCCGCCTGGTGGGCCGTACCGGCACCGGTCTGGCGCTGGGCCTTGGTCTGGCGCTTGGGCTGCTGGCGCCGCTGCGCGGCTCCGCCCTCGGCCTCGGCGACAGCCGTGTCGCTCTTGATCACCGTGCCGTCCTCCTGGGCGGCGTAGCCCTGCTTCGCCAGGCCGGTGATGAACTTCCGCTCGATGTCATTGCGGTCAGGACCCTTGGCCACAATGCGCTTGATCATGTTCCGCCTGGTCCTGCCGCGGACCTGGCCATGGGTGCTGACGCTCTTCAGCAGCCGTCCGAGGTACTGGTCCTGCGCCTTGCTGCCCGGGGTCGGGTTCTGATTGATCACGTACATCTGCTGACCCATGGTCCAGACGTTGGTGGTCAGCCAGTACACGAGGACACCGACGGGGAAGTTGACGCCCATGACGGCGAAGATCACCGGGAAGATGTACATCAGCATCTTCTGCTGCTGCATGAACGGCGTCTTGACCGTCAGGTCTACGTTCTTCGTCATCAGCTGGCGCTGGGTGAAGAACTGGGACGCCGACATCATCACGATCATGACCGCGGTGACGACCCGGACGTCGGTCAGGGAGGCGCCGAGGGCCTGGGCCTTCTCCTCGGTGTCCATGAACTTGACGGCGAGCGGAGCCCCGAAGATGTGCGCCTGACGTGCGCTGTCGAGCAGCGGCTGGTCGATGACACCGATCGTCTTGCCCGAGGCGATGGACGAGAGCACGTGGTACAGGGCGAAGAAGAACGGCGACTGCGCGAGGATGGGAAGGCACGAGGAGAGCGGGTTGGTGCCCGTCTCCTTGTACAGCTTCATCATCTCTTCGGACTGACGCTGTTTGTCGTTCTTGTAGCGCTCCTGGATCGCCTTCATCTTCGGCTGGAGCACCTGCATGTTGCGGGTCGACTTGATCTGCTTCACGAAGAGCGGGATCAGGCAGATCCGGATCAGTACCACCAGGGACACGATGGACAGGCCCCAGGCCCAGCCGGTGTTGTCGCCGAAGATCGCTCCGTACAACTTGTGGAACTGAACGATGACCCATGAGACGGGCCAGGTGATAAAGCTGAACAGACTGGCAATCGTGTCCACTAATCAGGCTCCTTGAGCATTGGGCGAAGTCTCTGCGGCCGGGCTCGAAGGTTCGGAAACCGACCCTCCGGGAGGCACATCAGCGGCGGAGTCCCCGCCCTTGCCACCGCGCATGGCGTTGCGCAGCAGTTCGTGCCAACGCGGACGTTTGCGTGGTGGAACATGGTCCACGCCACCGGGTGACCACGGATTGCACCGCAGGATGCGCCAAGCCGTCAGCGCGGTTCCCTTGATCGCTCCGTGCCGGTCGATCGCCGTATATCCATAGTGGGAACACGACGGGTAGTAACGGCAGACAGGCCCGAGAAGCGGGCTGATCGTCCACTGATAGAGCTTGATGAGAGCCAGCAGCGGGTACTTCATCGCGCGCCCCTTCCCAGCAGCCGCTGGAGTGCGGCGTCCAGGTCTCGGGCCAGTTGTTCGTGCTCGGCGTCGCCCGCTCCGGGCAGCGCTCGTACGACAACCAGGCTACCGGGGGGCAGCAGGGCCAGCCGTTCGCGGACCAGATGGCGAAGCCTGCGCTTCACTGCCGTGCGCACGACCGCTCCACCCACGGCTTTGCTGACAACGAAACCCGCACGTGGCGGGGGAGCATCCTCCCCAGTCACGTGCGGGTCCGTGGCACCGCTGCGTAGATGAACGACAAGGAGCGGGCGGCCGGCCCGGCGTCCTCGGCGTACTGCGGTCGCGAAGTCCTCGCGCCGCCTCAGCCGATTCTCGGTAGGCAGCACGTCATGACCTGTAAGCGATCAGGCGGACAGGTTGGCGCGACCCTTGGCACGGCGGGACGCGAGAATCGCGCGGCCGGCACGGGTGCGCATCCGCAGCCGGAAGCCGTGGGTCTTCGCGCGACGACGGTTGTTCGGCTGGAAGGTGCGCTTGCTCACTCGGGGGCTCCAGAAATGACTCGGGTTTTGGCGGGACGTCGTCTGGCTGTCACCGTGCGCCCACGAGAGACTCGCGTAAACGCTCAAGTGCACCGCTTCACGATCACAGATCGTGATCTTTGCCCATCGGAGGCAGGCGGCAGCAGCCATCGACAACTCGACCTGGTCACGGTACGCGCGGCTACGCCATCCGGTCAAACCAGCTCCGCGACACCCCTCACTGTGCACAGGCTGTGGACAACAACTTGAACGACCCGGGTCGCCCTGACTACCGTGGCCGAACTCCGGTTCTTTTTCTTCCTGCCTGCCGGTCCTCACCCATACCGACCCACCCCGTCCCGAGAACCACACATTCGTGGGACCAGCGAGAGAGCGTGCTTTGTGGCTGACGTACCTGCCGATCTTGCCGCAGTGTGGCCACGCGTGCTGGAGCAGCTCCTCGGGGAGGGCCAGCAGGGCATCGAGCCGAAGGACAAGCAGTGGATCGAGCGCTGCCAGCCGCTCGCGCTGGTCGCCGACACTGCGCTGCTCGCTGTCCCCAACGAGTGGGGCAAGCGCGTGCTGGAGGGCCGGCTGGCGCCGCTGATCAGCGAGACGCTGAGCCGCGAGTGCGGCCGACCGATCCGTATCGCGATCACCGTCGACGACTCCGCGGGGGAACCCGCGAGCCCGCCCGCGCCTCCGATGCACCAGCCGCCGCAGCCGCCGCGCTATCCGGGGCCCCCGCATGACGATCGTCAGCACGTTGATGCGTACGACGGGTACGGGCACCGGCCCTCGGACGACGGCATGCCGACCGCCCGGCCCGCCTATCCCGACTACCAGCAGCAGCGCCGCGACCCCGGTGCGTGGCCGCGCACCCAGGAGGACCTCCCCTGGCAGCAGCCCCGGCTCGGTGCCTTCCAGGAGCGCGACACCGCTGCGGACCAGTGGCGCGAGCCGTACCCCGGCGGGCATCAGCAGCACGACTACCGGCCCCAGCCGCCCGAGCGCCAGGGCTACGAGCAGCAGCGGCCCGAGCGCCACGAGCTGCCCGATGCCCAGGCCCCGCACCGGCCCGCCGCCCCCGGCACCGGACGGCCCGGCGGCCCCGGGCCGATGGGAACCCAGCCCGCCGCCGCACCCGGCCCCGGGGAACCGGCGGCGCGGCTGAATCCGAAGTACCTCTTCGACACCTTCGTGATCGGCGCGTCCAACCGGTTCGCGCACGCCGCGGCGGTCGCGGTCGCCGAGGCCCCGGCCAAGGCGTACAACCCGCTCTTCATCTACGGGGAGTCCGGGCTGGGGAAGACGCACCTGCTGCACGCCATCGGGCACTATGCCCGCAGCCTCTACCCGGGCACCCGGGTGCGGTACGTGAGCTCCGAGGAGTTCACCAACGAGTTCATCAACTCGATCCGCGACGGCAAGGGCGACACCTTCCGCAAGCGGTACCGCGACGTGGACATCCTGCTGGTCGACGACATCCAGTTCCTGGCGAGCAAGGAGTCGACGCAGGAGGAGTTCTTCCACACCTTCAACACGCTCCACAACGCCAACAAGCAGATCGTGCTGTCCTCGGACCGGCCGCCCAAGCAGCTGGTGACCCTGGAGGACCGGTTGCGCAACCGCTTCGAGTGGGGGCTGACCACCGATGTGCAGCCGCCGGAGCTGGAGACGCGGATCGCCATCCTCCGCAAGAAGGCGGTCCAGGAGCAGCTCAACGCCCCGCCGGAGGTCCTGGAGTTCATCGCTTCCCGCATCTCCCGGAACATCAGGGAGCTGGAGGGCGCGCTGATCCGGGTCACGGCGTTCGCCAGCCTCAACCGCCAGCCGGTGGACCTGGGGCTGACCGAGCACGTGCTGAAGGATCTGATCCCGGGCGGCGAGGACACGGCACCGGAGATCACGGCGACGGCCATCATGGCCTCGACCGCGGACTACTTCGGCCTGACGGTGGACGATCTCTGCGGAACCTCGCGCAGCCGTGTGCTGGTGACGGCCCGCCAGATCGCCATGTACCTGTGCCGTGAGCTGACCGATCTCTCGTTGCCCAAGATCGGGGCGCAGTTCGGTGGCCGCGACCACACGACGGTGATGCACGCGGACCGGAAGATCCGCGCGCTGATGGCGGAGCGACGGTCCATCTACAACCAGGTCACCGAGCTCACGAACCGCATCAAGAACGGCTGACCGGCCGGCCGGCCACGCCACTGGGCCCGCTGCCGTGCCGGCGCTGCCCGGCTTCCGCTGCCCGTGCCGCCGCCCGGCCGGGCACCGCCGCGGTCCTGCTTGCCAGCCGGGCTGCCGGGCCGTCCCATCCGGAACACGCCGTACGTACCGCAGGGGCGCCTGCGGTGGAACCCTCGGCCGGGGTCCGCCGCGGGCGCCCCTGTACGTCGGCGCTTCTGCGCGGGCACGATGCGCTCACGGCCTCCGCACGCCGCTCCGAGCCTCTCCGCCGCCCCGCGTCGACGCCCGAATGCCCGTCCCGAGGCCCGGCCGGTGCCTCCTCTCCCCCCTGCGAAGCCTGTTCAAGGCCGGTTCGCGGCCCTTCCGGACCCCCTCCCCCGGCCACGACGCGTTCGCAGTGTTCGAATACCTGCCGCCCCAGACCTGTTCTCCACAGATCTGGGGAGATTTTCCCCTCCACAGCCTGGGGATCCAGAAGTTGTCCATACTGCTTCCACAGCAGTGGCTGCCGATGCTCCATCAGACCAGGTCACAGCCCTGGGGATTTGTGGCAAACAGTGATCCACAGCCTGTGGAAAAAATCTTTGCCCACAGGACGCTGCTGCTGTTGTCCACTGACACCCCACAGCTACGAGCCCGTTGTCCCCAGCCAACCCGGGCTTCTCCACACCCCTGTCCACTGTTCGGCAACGCGACACCGCTTCTCACTGCGCCGAGTGAAAGGCGTCACACCAAGAGGGGCGGTTGGGCTGTGGGGAACGCGGGTAAAACTGGGGACGGCTCTGGGGAGAAACCCCCCTGCCCTGTGTATCCGTTGTGCAGAACTTTCGAGTGTCCACAGAAGTGCCGGGTTCTCCACTGCGGCACCCACAGGGGCAGTGGACAAAAAATCGGCCCTGACCTGCGGCAACGACGTTATCCACGGTTTCCACAAGCCCTACTACTACTCCCACATAGAGTTAGCTCGGAATCCGTTTCGAAGCAGGGGCTGTGCACAACTCGGGGCCGACGCTCGCCGGACACCTCGCCGCGACTTGACCCCGAGCAGCACCGAGTGTCGGTGCCGTACGTCAGACTGGTCTCCGGCGTCATCCCGTCGTCATGGACGGGGGGCCCGATCAGATGTCGAAGGCCGGCAGGGCGAGCGAGCAACAGCAGGAGGCGGTTCCGGTGAAGATCCGGGTGGAGCGCGATGTACTCGCGGAGGCGGTGGCCTGGGTGGCCCGCAGCCTCCCGGCCCGTCCGCCGGCGCCCGTTCTCGCGGGCCTTCTGCTGAAGGCGGAGGACGGCGCCCTCAGCTTCTCCAGCTTCGACTACGAGGTCTCGGCCCGGGTCTCGGTGGACGCCGAGGTGGAGGAGGACGGCACGGTCCTGGTCTCCGGCCGCCTGCTCGCCGACATCTGCCGCGCCCTTCCCAACCGTCCGGTGGAGATCTCCACAGACGGTGTACGGGCGACCGTGGTCTGCGGCTCCTCGCGGTTCACACTCCACACCCTTCCTGTGGAGGAGTACCCGGCACTTCCGGAGATGCCGACGGCGACCGGAACCGTTCCCGGTGAGGTCTTCGCCTCGGCCGTCGCCCAGGTGGCCATCGCCGCGGGCCGTGACGACACGCTGCCGGTCCTGACCGGTGTGCGCATCGAGATCGAGGGCGAGACGGTCACCCTGGCCTCCACCGACCGGTACCGCTTCGCGGTCCGTGAGTTCCTGTGGAAGCCGGAGAACCCGGACGCCTCGGCCGTCGCGCTGGTGCCCGCCAAGACGCTGCTGGACACCGCCAAGGCGCTGACCAGTGGCGACACGGTGACGCTGGCGCTGTCGGGCTCGGGCGCCGGTGAGGGTCTGATCGGTTTCGAGGGCGCGGGTCGGCGCACCACCACACGGCTGCTCGAAGGCGACCTGCCGAAGTACCGCACGCTGTTCCCGACCGAGTTCAACTCGGTCGCGGTGATCGAGACCGCCCCGTTCGTCGAGGCCGTCAAGCGCGTCGCCCTCGTCGCCGAGCGGAACACCCCGGTGCGGCTCAGCTTCGAGCAGGGCGTGCTGATCCTGGAGGCCGGTTCGAGCGACGACGCACAGGCTGTGGAGCGGGTGGACGCGGTGCTGGAGGGCGACGACATCTCGATCGCCTTCAATCCGACCTTCCTGCTGGACGGTCTGAGCGCGATCGACTCCCCCGTCGCCCAGCTGTCCTTCACGACGTCGACGAAGCCCGCGCTGCTGAGCGGCCGTCCGGCGGTCGACGCCGAGGCCGACGAGGCGTACAAGTACCTGATCATGCCGGTGCGTCTCTCCGGCTGACCGGGCTCTCCGTGCCCCGCTCGCACGACGGTCGTCGGGGCCGGGACACCGACCACGGCGTGCGTGCCCCCGCCGGGCACGCACGCCGGTCCGTCCCCTTGCGGGCGTAGGCTCGGTCCCGGGTACGAATCGGCACAACGCTTAAGGAATCTCTGATGGAGCTCGGTCTCGTCGGCCTCGGCAAGATGGGCGGCAACATGCGCGAGCGCATCCGCCGCGCAGGCCACACCGTCATCGGCTACGACCGCAATCCGGACCTCTCGGACGTCGCGAGCCTGGAAGAGCTCGTGGGCAAGCTGAAGGGCCCGCGGGTCGTCTGGGTGATGGTGCCGGCCGGCGCCCCGACCCAGGCCACGATAGACGAGCTGGCCGGGCTCCTGTCCCCCGGCGACGTCGTCGTGGACGGCGGGAACTCCCGCTGGACGGACGACGAGAAGCACGCGGTCGAGCTGGGCATCAAGGGCATCGGCTTCGTGGACTGCGGGGTCTCCGGCGGTGTCTGGGGCCTGGAGAACGGCTACGCGCTGATGTACGGCGGCGACGCCGAGAACGTGGCGAAGGTCCAGCCGGTCTTCGACGCGCTGAAGCCCGCGGGGGACTTCGGTTCCGTCCACGCCGGCAAGGTCGGCGCGGGCCACTTCGCGAAGATGGTCCACAACGGCATCGAGTACGCCATGATGCAGGCGTACGCCGAGGGCTGGGAGCTGCTGGAGAAGGTCGACTCCGTCACCGACGTGCGCGAGGTCTTCCGTTCCTGGCAGGAGGGCACGGTCATCCGTTCCTGGCTGCTGGACCTGGCGGTGAACGCGCTGAACGAGGACGAGCACCTCGACGGGCTCCGCGGTTACGCCGCCGACTCCGGCGAGGGACGCTGGACGGTGGAGGCCGCGATCGACAACGCGGTCCCGCTGCCCGCGATCACGGCGTCCCTCTTCGCGCGGTTCGCCTCGCGACAGGAGGACTCCCCGCAGATGAAGATGATCGCCGCGCTGCGCAACCAGTTCGGCGGCCACGCGGTCGAGACCACGAAGTAGCCGCGACGGGTACGGAAAGGGGGTCGCCCCCGGCCCGTACCCCGGAGCACGAAGTACGGAGCAGTAAGCCGGGAAGGTCGGCGCACACCCATGCATGTCACGCATCTCTCGCTGGCCGACTTCCGCTCGTACGCCCGGGTCGAGGTACCTCTTGATCCGGGCGTCACCGCGTTCGTGGGGGCCAACGGCCAGGGCAAGACGAACCTGGTGGAGGCCGTCGGCTACCTGGCGACGCTCGGCAGCCACCGGGTCTCCTCGGACGCGCCGCTGGTGCGGATGGGCGCGGACCGGGCGGTGGTCCGGGCCGCCGTCACCCAGGGCGAGCGTTCCCAGCTGGTCGAGCTGGAGCTCAACCCGGGCAAGGCCAACAGGGCCAGGATCAACCGATCCTCGCAGGTCAGGCCCAGGGACGTACTGGGGATCGTGCGTACGGTGCTGTTCGCGCCGGAGGACCTGGCGCTGGTCAAGGGCGACCCCGGTGAGCGTCGGCGTTTCCTCGACGAGCTGATCACGGCGCGTTCGCCGAGGATGGCGGGGGTGCGTGCCGACTACGAGCGGGTGCTCAAGCAGCGCAACACCCTGCTGAAGTCGGCGGCGATGGCGCGCAGGCACGGCGGCCGGTCGATGGACCTGTCCACCCTCGACGTGTGGGATCAGCATCTGGGCCGGGTGGGCGCGGAGCTGCTGGCGCGGCGGCTGGACCTGATCGCCACGCTTCGGCCGCTGGCCGACAAGGCGTACGGGGACGTGGCGCCGGGCGGTGGTCCGGTGACGCTGGAGTACCGGAGCTCGGTCGGTACGGACGTGGGGTCGGCGGGGACGCGCGAGGAGCTGTACGAGCGGTTGATCGCGGCCCTGGAGCAGGCCCGCAAGCAGGAGATCGAGCGGGGCGTGACGCTGGTCGGCCCGCACCGCGACGATCTGCTGCTGGGGCTGCGCGGGATGCCGGCCAAGGGGTACGCGAGTCATGGCGAGTCCTGGTCGTACGCGCTGGCCCTGCGGCTGGCCTCGTACGAGCTGCTGCGCGGCGAGGGCAACGAGCCGGTGCTGGTGCTGGACGACGTCTTCGCCGAGCTGGACGCACGTCGGCGGGAGCGGCTGGCGGAGCTGGTCGCGCCGGGCGAGCAGGTGCTGGTGACGGCCGCGGTGGACGACGACGTTCCCGGTGTGCTGTCGGGTGCGCGGTACGCGGTGTCCGCGGGCGAGGTGGAGCGGCTGTGATCGGCCGGGGCGAGGCCGCCGGGGCCTCCGGGATGCCCGGGGAGGGGCTGCGGCCGGCGGGGGCGGAGCCGCCGGAGCCGTCGGGCGTCGATCTGGCCCGGGTGGCGCTGCGCGCGGCGAAGGAGCAGGCGCGGGCGCGCGGTGCCGCCGTGCAGCAGCGCAAGCAGGCCCGGCGGGGCGGAGGGCTGCGTTCCGGGGCGCGGGCCGACGGGCGTGATCCACTGCCGCTGGGCGCCGCGATCAACCGTCTGATCACCGAGCGGGGCTGGGAGACGCCCGCCGCGGTGGGCGGGGTGATGGGGCGCTGGCCGCAGATCGTGGGCGAGGACCTGGCCAAGCACTGCGTGCCGCTGCGCTACGACGAGGACCCGGACGAGCGGGTGCTGACGGTGCAGTGCGACTCGACGGCGTGGGCGACGCAGCTGCGGCTGCTGGCGCCCCAGCTGGTGGCCCGGCTGAACGCGGACCTGGGGCAGGGCACGGTGCGGATGATCAAGGTGCTGGGGCCGGGGGGCCCGCAGCGCCGGTTCGGTCCGCTGCGGGCCCCGGGGAGCAGGGGCCCCGGCGACACCTACGGCTGACGTGTACGTCCACGCCTGACGTGCCCGGCCCGGACTCAGGTCGTTCCGAGGGCTCCGGTCCGTTCCGAGGCGGCCCCCCGGACGGGGCGAGCGCCGGAGCGGGCCGTGGAGCCACGGGATCCGTTTCGTGGCCGTGCCGGTTCCGGGCCGCGGACCTGCGGGTTTCCGGTCCGGGGCGGTGAGCGGACCCGTTCTGCGGTCGCTTGGCGCGCCGTCCCCCGCGCCCGTGTCGTACGGCTGTGCGGCGGTCGAAACCATGAGGCGGAAGTGGGGCGTCCCTCACGGTAGCGGGTGGTTGACAGCCCGAAGCGCACAATGCCCGCGTGAGCCCCCTGGGGGCCCTTCCCGAATATGGGGAGTCGTCAGCCGCTCATTGAGGGCGGCACATGCGTACTCAGGTACCGGCAAACCCCCATGAGTGTCAGCGCTACCGGTAGACTGGTGGACAATCCCGCATTTCGCGGGAGTCGTCGATTACAAGCCGAACGACGCAGCCGCTCCGGACTGTCCGGAGGATGGCCTGTGCTGTGCCAGAAAGGGCGCTTCGTGGCCGATTCCGGCAACCCCAACGAGAACATTCCGTCCGCATCCGGTGAGAACGGCGGGGGCGGCGCTCCCACCGGGGCCGCTGCCCTCGCCGAGGCCGTGGCCACCGTCGGGGCGCCCGCCTCCGGCGAGGCCGCGGCCTCGTACGACGCCAGTGCGATCACCGTCCTGGAGGGCCTGGACGCGGTCCGCAAGCGACCTGGCATGTACATCGGCTCGACCGGTGAGCGCGGCCTCCACCACCTCGTGTACGAGGTCGTCGACAACTCGGTCGACGAGGCCCTGGCCGGGCACGCGGACACCATCGACGTCACGATCCTCGCCGACGGCGGTGTCCGCGTGGTCGACAACGGCCGCGGCATCCCGGTCGGCATCGTGCCGTCGGAGAACAAGCCGGCGGTCGAGGTCGTGCTGACGGTCCTGCACGCGGGCGGCAAGTTCGGCGGCGGCGGCTACGCCGTCTCCGGCGGTCTGCACGGTGTCGGCGTCTCCGTGGTGAACGCGCTGTCGACGCGCCTGTCCGTGGACGTCAAGACGGACGGTTACCGCTGGAGCCAGGACTACAAGTTCGGCGCGCCCACGGCCCCGCTGGCCCGCAACGAGGCGACCGACGAGTCCGGTACGTCGGTCACCTTCTGGGCCGACGGGGGCATCTTCGAGACCACCGAGTACTCCTTCGAGACGCTGTCGCGTCGCTTCCAGGAGATGGCCTTCCTCAACAAGGGCCTGACGATCCGGCTCACCGACGAGCGCGAGTCGGCCAAGGCGACGGCGGGCGCGGACGTCGCCGAGGTGGCCGAGGTCGCCGAGGAGGAGCAGGCCCGCACGGTCACGTACCACTACGAGGGCGGCATCGTCGACTTCGTGAAGTACCTCAACTCCCGCAAGGGCGACGTCATTCACCAGTCGGTGATCGACATCGAGGCCGAGGACAAGGAGCGCATGCTCTCGGCCGAGATCGCGATGCAGTGGAACACGCAGTACACCGAGGGCGTGTACTCCTTCGCGAACACGATCCACACGCACGAGGGCGGTACGCACGAGGAGGGCTTCCGCGCGGCGCTGACCGCGCTGGTCAACAAGTACGCGCGCGACAAGAAGCTGCTCCGTGACAAGGACGACAACCTCACGGGCGACGACATCCGCGAGGGTCTGACGGCGATCATCTCGGTGAAGCTGGGCGAGCCCCAGTTCGAGGGCCAGACGAAGACCAAGCTGGGCAACACGGAGGCGAAGACCTTCGTCCAGAAGGCCGTCCACGAGCACCTCACCGACTGGTTCGACCGCAATCCGAACGAGGCCGCCGACATCGTCCGCAAGGGCATCGCGGCCGCCACCGCCCGGGTCGCCGCCCGCAAGGCGCGCGACCTGACCCGCCGCAAGGGGCTGCTGGAGAGCGCCTCCCTGCCGGGCAAGCTGAGCGACTGCCAGTCCAACGACCCGACGAAGTGCGAGATCTTCATCGTCGAGGGTGACTCCGCCGGTGGTTCGGCGAAGTCCGGACGCAACCCGATGTACCAGGCGATCCTGCCGATCCGCGGCAAGATCCTGAACGTCGAGAAGGCCCGCGTCGACAAGATCCTGCAGAACACCGAGGTCCAGGCGCTGATCTCGGCCTTCGGCACCGGGGTCCACGAGGACTTCGACATCGAGAAGCTCCGCTATCACAAGATCATTCTGATGGCGGACGCCGACGTCGACGGCCAGCACATCAACACCCTGTTGCTGACGTTCCTCTTCCGGTTCATGCGTCCGCTGGTCGAGGCCGGACACGTGTTCCTCTCCCGCCCGCCGCTCTACAAGATCAAGTGGGGCCGGGACGACTTCGAGTACGCGTACTCGGACCGGGAGCGCGACGCCCTGGTGGAGCTGGGCAAGCAGAACGGGAAGCGGATCAAGGAGGACTCGATCCAGCGCTTCAAGGGTCTCGGCGAGATGAACGCCGAGGAACTGCGCGTCACCACGATGGACATCGACCACCGGGTCCTCGGCCAGGTCACGCTGGACGACGCGGCGCAGGCCGACGACCTCTTCTCGGTGCTCATGGGCGAGGACGTCGAGGCGCGGCGCTCGTTCATCCAGCGCAACGCCAAGGACGTCCGCTTCCTCGACATCTGAGTCGGCCGCACCAGCCAGCCGCCGCTCGAAAGGACTTTGACCAGCAATGGCCGACGAGAACACCCCTGTGACACCCGAAGAGGAGCCCGCCGTCGCCGGTGTGGGCATGCGTGTCGAGCCCGTGGGGCTCGAGACGGAGATGCAGCGCTCCTACCTCGACTACGCGATGTCCGTGATCGTCTCGCGTGCGCTGCCGGATGTGCGGGACGGTCTCAAGCCCGTCCACCGCCGGGTGCTGTACGCGATGTACGACGGCGGCTACCGGCCCGAGAAGGGCTTCTACAAGTGCGCCCGTGTCGTCGGTGACGTCATGGGTACGTACCACCCGCACGGCGACTCGTCGATCTACGACGCCCTGGTCCGCCTGGCGCAGCCGTGGTCGATGCGGATGCCGCTGGTGGACTCCAACGGCAACTTCGGTTCCCCGGGCAACGACCCGGCCGCCGCCATGCGGTACACCGAGTGCAAGATGATGCCGCTGTCCATGGAGATGGTCCGGGACATCGACGAGGAGACCGTCGACTTCCAGGACAACTACGACGGCCGCAACCAGGAGCCGACGGTCCTGCCGGCCCGTTTCCCGAACCTGTTGGTCAACGGCTCCGCGGGTATCGCGGTTGGCATGGCGACCAACATCCCGCCGCACAACCTGCGCGAGGTCGCGGATGGCGCGCAGTGGTACCTGGAGCACCCGGAGGCCTCGCAGGAGGAGCTCCTGGACGCCCTGATCGAGCGGATCAAGGGTCCGGACTTCCCGACCGGCGCGCTCGTGGTGGGCCGCAAGGGCATCGAGGAGGCGTACCGCACCGGCCGCGGCTCGATCACGATGCGCGCGGTCGTCGAGGTCGAGGAGATCCAGAACCGCCAGTGCCTGGTGGTCACGGAACTCCCGTACCAGACCAACCCCGACAACCTGGCGCAGAAGATCGCCGACCTGGTGAAGGACGGCAAGATCGGCGGGATCGCGGACGTCCGCGACGAGACCTCCTCGCGCACCGGTCAGCGGCTCGTCGTCGTGCTGAAGCGGGACGCGGTCGCCAAGGTCGTGCTGAACAACCTGTACAAGCACACCGATCTGCAGACCAACTTCGGTGCCAACATGCTGGCGCTGGTCGACGGCGTGCCGCGCACGCTCTCGATCGACGCGTTCATCCGCCACTGGGTGACGCACCAGATCGAGGTCATCGTCCGGCGCACGCGGTTCCGGCTGCGCAAGGCGGAGGAGCGGGCGCACATCCTGCGCGGTCTGCTCAAGGCCCTGGACGCGATCGACGAGGTCATCGCGCTCATCCGCAGCAGTCAGACGGTCGAGGTGGCGCGCGACGGCCTGATGGGCCTGCTGGAGATCGACGAGATCCAGGCGAACGCGATCCTGGAGATGCAGTTGCGTCGGCTGGCCGCCCTGGAGCACCAGAAGATCACCGCCGAGCACGACGAACTCCAGGCGAAGATCAACGAGTACAACGCGATCCTGGTGTCGCCCGAGCGGCAGCGGAAGATCGTCAGCGAGGAACTGGCGGCGATCGTCGAGAAGTTCGGCGACGACCGGCGTTCCAAGCTGGTGCCCTTCGAGGGCGACATGTCCATCGAGGACCTGATCGCCGAGGAGGACATCGTCGTCACGATCACGCGTGGCGGCTATGTGAAGCGCACGAAGACGGACGACTACCGCTCGCAGAAGCGCGGCGGCAAGGGTGTGCGCGGCACGAAGCTCAAGGAAGACGACATCGTCGACCACTTCTTCGTGTCGACGACGCACCACTGGCTGCTGTTCTTCACCAACAAGGGCCGGGTGTACCGCGCGAAGGCGTACGAACTCCCGGACGCCGGGCGGGACGCGCGCGGTCAGCACGTCGCCAACCTGCTGGCCTTCCAGCCGGACGAGCGGATCGCCCAGATCCTGGCGATCCGCGACTACGAGGCCGCGCCGTACCTGATCCTGGCCACGAAGGGCGGTCTGGTGAAGAAGACCGCGTTGAAGGACTACGACTCCCCGCGTTCCGGTGGTGTCATCGCGATCAACCTCCGCGAGACGGGCGAGGGTGCCGAAGGCGCCGCCGACGAGCTGATCGGCGCGGAGCTGGTGTCGGCCGAGGACGATCTGTTGCTCATCAGCAAGAAGGCGCAGTCGATCCGGTTCACGGCGACGGACGAGGCGCTGCGCCCGATGGGCCGTGCCACCTCGGGCGTCAAGGGCATGAGCTTCCGCGAGGGCGATGAACTTCTCTCGATGAATGTTGTCCGTCCGGGCACGTTCGTGTTCACTGCCACCGACGGCGGTTACGCGAAGCGGACTGCCGTCGACGAGTACCGGGTTCAGGGTCGTGGCGGCCTCGGCATCAAGGCTGCGAAGATCGTGGAGGACCGTGGCTCGCTGGTCGGCGCGCTGGTGGTGGAGGAATCGGACGAGATCCTCGCCATCACACTGGGCGGCGGCGTGATTCGTACACGAGTCAATGAAGTCAGGGAGACGGGCCGTGACACCATGGGCGTCCAACTGATCAATCTGGGCAAGCGCGATGCCGTCGTCGGCATCGCACGCAACGCCGAAGCCGGCCAGGAGGCCGAAGAGGTCGAGGGGTCCGAGGAGGGCACCGGGGCCGCGACGGCGGAGTCTGCCGAGAGCACGGTTGAGAGCACGGCCGTGAACACGGCCGAGGGCAACGCCGGGGACACGTCGTCCCCGGCAGGGGAGCACGAGGAGTAGAGCGTGAGTGGAGCCACGGGCGCCGGTTCGGCCGCTTCCGGAGCTGGAGCGAACGGTGCCCGTGGCCCCGCCACGGACTCCCAAGGGGGCACTGTGACGGACACCCGGGGGCCTCAGCCCCAGTACGAGGGCTACGCGACCGGGCCGTTGCCCGGCAAGCGCGAGCCCGCACCGGAGCAGGCGAGCGGGCCGTACCACCCGCCGCAGGCGTACCCCTCGCCCGCGGGCGGGACCCGGGGCGGCGACCGGCCGAACGGCACGCAGGGCGGCGGCGCCGCGCAGGCGGCCCGGATGCCGCGGACGGGGGCGCGGACGACTCCGCGTACCCGCAAGGCCCGTCTGCGGGTGGCGAAGGCCGACCCGTGGTCGGTGATGAAGGTGAGCTTCCTGCTCTCGATCGCGCTCGGCATCTGCACGGTGGTGGCGGCCGCGGTGCTGTGGATGGTGATGGACGCGATGGGCGTCTTCTCCGCCGTGGGCGGCACGATCAGCGAGGCCACCGGCTCGAACGAGAACAACGGCTTCGACCTCCAGTCGTTCCTGTCGCTGCCGCGGGTCCTCCTCTTCACCTCGGTCATCGCGTTGATCGACGTGGTGCTGGCGACCGCGCTGGCCACGCTCGGCTCGTTCATCTACAACCTGTCGGCGGGCTTCGTGGGTGGTATCGAGCTCACGTTGGCCGAGGACGAGTAGCGCGCGGGGTATCGATTTTGGGACTGGCCCCGACGTGCGCTAATCTTCAGAAGTCAGCGCGCAGCGCGGAGGGGCTATAGCTCAGTTGGTTAGAGCGCATCCCTGATAAGGATGAGGCCACAGGTTCAAATCCTGTTAGCCCCACAGTGAAAGTCGAAGGCCCGGTTCCTCTTCGTAGGAACCGGGCCTTCGGCGTGTGGTCGGGCCGGTGTGCGAGTGGCGCGACGTGCGCCGGCGCCGGAGGATCGACACCGTTCGGCGCGGGACGGACGGGGCGGATCGACAAGGGACGGAGCGGCGCGGGAAGAACCGACGTGGGGCGGATCGGCTCGGTGGTCTGCTCCGGCGGCCGGTTCGGCACCGGGCGGTCGGCCGAGTGCCCGGCGACGGTCGACGGGTGGTGCGGCGAGCCGGGGGCGGGGGCCGGAGCGCGTGAAGAAGCCCCCGTCCGGTGCGAACCGGTCTCGGGGGCTCGTGCGATCGGCCGGTGCCGCTTTCAGGGCGGCAGGAGGGACGCGTCCCCCGCCGGGGCCCGGAGGGTGGTGCGAGCGGGGCTCATGGTCGCCGCGGTGTACGCGATGTCCGGGGACAGACGTCTCGCGGCGGGCGAGGAGCCGTGTGCCTCTGCCTGGATGCGCTGCTTCATCGTCGGTGGCAGCGATCTGTCCCGCGGAAGCGTCCATCGGACGGACGGGGCGGTCGCGGTTGCCGCGGTCGCACCGGCGTGCTCGTGGTTCGTGGCGGTCGGCTCCGCGGCGCTCTGCTGCGTGGCCGCCGCGGGGGTGTTCATGAGTCCCAGGGCGGCGAGGAGCGCGAAGAAGGCGGTGACGAAGGCGGTCCAGATGCTCTTGGGCGTGAAGGTGCTCATGGCCCCTCGCTTTCGGGCTATCCGTTTTACTTACCTTTCCGATGATGTGGACGTGGGTCGTGATTTCGTGGACCGACGCTGCGAATCCGTCGATCTTCAGATGAACACCACTCGTCTGGTGCAACCGGCCTCGACGGGCTTCTGCGAGGCGTTCGGCGCGGCCCCGCCTTCCGGGTCGCACCGGTCCCCGGTGTGCGCCGTGGGGCGGCCTCCGGGGCTTCGCCGGAGCGATTCGCCGGGTGGCCACCGGCCCTGGGGGGCTCGAGTGATCGCTTTGCCTGCGGCGCCAGTTGGGTCGCGGGCAGGTCACCGATCGATATCGGCCGGTGTGTATAGTCGGGCGGCAGAAGTCCCCTACGTCAAGGAAAGACGAGGTCGCGCGGTGAAGAAGCTTCTCCTGGTCGCACTGGCCGCCATCGGCGGGCTCCTCGTGTACCGCCAGATCCAGGCGGATCGCGCCGAGCAGGATCTGTGGACGGAGGCGACTGACTCCGTGCCCGCAGGTTCGGGTGTGTGAGACAGACAGCCTGATTGCGGGCCCCGGTCGCTGAGCGGCCGGGGCTTCGTGCTGTTGCGGCGCCGGAACATCCCTGCCTCCCGGGGCGTCCACGCGAATCCGTCCACGCGAATCCGTCCACGCGAATCCGTCGGCGTGAAGCCGGGGAGTGCGGGCGGCCGGGGCGCGGATGACAGGGGCGCGTAGGGCGACGACGCGGTCGGCGAGCGTGCGGACGGCGACAACGCGGACAAGACGGGCAATCGGATCGGCGTCGGAGACAGCGGTGGCGCGGGCGGGGCAGGATGGACCGGGATCGCGACCAGCTGCCGGGGCGGGCGCCGTGGCGGTGATCGCGTGGCCCGTGTCCGTACGCCCCGGCGTCGCGGGCGGGCCGCACGGACGACGAGGGGAAAGCGCGTGATGAGGCAGCGCAGCAGGGGCCGGGTGGCGCTGGCCGCGGTCACGGCGATGTGCGCGGCGGTGGCGCTGCCGACGCAGGCGTACGCGGCCGGGAAGGACACCGCGTACGCCTTCGATCCGGGTGCGAAGAGGATCAGCGGCGCGGAGGTCAGCATCGAGGCGTCGCCGCTCGCGGCCGGGTCGGTCTACCGGAGCTCGATCAAGGGCGGCGAGAAGCTCTACTACCGCCTCGACCTCGACGCGAGGACGAACGCGTACGTCTCCGTCGTGGCCGTGCCGAAGGGCGGCGGCCAGGTCGCCTACGGGGACGGCTTCACGGTCAGCGTCCGCGACAGCTCGGACCGGCAGTGCAGCTACGAGACCGCCCGGTTCGGGTCGGCGGAGTTCCCGCGCCCGATCGCCGCGTACGCCCATCGCACCGTCGACAAGGACAGCAGCGCCTGCCAGGAGGCCGGGACGTACAGCGTCCTGATCGAGCGGGAGAGCAAGGACACCTCGTCACCCGACGCCTGGGACCTGGAGCTGCGCTACGCGTCGGAGCCGCAGGTGAGGACGGGCGGTTCGATGCCGACCGAGGCGCCGGAGAACTGGCCGTCGGAGTCGCCGGCCCCGCCCACCGCCACCCCGCAGAAGCGCTCCGGCGGTACCAGTTACCACGACGCGACCGGCCTGGAGACCGGCGAGTGGCACGACGACATCGCGCCGGGACAGACCCGCTTCTACTGGGTTCCGGTCGACTGGGGACAGCAGCTCTTCGCCACCGTCGACCTGGGCAACAACAACGCCTCCACCGAGTTCGTCGGCAGCGCGCTCACGCTGTCCCTGGACAACCCGGCCCTCGGACACGTCGACGACGCGTCGCCGCTGTCGTACTCCGGGAAGTCCACGTCGGTGTCGCTGGACCCGCTGCCCCCGGTGGCGTACGAGAACCGCTACTCGTCCACCGGCAGCGTCGGCGCCATGCGGTTCGCCGGGTGGTACTACCTGTCGGTCACGCTCAGCCCCAAGGTGGCGGAGGCGTACGGCGACAAGGCGATTCCACTCAGCCTCAAGGTCACAGTGAAGGGCAACGCGGACAAGTCGCCGTACGCGGGGGACGCCGGGATCTTCTCGGTCACTGGCAGCGACAAGGACATGGCGAGGAGCGGGAAGAAGGCATCCGAGGCCACCCGGAGCAGCACCATGAGGACGATCGGTGTGGCCGGGATCGGCGCGGGTGTCGTGCTGGTGCTCGGACTGGGGGTGTGGACGCTGCTGGCCCGGCGCCGGGCCGCCACGGCCCCGGCCCCCGCCGGACCGGTGCCGGGCGGAGCCGTGCCCGGGGCGCCGGGCGGACCGGCGGGCGACGGCCGGTCGCCGTACGGAGGACCGCCACCGCAGGGCTGGTAGTCGCCGCGCGCGGCGACGCCTGGCAACCGCCGCGCACGGGAGGGGCTCGGTATGTACGGGACGGTTGCCGGTGTGCGTACGGGACGGGCCTCGGTGCACGGGACCACGGGACGGCCTCGTGCGCAGGGGCCGGGTCCCGGCGTACCGGACGGTTGTCGGTGTACGGGGGACGGGTCCCCGCGTACAGGAGGCTCCGGGGTCTCGTGCTCAGCTCTGGGCCAGCGCCCAGATGCCCACGGCGAAACAGAGCAGCGCCACCACCAGGATCGTGACGGCCACCTTCGGGGGCGGCCCCGGACGCCTCGTCGGCGACGGAGCAGCGGTGTGGGCGGGCGGTGCCCCCGTCGGCCCCGGCCCGGGGAACGGCGGCTGTCCGGCGGTGTACGCGCGGGTGAGGGCGGGGTCGCTGCGCACCCCGGCCGTGGGGAGCTGCGAGACATCCGGTGCCGGTGCCGGGTAGGGGGCGGCAGCTGAATGCGGCGGGTGCGGTGCGGGAGGTGTGGCCGCGGGTTCCGGGGTCGGCGCCGGCGGCCTGGGAGGCGGCGGGAGATGGAAGCTGCCCGTCTCCGACATCGATATGGGCGCCTGCGCCTGGGGCGCCGCCGCGGACGGCTGTCCCTGGTCGGTCGCCCACGCCTGGCCGGTCGGTCGTCCCTGCGCGGTGGGGGCCGGCGCGGTCCCGGATTCCGACGGCGCGGCCCCGGGGACCGAGGGGGACGACGGCGCGGGCGGATCGTCCTGGACGTCCGTCCGGGGTTCGGCGACCGGTCCCTCGGGGCCGAATCCGGCGGGCAGCGGCCCGATCTGGTCGAAGACCTCCACCGGTTCGTCGTCGGGGCCGGGCTCCGGCAGCATCTCGACCGCCGCCGACAGCGCCTTGCGCGCCCCCGTCGCCGTACGGAAACGGGCCTGGGGATCGGGTTGCAGCAGCCCGGCGAGGACCTGCCACAGAGGTTCGGGAATGCCTTCCGGGGCGCCGGGGGTGCCGTACGCGGCGAAGTGCTCGACGATGCCCCGCGCGTCCGGCTTCTTCCCCTGGAGCAGATACAGCGCGACCAGGCCGACGGCGAACAGGTCCGCGGGGAAGTCGGGTTCCGCGCCCATCATCTGCTCGGGAGCGAAGTAACCGGGCGTCCCCACCACGTAGTTGGTCTCGGTGAGACGCGGCTCGCCCTTCCGCATGGAGATGCCGAAGTCGGACAGCCGCAGATGCGGCCGGCCGGTGCCGGTGGCCTCCAGAAGGACGTTGGCGGGCTTGATGTCCCGGTGCACCACGCCCTCCGCGTGCACCGTGGAGAGACCGGACAGCAGCTGGTCGAGCAGCACGCACACGAAGCGCGGCGGCAAGGGTCCGTAGTCACCGATCAGATGGGCGAGCGAACCCCCGCTCACCAGGTCCATGGTGAAGAGCACCTTGTCGTCGTCCGCGGCCCAGCTGGCCGGGGCGAGCACATGCGGGTGCTCGATCCGCAGCGCCTGCTCGCGAACGAAGCGCAGCAGTGTGTGGGCGTCGCTCTGCTGGAGGACCTTGGCCGCCACGTAGCGGCGGCGACGGTGGTCCCAGGCACGCCAGACGGCTCCGACTCCACCCCGTCCGATCGGATCGATCAGTTCGTACCGACCGGCGAAGACCTCACCCATTGCGCTGCGTCCGCTCCCCGTCCCTGACTCCCGGCCGGGCTCACACCCGGCTCATGCCCCGCCCACGCCCGTTCTCCGCACTTCTGCGTTCCGTGCGTCTTCGCGTTCCGTGCGCTTTCGCGTCCCGTGTTCCGCGTTCCGTGAAC
Source organism: Streptomyces sp. NPDC001750 (assembly GCF_042892615.1). NCBI lineage: Bacteria > Bacillati > Actinomycetota > Actinomycetes > Kitasatosporales > Streptomycetaceae > Streptomyces > Streptomyces sp. NPDC001750. The sequence continues at coordinate 193,519 of NZ_JBIAUE010000013.1, read as the reverse complement.
GCGCCGCGTCAGCCCTGGTGCCCTTCGTAGTGCGCCACCGCGTCCGCGGTGCGTCCCGCGCCGTACACCTTCAGGAACTCTGCCAGTTCCGGGTGGGTCGGGGCGAGGGAGTCCGCGGCATCGATGATGTCGCCGGCCGCCGCGACGGACCGCAGCAGCGACTGGATCTCGCGCACCACGCGCCGGACGGTCGGGGCGCCGCCGGTGTGGGAGGTCTGGCTGGTGGCGGTGAGGACGGAGCCGCCCTGGGACTTCTTGATCTCTTCCATGCGGTCGGTGGCCTCGCCCGCGCTGACGCTGCCGTCGGCCACCTGACCTGCTAGTTCCTGGAGGGCCTGGACGCGCTGGACGACCGCGGGGTTACCGATCTTCGCGCGCTGACCGCTCATCAGCTGGGAGAGCATGGGGGCGGACAGACCGAGGACTGCGGCGAGCCGGGCCTGGTTCAGGCCGAGGTCGTCGATCAGGCGGCGGAACAGGGCCCCGAGAGGTTCTCCGTACCAACTGCGCTGAAGCTCCCTGGCTCTTGCCGTCGCCTCTTGCTGAGCTGCATCCATGGCGTCTCCCCTTCGCTGCCGCTTCGCTGCTGCGAACCTCGTCGTGCATCTTACGGAGAGTGGTTGCCGACCGGGAGTCCCCATCTTTTTGCGAGATTCCCGGGAGTACCCGGTACTCTGGTCTGCGGCGGTGGCCGAGGCGCGGAAACGTCCGGTGTTGTCCGCCTATTCGGGGCCTTAGCTCAGTTGGTAGAGCGCTGCCTTTGCAAGGCAGATGTCAGGAGTTCGAATCTCCTAGGCTCCACACGCCGAGAGCCCTCTTGACCTGCGGAAACGCGAGTCAAGAGGGCTCTTCGTGTTCATAACGTCAGCAACACGTCAGCATCGATCTGATTTACGGTGCGGGGCATGGCGTACGTGAAAAACAGGGTCAGACGGGACGGATCGGTCTACTACACCGTGATGTGGCGAGCTGGCGGCACTGCCGGAGGGAAGCAGGAGTCGGAGGTCTTCGACGAGGAACCGGCCGCCGAGCGCTTCAAAGATCTGGTCAACGGGCACGGCCAGAACTGGCCCCTCGGCTGGATTCGCGGGCAGGGGTTCGTTGCCGACCGGCGCCGGACGGAGACGATGTTCGAGCCCTTCGCTCTCGCCTATGTCGATCGGCTTACCGGCATTCAGGGCGATACGCGTACAAAGTACAAGAAGGACATACAGGCGAACATGGTCCCCTGGTTCGGCCCGTACTCCGTCGAGGACGGAGAGGGCAGCATCCTGCGGACCATGGTCCAGGACTGGGTCAACGACCTGGAAGCCGGACGCCTCGCTCCACTCGATGCCCGCGACCGGAAGCCCCGCACCGCGTACGCGCCGAAGACCGTCCACGACAAGCACGGCTTGCTCTTCGCGATCCTCCAGTCCGCCGTCGATGCGGAACCGTCACTGCGGGCCTCCAACCCGTGCTCGAAGACCCGTCTGCCTCGTCTCGACGGAGCCGAGGACGAGGAGGAGATGGTCTTCCTCGAACGGGAGGAATGGGCCTGGATCCATGAATGCCTCCGCGACGACGCCAAGGATCTTGCCGAGACCATCGCCGAGACCGGCTTCCGCTGGGGCGAGGCGACTGCCCTTCAGCCCCGAGATCTCCGGCGACGTAACGGACGCCCCGCCATCCGCATCCAGAGGGCATGGAAAAAGGACGAGGACGGCAAGTCCGTGCTTGGCCCCCCGAAGACCCGGAAGTCGCGCCGGACCATCGTCATCACCCACAAGTTGGATCAGATGCTCCGGCGCCGCGCCAAGGGTCTGGCTTCCGACGCTCTGATCTTTACCGGTCCCGAAGGGGGCAAGTGGGACCCCGGAACCTTCCGCCGCCTGCGCTGGGTGCCCGCGATCGGGCTGGCCGCAGAGAAGTACGGCCTCATCAAGAAGCCGCGCATCCATGATCTCCGTCACTCGCACGCGTCGTGGCTGATCGCCGCGAAGGTACCGCTGCCGGCCATCCAGGGGAGGCTGGGGCACGAGTCCATCACCACCGCCGTGGACCGGTACGGCCACCTCCTGGACGCCCTGGACGACGAGGTCATGGCGGCCGTCGAGTGGGCCATGGACCCGACCGCGCCGATGCCTGGCTTCCTGAAGGGTGCAGGTCTCGCATCCGCGGCGGACGAGCTCCCCCAGGTGCCCCGCCAGTGCTCTGGCGTGGCGCAAGAAACCAAAATGGACGCGAGCGGCGTGGCTTAAAATAAGAGCATCATCGGTACGGGCCGCTCCGTGCCACAGTCCGAAGGACGGGCCGCGAAGGCTCTGCCGCGCCTCCGGATGGGTGAAGAGTGAAGACGCGAATGGCCCATCCAGCACACTGGATGGGCCATTCTGCGACGCAATTACGAGGCCGAGTTTCTGGAGCGGCGCCCGCCGGATGCTCTTGTTTATTTGAACTCGTCCCTCGATATACGAATGATGGTCACCTGCGGGTTCTCGGGGACCGGCTTCCCGGCATCGGAGACTTCGATTTCAACGGGCCACGAGCCACCCGGATAGACGCCGACGACATCAGTGGTGACACGCCCTGTCGTGCTGAATCCTCCCGAACCTTCCACACGAATATCCACCTCGTAGAGTGCCCGGTCCTTTCCGGTGTTGACGATCTCTACGGGGACGGTAAGCCCCGCGCCGGAGCGGATAGGGGTATATACGTTGACATCCCCCTTTGAGGCGATTACCTCCTGGAAGTTCTGACCAGCTGCGCCGGTTGAGGACGGCTTGGGGCTCGTCGACACTTCCTGGGCGGCGTTGGACACCCGCTCCTTGGAGGCGGAGTCGGCTGAGCCCGACGAACCGGCGTGCGCAGACGAGTTGGAGGCCGGGGCAGAGGTGGCCTGCGTATCGCCGCAGCCTGCCACCAGGGGGATCGATACCAACGCTGCGGCTATCAGTGCGACGGCCGACCCTCGACGCTTCATGCGGCCGTGCGAGTCAGGGGATTCAACTACGGGAGGGAACATGGTCGACCTGACCTTCGGTGAGTCTGGGATTTTTCGTTCGAGCGGCCCGTTGGTGTGCACAGCCGTGAGGAGGCCATAAGGCTTCACGAGTCTCACCTTGTCACCCTAGCTTCAATCTCAGTGGCTCAAGAACTACTCGGTAGGGCGAATTCCGGACAGTGAGATCGCGCCAGCGGTGTTGTTTCTGGCGTGAAGTGGCACAAGCGCCCGCAGTTCCACGCAGCCTCCATGAGCGTTGCCGTTTGGGCTTCGGGTCGGCCTGGTATCAACTGAAACCTTTTGGCCAACTTAATCCCAGGTGGTTCACAATTTCACCCACTTCTAGGATGTGATGTGCATCACCGGTCATCGAATTCGCTTGAGCGTAGCGCAGCCGGAGCTTCCCCTTTGTCCATTTCGCCCCACTGGACGGAAGGTGTCCGCTCACTTGCAGTGATGGCGGAATCTTATCTTCCATTTCTCGATTAAAGATCCTGTAGACACTTGGTGAAGAGTCTGTCTATGTTTAGCTTTAAATTTTCCTGGTCGGCTCGCCCGGCGGCCTCATCAAAATGGTCGCTTGAGTCGACATGAGAAAGGTGCCGTGAGTAATGCGCGTGAAATTTGTTGCAAAATCTGCGGCCATGGTGACTGCGGCTGCTCTAGGCTTTCTCGGTCTCACCGTTCCGCAGGTTTTCGCGGTTGGCCAGGCCGATTCTCGGGTCGCGGCCGGTGCGGACAGAGAGACCAAAGATATCGCTGAGGAGAATCCCGAAGCGGTAGTAGCGGCAGCCACCGTTTGTGGTACCGGATATAACCTTTACTATGCGGAGCGTCTTCCGGATGCTACACGCAAGGGCACTCTCTTTACCTACATAAAGGGAACCGACGGTGCCAGCAACGACACGCCCACCTGTGCCATCTTCGAGAACAATACGGGTTCCGTGAAGTGGATGAAGGTAAAGCTCTGTTCGAACTACACGGCGGAAGGCTGTGAAAGTGATGAGGGTAACTTCAGCGAGTATGCGGGACCCGTTTATCGCGATCACGGAGGATGTGGTCAGGTGACTGCCCTGATGAAGAGCACATCGGCATCGACAACATACATCGTTAATGCAGTGAGGTCCACAACAAGCTGCTAATGATCAGACTCTCATGACGGTTCGCCGGCCTCGTCGGCGAACCATCGCTTCATGTATGTGTGCGGCCAGGCAGGACGGTCCGGCGTGACCACCTTCGGTTTGACTTGGTGTGGTCCGTAAAAGTAACGGCCACCGGATCGTCGGGTCGTTCACCTGTGCCGATCGTGACGGCGTGTGAATGTTCGTTTGAATAACGTTTAAGAGGGGGGTTGGTGTTCGTGGCTGATGCGAAGGTCCTTGAGGGGCAGAAGTGGGTCAATGCCACCTATGCCGGGGTTTCGGGGTATGTGAAGTGCCCAGAGAATGGGCAGACCGGCTGGTCGACCATGAACTCGTTTATCATGGGTCTGCAGCACGAGTTGGGAATCAGTCCCGTGGTCGCCTCATTTGGGGAGGCGACCATGAGCAAGCTTGAGGCGTACAAGGACATCTCGGACGCGGACCAGAACAAAAACATTCGCCGCATCATCCGCTATGGCCTCTTCTGCAAGGGTTATTGGGGTGAATCCGGGGACACCTTCAACGCCGACGCGCTTGAATCGATGAAGCAGAACATGGGCATCTGGCAAAATGGCCAGGATGCGTACAACCGATCGGTGCAGGCCAAGGTGTTCAAGGCCCTGCTCACCATGGACGCCTACGTCGTGGTTGCTGGCGGCACGGAGAAGATCCGCGGGATTCAGCAATGGCTCAACGGTCGTTACTGGGAGAAGTCCGCCTACTACATCGGCCCGTGCGATGGCTTGTACTCTCGCGACGTACAGAAGTCTCTGGTGATCGCCCTTCAGTACGAGATGGGAATCGCCTCTCCGAACGGCAACTTCGGGCCCGGCACCCAAGCGGCTTTGAAGAACCACACGCTCGCCGAGGGTGCGACCGGCATCATTGTGAACCTGTTCACCGCCGCGTGCGTGTTCAACGAGCCAGTGCCTGTCGGTGACGCCGGGGTACGTACCGCCTTCACCTCCACCTTCAGCTCGAACATCACCGAATACGTGAAGCTGTTCCAGGAGTTCTCGTATCTCCCTCAAAAAACCGGCAAGGGTGACTACGACACCTGGTGCCAGCTGCTCGTGTCCATGGGCAACCCCGACCGTGCGGTGACCGGCGCCGATACTCGGTTCGTCATCAACGCCGACCGAGCCAAGTGGCTCAAGAACAACGGATGCGAGATCGTCGGCCGGTACCTGTACAGCCCGGACCCCAACTTTGAGAAGGAGATCAAGCCCGGCGAGCTCGAAACCATTCTCGCCGCTGGCCTGAGGTTCTTCCCGATCATGCAGGTTCACGGGCGGGACGTGACTGAGTACAACTACACCACCGGCTTCCAGCACGCTCTGATAGCGCATCAGCAGGCGACCAAGTTCGGTATCCCGCGCGGGTCGGTCATCTACTTCGCGGTGGATTACGACGCCACCCAGGACCAGATGGACCCCTACATCGTGAAGTACTTCAACGGTGTGGTGGCCGGCCTCGCGGACCAGGGCAAGAAGTACGTCCACGGCGTGTATGGGTCGCGGAATGTGTGCATCAACGCCACTGAGAAGACCTACGCCCGGTACTCATTCGTCTCCGGTATGTCCTGGGGCTTCTCCGGGAACCTCGGCTTCCCTCTGCCGGCGAACTGGTCGTTGAACCAGATCAAGGAGATCAGCGGCATCGAGATCGGCGGAGAGGGAGGAAAGATCGACCTGGATCACGACGTGTGGCGCCCGGACAGCGATCCCGGCGTGTCCTCCCTGACCGCCACCGCGTCCCCTGCGGCGGATTTCATGGTCTACATCGACCAGCTGTATGGCACCGCCCAGGACTATATTGCTGCTCACTCCACCAGTAGGAGCCCGTCCCAGTTGGTGATGGAGTTCGCTCGCCACGCAAAGTACGGCGGCAAGGACTGGGGCTTGTTGATCGGTTCCTACGACAAGGACTGGGTCGCCTACGCCAAGAGCAAGGGCCACACGGTGAAGAAGCAGTTCACTGACCCCAACTCCGGCTACGAGCTCGGCGCCGAGCACCTGATGGCCACCGCTAACGGGCATCTGCTCATCACCCAGCCCACGAACCCCAAGTCCGTGAACGGCGGGGATATCGCCGGGTGGGGCGGCGACTGGATGACTTTCTACGCCAACTGGCGTAATGACGAAGAGAAGTACGCATCTGGCAAGGCCTACTGCGACGCGAAGCTTGCCAAACCGGGCGTTTCTTCTTCCTTCGGATTCACCGACCTGATCGAGGACGCCGACGGCTACCTGATCGCCCGCGCCTGCGCTGCCGGGACTCCGATCAACCAGATCGTGCGGGAACATTACGGCAACGGTGGCGGTCATCTCACCCGGTTCACGCAGTATTTCAACAAACGCTTCTTCACCGCAGCAGACTGCAAGGACCAAGCGTACAACGATCTGACGATGGAACACCCGATCTTCGATCTCGCGCGCGGCGCGCTGATCATAGCCGCCGGGGCGAAGTCCCCCACAGTGCTGGCGAACGAGCCCGGCGGCTTTGACAAGCTGCAGAGCTTCTGCCAAGGGTTCACCGACGCAATCGTCGCAAGAGCAGGCGCCGAGTCCTGATGCTCGAACTCATCCTCACAGGTCTTGTCCTGGCCATCCCGGCAGGGCTGCTGATGCTGCGTCGTGGCGCGAAACGGCCTCCACCGTGGCACAAGCAGCCTGTCGCACTCCTCGGTGCCGCTCTGATCTCCGCAAGTCTCACGGCCGTGGTGTGGGTTTTCGGCATCTTCTCAGGCGGTCTGGACGCTCAGGAAACCTGCGAGCTTACCCTCCACACCACCTACGACCAGGCGTGGCGGGACCGTACAGGTGCGGATGGCACGTCGTACTTCCCGGTGTCCGACGCGTGCAACGAGCATGTCAGCCTCGTGCCCGCATGGGTGAACCCAACGATCCTCATTCTCGCTGTCCTCGCCATCAGCGCTCTTGTTCTTGCTCTCTTCCGGATTGCTTCCGCGATCCTCCACAGAAAGGAGTTGGTCTCCTCGTGAGCGGTATAACCAGTCGCAGGAGTCTGCTCGGAGCGGGCGCGGCTACCGCTGCCGGTTTCGCTCTCGCTACCGCCGTGAGCCCCGCGCAGGCGGCGGCCCGGCCGAAGCCACTGCCGAAGGCCAAGCAGATAGAGCTACCGGAAAACAAAGAATGGTCCGGACGGACATCCGCGAACGGCTGGGCCATTCTGGCCAAGGCCCCCGAGCACCGGGTCCAGGGCGCACAGAAGCTCACCGTGAAGCTTGCGAAGGGCCCGGCCGCGACCGTGCTGCTCTACGTGGTGCGCCGCTACGCCTACGAGATCGGCATGCTCCGGCCCGAAGAACTGACCGGGCACACCACCGACCGCGAGGTGGGAGCGGAGTTCGAGTCGAACTACCTCTCTGGTACAGCCGTGGCGATTCAACCGATGCTCTACCCGCTGGGCGGTACGGCCACCAATGGCATGAGCGATCTGGCGGTGACGGTGGTGGAGGACATCCTCGCCGACGTGGGCGAGGTCGTAGCGTGGGGCGGGGAACTCGACCCGCTCAAGCAGTCCCACTTCCACATTGCCACCCCGCCAGGCGATCGGCGCCTTGAAGCACTGGCTGACCGTATCAGTGGCTGGAACAGCCAACCCGGAAAGGGTGCGGGCAGCATCGACGCTTTCATCAGCTCCCGGATCTCCCGCGCACGAAAGGCGAGGAACGCACGCTGAACACAACTGGGCCTCGATCCACCGCGTGACGGTCGGGCTTTGGGCAGGGGAACCGGAAGAGGTGCCTGCTGACCTGTACGAACAGGTCGCCGCGACGGCACGCGCGCCGCGCTGGCGCGCCGCGTTCGCTCCGCTCCTTCCTCAGGACGATCCCGACCCGGCGACCGCTCTGGGGCGGCTGATCGCCGTGAACGCGCTCCTCCTGGCCGGCGCCCTGCACGACCCGACCGCAGGCTCGCGGCCCTGCATAGTCATCCCCTACGAGCGACACGTTGCCAACCACACGAGCACGCAGACGGAACTCGCTCGATTCCTCGGCCTCTCTGTGCCGGGCCCCGGACAGGTATCGCGGCCCGCGGCCAGGGCTTCCGCCGCGGTGGACACGACGTTCGCCACCACCGGACGCAAAGATGTCTTAGTTGCCGAAATTACCCAGAAAACGGCGGAATTGGTCACCATGTCGGTCACCATGACCCTCAGTCGGGCCCGGCAGTCGCTCGCATCCGAAACCACGGCGACGGTAGCCCACTGGCTCACTGGCGACGACCTGTACGAGGTGCATGAGCCCACAGCCCGGTCCAGCCGCCGAGTCCGGCCGGAACCGGTCCGCCAGAGGACGCCTGAGCCGGCATACCGCCAGGCCGAGGACGTCCAGTGGCGCAACCTGCTGGTCAGCAATGCGGAAATGGCCGAGTTCCTGACCATGCTGCACGCGGGCGGCGCCCCGAACTCCCGCCACGGCACCAACCTGTTCGTCTGCCCGATGCCCCACGAGCGTGGCGGACGTCTCCACTACGACCCCGCCGGACGGCGATGGCGGGTCAGCAGCGGATACGAGTCGCACCCCGCCTACTGGGTTACCTGGATCGGGGCCGCGCTCATGGCCGCATGGTCCGGAGCACGCCTGCCCACCCGTGCCGAAGCGCTGCGCGCGACGAAGGGAGCCCGCGCACACAACGCCGACTACCTCGTGGGGGACGTGTGCCCCGTCGCGGAACCTGGGCTGGGAGACCGCGAAATCCACCACGCGGTCGGCAACGTACAGATCTGGTGCGCCGACGGCCCCGAACAACCTGAAGCGCAGCCTGTCCAGCGGTACTTGTTCGGGGCGGCCTGGAACACCCCGAGCACCGATGAGGCAGTGACGGCCATCCGCTCTCGCTACCTGCTGGGCTCCTCGCGAGGCGTCGGCATCCGCCTGGTGCGCGACCCCCGCACCACGGACGCCGCCCGGCTCGGGGCATGGGAGCTGGCACACCGGATCAACCGCTGGACCGACGCCGTCGACAACTCCGCACGAACCACGCCGGGCGGGCTCGACCGCCTGCTGCTCAGCACGCTGGGCTCATAGACCGATAGCGGACTTCGGCCCCATGTACGAGCCAGCGCCCGGGAACTCGTCCCTGCACAGCTTCACGAACAGGTCACTGAATCCCAGAGCGGGCAAGTCGTCCAGCGCCACGAACTCGACGCCCCGGATCGGTCGGCTGTCCGCGCCCTCCTCGACCACCCCGATCTCCCCGCCGACAAGGCGGGCCTCGAAGGTGATGTGAACGACGTGAGCACCCGTGTTGTCGCACAGGTACAGCAACCGGCCCACCTCCACCTCGGCGCCGGTCTCCTCCCGCATCTCCCTGACCAACGCCTCTTCCAACGTCTCACCGTCCTCGACCTTGCCCCCGGGCAAGGACCAGCTCCTGGGACCGTCCGTGTCCTGGTTCAGCAGCAGAACCCTGCCGTCCTCGATGACGATGCCCGTCACGCGCGTGTGCATCCGCCGACGCTATCGCCCGCGGACCCGGTTCGAAGGGGAGAACGATGAAACAGCCGTCCCCCTCTGGGGTGCCGCCCGTCGTGATCGCCGCAGGAGGACTCGGAACGCGGGTAGGTTCCTGGTCGCCGTACCTGCCCAAGGAACTGCGCCCGGTCCACGGCCGGCCGGGACTCGCCCACATCCTCGACGAAGCCGCCGCCACCGGGAGCCGCCACGCCGTAGTGGTCCACCACCCGTACTACACGCCCCTGATCGACTGGACCCGTCAGGTCCTTGCCCCGGGAGCCCTGGCCCGCTACCAGGCACTCACCAACCAGCCTCTGGGACAGCCACCGTCCGCCGAAGTCCTCCAACTCGACTTCATCGCCCAGCACGGCAGGTACGCCGATGTCACATCCGTACTGAACGGTGCCGAACACCTGCGTACCGGGGAGTTCTACGTGGTCTTCGCTGACAACGTCGACCCCGCCCACACGGCGCTGTCCGCCCTCGCCACAGCGACCCCACCGGGCACCCCGGCAGTGCTCGCCACGCCGTTCGACACGGACGCGGCGCGCCACTTCGGGGTGATCGTCTGCTCGGGCGAAGGCCCAGTGCGACGGATACGGCGACTGGTCGAGAAGCCGGACCGCGAGCAGTCAGTCCGGCTGGAGGCCGAGCACGGGGCCGCCAACCTCCGCCTGCTCCAGGGACGGGTGCGGGTGACACCAGGGCTGCTGCACCACCTGGCCGCAGCCGTGCACGGGATGGCCGAACCGAAACTCTCCCTCGCGCTGGCCTCTTACGCCCGATCCCACCGCGTCGACGTCGTCACCAGCACGCAGCCCTTGACAGACCTCGGCATGCCGAGCTGTGAGGGCACCGGGACGGAGGGCACCCAGCAGTTGGTGGCGTTCTCCGCCGTCGTCCGCTGAGCAAGGTGCGGGGAGGAAGAGATCCTGTCTGCTCCCCGGCGCGTGATGCGCCACACGCCGGACATCGTGCTCCGGCAGTTGAGAGCGCGATCGTACGTTGATCTGGGGGATGAGGGACGCTTTGCTTATGTGATGGAAGCGCGGATGTGCTCGGTCTCCTTGTCTGGCAAGGTGTGTACGTGCCTAGCTGGCCCCTGAGGTTCTTGTCAGCAACGGCCCTGAGGCCCGTGCTGACACGTCAGCACGGGAGCCTGACCGACGTGGATGGAGCGGGACGCAGGGGGATGGAAAAGGGGGTTAATGTCCGATCCTCCGGCGTTTCCGCAGGTCAGGAAGGTAACGATTTCGGGTTCGAATCTCCTAGGCTCCACGGAAAACGACGAAGCGGCTGCCGGAAGATCCTGGGATCTTCCGGCAGCCGCTTCGCTGTACGGGGGCCGCCGGTGGCGGCCCGGGCGGCGGCCGAGTGGTGCCGAGCGGGTCAGCCGCGGTCGTCGGGGCCGGTGCCGTTCGCGCCCTCCGGGCCGTCCGCGCCCCCGTTCCTTCTTGCCTCGCCGTTCTCCCCGGCTTCCCCGGACTCCGGGTCGAGTGGTGCCGGACCTGAGCCGTCGACCGAGGACAGCGGGCCGCCTTCGGAGACCTCGGTGGGCGCGGACGGTTCGACCAGCCAGTCGGGGTTGGCCTGCTTGTCCCACCACCTCCAGGCGGCGTAGGCGACGCCCGCCACGATGCCCGCCACGAAGAAGCCCTTGCACACCCGGCCGGCCTTCGCCCGCCGTTCGTGCTTCCTGGCCAGTTTCCTGATCTCCTTCGCGGTGACCTGGCCGCGCAGTGCGGCCAGCGCCGCCGCGCTCCGGGCCGACGCCTCCTCGGCCATGGGCTGGGCGACGGCCATCGCGTGCTCCATGCGCGGCACGGCGTAGTCGGCGGCGGTGCGGGCGGCCCGGCGGGTGCGGCACGCGGCGCGCTGCGCGACCTCGTCGACCTTGGGCGGCACGTGGGCGCGAGCCTGCTCGATACGTGGTGCGAGATGCGCGCCGTACTGGACACGGGCCTGCTGGGCCGCCTTCGTCACCTTCGGTGCGAGCCGTGCGCGGGCCTCGTGCGCGAGATGCGCGGCCTGGTCCTTGGCCGTGTCGGCGTAGGGCGCCACCACTTCCGCGGCGTGCTGCACGCTGTCCTTGGCCGAGTCGGTTGCGGCGCGCACGCTGTCGATGCGGGTCACGGGATCCTCCTCCTTGGTGGCGGGTGGTTGGTCCGCCTTTCCACCCATTCAGAGATCATGCCTGCCGAAGGCGGGTCCGGCATGCGGGGCGGGCATCCGGGGCAGGCGCCCCGACCGGTCCGGGGCGCCCGGGAAGCCGTCGCGCCCGGCTGGTCGTGTTCACGTGGTGCGACGTGGTTCAAGGGGAGCTTGCCGAGGAAGGTGCCGGGGTTCGGTTCAGCCCGCGCCGGTTCGTCACGCGCTTGGCCGCACGTGTTCCTGCGGGGAGCGGCACCTTCCTGCGGGGAGCGAGGAGCGGGGAGCGGGGAGCGGGGCGCGCGCGTGGTGGCGGCCGGGCGCCGGAGCGGGCGGTCCGTGCGAGGATCGGTGGGCGTCACCGAACATCTGACGTCACCGAGGACTTACGGAAGGCAGATCGTGGCCGAGCAGCTTTACGCCACCTTGAAGACCAACCAGGGCGACATCGAGATCCGGCTCCTGCCGAACCACGCCCCCAAGACGGTCAAGAACTTCGTGGAGCTCGCCAAGGGCGAGCGCGAGTGGACGCACCCCGAGACCGGCAAGAAGTCCACGGACAGGCTGTACGACGGCACCGTCTTCCACCGTGTGATCAGCGGCTTCATGATCCAGGGCGGCGACCCGCTGGGCAACGGCACCGGCGGCCCGGGGTACGAGTTCGGTGACGAGTTCCACCCCGACCTGGCGTTCACCAAGCCGTACCTGCTGGCCATGGCCAACGCGGGTCCGGGCACCAACGGCTCGCAGTTCTTCGTGACCGTCGCGCCGACCGCCTGGCTCACCGGCAAGCACACCATCTTCGGCGAGGTCGTCGACCCGGCCAGCCAGAAGGTCGTCGACGCCATCGCGTCCACCCGGACCAACCCCCGCACCGACCGTCCGGTGGAGGACGTCGTCATCGAGTCGGTCGTCGTCGAGACCCGCTGATCACCTGCATCACCTGCGGTCATCGGATGATCACGTTCTGATCGTCCGGTCGGGAACCAATCGCCCTGCTCGTCCGTACTTGTTACATGGCGGACGGGCAGGGCCGTGTCGTGCGTGCCGCCGCCACGACCAGGACCGAGGTGACCCGGAAGTGAGAGGACCGATGGACGAGCAGTCGCCGGAGGGCCGGGAGCGTCCGGGCGGCGCGGACGGTCCGCTCGGCTGCCACCGCCATCCCGGCCGCGAGGCGTACATCCGCTGCACCCGGTGCGACCGTCCGATCTGCACCGACTGCATGGTCGACGCCTCGGTCGGCTTCCAGTGCCCGGACTGCGTCCGCAGGGGGACCGGTACGGGACACGCCCCGGCCGCCGCCCGTCCGCGTACCCTCGCGGGCGGTACCGTCACGGCCGATCCCCGGCTCGTCACCAAGATCCTTCTGGGGATCAACGTCGCCGTGTTCGTCGCCGTCCTGGCGAAGGGCGACGAGCTGGTCAATCAGCTGTTGCTGCTTGGCCGCGCGACCACCTACTACGGCGGCCCGCTGGAGGGCGTCGCCGAGGGACAGTGGTACCGCCTGGTGACATCGATGTTCCTGCACCAGGAGGTCTGGCACATCCTCTTCAACATGTTGGGCCTGTGGTGGCTCGGCGGCCCGCTGGAGGCGGTGCTCGGCCGCGCCCGCTATCTCGCCCTCTACATGCTCTCCGGCCTGGCGGGCGGGGCACTCACCTACTGGCTCTCCGCCCCGGTGCAGGGATCGCTCGGCGCCTCCGGCGCGATCTTCGGCCTGCTCGGCGCCACAGCCGTGCTGATGCGTCGGCTCAACTACGACATGCGTCCGGTCTTCGCGCTGCTCGCCGTGAACCTGGTCATCACCTTCAACCCCTGGGGCGGAATCGCCTGGCAGGCACATGTGGGCGGTCTGATCGCGGGCACGCTGATCGCGATCGGCATGGTGCACGCGCCCCGGGAGCGGCGTGCGCTGGTGCAGTACGGCACTTGTGCCCTGGTCCTGGTCGCGGTGATCGGCATCGTCCTCGCCCGGACGGCCGCGCTGACCTGACGCGGGCCGACCGGCCCGGAGCGACCTGAGCCGGCCCGCGCCGCTCCACATGGACCTGAGACCGATCTCCTGGCGGCCCGAGAGGGCAGTTGTCGTGTGGTCGAGCACGGAGGGCCCAGTTGTCCACAGCATGCGCCGGATCCTGTGCGTTCTGTGGGAACAAGTGAGCCCCTTGTCACTGAGCTGGGTTTTTCCAGCGAGGACAAGGGGCCTGCCGACCCTGGAGGAGGGCGGCTGCGGTCACATCGGTGTCAACAATCGGTGAGTTATCCACAGATCGTCTGACCTTTTCCCCTGCCTGTGGATAACGCTGTGGGTAACTCGGGGCAAGGCTTGCGCGAGCGGAGCCCGCTGTGCACCGGCGTTCGTCGCCGGGGCGGGCCGACCTCGCCGCGGCCCTACTTCCACTGAGTGGAGACGCCGAAGCCACCGGCGATGAAGCCGAAGCCGACGACGATGTTCCAGTTGCCCAGCGACGTGATCGGGAGCTCGCCGTCGGTCACGTAGAAGACGACGATCCAGGCCAGGCCGATCAGGAAGAGCGCCAGCATGACCGGCGCCACCCAGCTGCGGTTGGTCAGCTTTATATTGCTCGCCTGCTTCGCCGGAGGGGGCGTGAAGTCGGCCTTCTTGCGGATACGTGACTTCGGCACGAGGAACTCTCCTGTCGATGCGCTGCGTGACCGCGCAGGTAACTGTGGCTGGCGCCGGGGCGGGTGCGAGGGGGAATACTGCCTCCCCCGGGCGTCCGTTAGCGTAGTGCTTCCGTGGCGTCGAAGGAGATAAGGGTACGTTGAGCAATTCCGCCGACTCCTCCCGAGGACCGGGCCGCCGCGCCTTCCGGCACCCGGCCCGGGCGCTCACCGCTGCGGTTTTCGCCCTCGCCGGCCTGATCTTCGTCACCAGCGCCAACACGGCCAAGGGCACCAACATCCGCACCGACGCCTCCCTGCTGAAGCTCTCCGACCTCATCCAGCAGCGCAGCGGCAAGAACGCCCAGCTGGACGAGACCAACGCGTCCGTGCGCGAGGACATCGACGCCCTCGTCCGGCGCGACGACGGCGCCACCGAGGAGAACGCGCGGCTCAAGGCGCTGGAGCGGGCCGCGGGCACCACGAAGCTCTCCGGCCGCGCGGTGGCCGTCACCCTCAACGACGCCCCGCCCGACGCCACGGCGAACCCCGGCTACCCCGATCCCCAGCCCAACGATCTGGTCATCCACCAGCAGGACCTCCAGGCGGTCGTCAACGCGCTCTGGCAGGGCGGCGCGCAGGGCATCCAGGTCATGGACCAGCGGCTCATCTCCACCAGCGCGGTCCGGTGCGTGGGCAACACCCTGATCCTCCAGGGCCGCGTCTACTCCCCGCCGTACAAGATCACCGCGGTGGGCGATCCAGCCGCCCTCAAGCAGGCGCTCGACGACTCCCCGGCGATCAACAACTACCTGCTGTACGTGAAGGCGTACGGGCTCGGCTGGAAAGTCGACGAGCACCAGGCGGTGACTCTTCCCGGTTACTCGGGCACAGTGGACCTCCACCAGGCGGAGCCGGCGAAGTAGCGAGCTGCTGTGGGGAGGCCGACGCGGTGTCGGTGCGACTGATCGTGCGGACGTTCAGCGAACTCTGTGTCACCGTCGGTGCCCTGATCGTGCTCTTCGTGGTGTACGTGCTGTTCTGGACCGGGGTACGGGCCACCGGCGCGGCCGAGGAGCAGATCGGCACCCTGCGCGACCAGTGGGCCCACGGGGCGGCACCCGTGCCTTCCGCGTCACCCATGCCTTCCGCGTCACCCGCGCCCTCCTCGTCCCCGACGGCGGAGCCGGAGCCCGCCCCCGCGGCGTACCGGGACGGCAAGCCGTTCGCGATGCTCTACATACCCCGCTTCGGCAAGGGATGGGAGTGGCCCGTGCTGGAGAACACCGGGACCCGAACCCTGCAGAAGGGGATCGGCCACTACGCCGGGACCGCCCGCCTCGGCGAACTGGGCAATTTCGCGTTGGCGGGGCACCGGCGCACCTACGGGGACCCGTTCAAGGACTTCCCGAAGCTCCGCCCGGGGGACGCGGTGCTGCTGACGGACGGGACGACGTGGTTCACGTACCGCGTCGACAGGAAGCCCTACCGGACGGTGCCGGGCGACATCGGGGTCATCGACCCGGTACCCCGCAAGTCCGGCTTCGACGGACCGGGCCGTTATCTGACACTGACCACCTGCGACCCCGAGTGGGGGAGCAGCCACCGGCTGATCGCCTGGGCGCACCTCGACGCGACCCGGCCCGTGACCGACGGCAGACCGGCGGCTTTCCACAGCTGACCCACGCGCGCGCCCCGGCCCTTTAGTCTGGTTCCCGTACCGAATGGAGGGGACTGCATGTACGGCTGGATCTGGCGGCACCTGCCGGGCAATGTGTGGGTGCGTGCGCTCATCTCGCTCGTGCTGGTGCTGGCCGTCGTCTACGCGCTTTTCCAGTACGTCTTTCCGTGGGCGGAGCCACTGTTGCCGTTCGGCGACGTGACGGTCGACGGCGAGGGCGGATCGGGGGCCGGACGATGAGCGCCCGCATTCTCGTCGTGGACAACTACGACAGTTTCGTCTTCAACCTCGTCCAGTACCTCTATCAGCTCGGCGCCGACTGCGAAGTGCTCCGGAACGACGAGGTGTCCACGGCGCACGCCCAGGACGGCTTCGACGGCGTCCTGCTCTCCCCCGGTCCCGGCACCCCCGAGCAGGCGGGTGTCTGTGTGGAGATGGTCCACCACTGCGCGGCGACGGGCGTCCCGGTCTTCGGGGTCTGCCTGGGGATGCAGTCGATGGCGGTGGCATACGGCGGTGTGGTGGACCGCGCCCCGGAGCTGCTGCACGGCAAGACCTCGCCGGTCGTCCACGACGGCACGGGGGTCTTCGCGGGCCTTCCCTCCCCCTTCACCGCGACCCGCTACCACTCGCTCGCCGCCGAACCGGACACGATTCCGCCGGAGCTGGAGGTGACGGCCCGCACGGCCGACGGCATCATCATGGGGCTGCGCCACCGTGAACTGCCGGTGGAGGGCGTGCAGTTCCATCCGGAGTCGGTGCTGACCGAGCACGGCCACCTGATGCTCGCCAACTGGCTGGCGCAGTGCGGCGACACGGGAGCCGTCGCGAGATCGGCGGGGCTCGCGCCGGTGGTGGGCAAGGCCGTAGCGTGACCGAGCTCCGCCCCGAACCCGACGCCGGACGGGACGGCCCGTACGAGCGGGGAGCGTACGAGGCGGGTGCCTCCGAGACGGCGAGCGCGTTCGAGGCGGCGGGCTTCGAGGAGACGGGTGCCTTCGAAGCGGCGGTCGGCCAGCTGGCCGATCCGCTGAACGACCCGCTGCCGGGGCCGGTTCCGGGGCAGCACACGTCGCCATGGTTCCGCGCGGAGGCCGTGTCGCCCGCGGAGGCCGTGTCGCCGGGCGAACCGGGACCGGGGCACGAGCGGGGGCTGGGCCGGAGGCGAGGGCAGCACCGGGCTCCGGACCCCCAGGCACGGGCGCAGACGTACGTTCCGGCCCCGGAGCAGGCACAGACCTCACAACCGCCACACTCGGCGCAGCCGTCACCGTCATCACAATTGCCGGAGTCATCACCGTCCGCGCAGTCATCGCCGCCGACACAGTCACCGCGGCCGCCACGGATGGCGCGTGTTTCTCAGGAGACCCCGCCGGAGTGGTACGACCCCGAGGGCTTCGAACGGGACTGGTACGGGTCACGGAACCCCGCACCGGCGCCCGAGGCGCGGCCGGTCCCCCCGCAGCCCTCCTCCCCCTCGTCCGTGGCCTCTGCCGTCGCGGACGACGAGGCGGCCGGGGCGCGGGCAGCGGAGCCGGGGGGCGCCGGTGATCCACTGGCGTCGACCCGGCAGATGCCTTCACTTTCCGTCCCCGTTCCCGACCCTGTTCCTGTTCCCGTTCCGGGGCTGGATCCGGAGCCGTTGTCGGAGACCACATCGGTGTTGGCGTCGGTGTCGGACCTGGAGCCGGAGGAACCGCGTACCGGGGGCCGTGCCGAGCGCCGACGGGCCGCGAAGGGACGAGGCCGCCGACGTGCCGAACCGCGGCAGGGGCCCCCGAATCCCGCCCCGCCGAGGCCCGACAGGCCGACGACCGACAGGCCGATGTCGCGGGTCGAGGCGCGGCGTGCGGCGCGTGCGGCCAAGGAGAGCCCGGCCGTCGTCGCCAGCCGGGTCGTCGGTGAACTGTTCATCACGCTCGGTGTTCTGATGCTGCTGTTCGTCACGTACCAGCTGTGGTGGACGAACGTGCGCGCCGACCAGTACGCCGGCAAGGAGACGCACAAGATCCAGGACAACTGGGCGAAGGGCGACCGTACTCCCGGCGCCTTCGAGGCGGGACAGGGCTTCGCCATCCTCCACATCCCCAAGCTGGACGTGGTCGCTCCGATCGCCGAGGGCATCAGCAAGGAGAAGGTCCTCGACCGGGGCATGGTCGGCCACTACGCCGAGGGCGCGCTGCGCACCGCGATGCCGTCGGACAAGCAGGGCAACTTCGCGATCGCAGGCCACCGCAACACGCACGGCGAGCCCTTCCGCTACATCAACCAGCTGGGCCCCGGTGATCCGATCGTGGTCGAGACGCAGGGCACGTACTACACGTACGAGATGACGAAAATGCTGCCGCAGACCTCGCCGTCCAACATCTCGGTCATCGGTCCGGTGCCACCGGAGTCGGGATTCACCAAACCCGGCCAATACATCACGCTGACGACGTGTACGCCGGAATTCACGAGTACGTACCGTTTGATCGTCTGGGGCAAGATGGTCGACGAACGACCGCGCAGCAAGGGGAAGCCCGACGCGCTTCTCGACTGACACATCATCACCACAGGGACGGGTGCGGTGACAACGAGGACCGAGCACGAAGAGCTGACCGGCGAGTCCGCGCCACCGCCGCGGCGTGCGGGCCGCCATCCCGTCGCGACCGCGATCAGCCTCTTCGGTGAACTCCTGATCACGGCGGGCCTGGTCCTGGGCCTCTTCGTGGCGTACTCCCTCTGGTGGACCAATGTGCTCGCCGACCGTGAGGCGACGAAGCAGGGGGACACCGTCCGCGACCGCTGGGCGGACGGGCCGGGCGCGCTGGACACCAAGGACGGCATCGGCTTCCTGCACGTTCCGTCGATGAGGAACGGCGAGGTGCTCGTCAAGAAGGGCACCGACACCGAGAACCTCAACGACGGCATCGCGGGCTACTACACGGACCCGGTGAAGTCGGCCCTGCCCTGGGACAAGAAGGGCAACTTCACCCTGGCGGCGCACCGCGACGGGCACGGTGCCAAGTTCCACAACATCGACAAGGTGCGGACGGGCGACGCGGTCGTCTTCGAGACCAGGGACACCTGGTACGTCTACAAGGTGTTCAAGGAGCTTCCCGAGACGTCGAAGTACGACGTCGACGTGCTGCTGCCGGTGCCGAAGGGATCGGGCGCGAAGAAGCCCGGCCGCTACATCACGCTGACGACCTGCACACCGGTCTACACGTCCAACTACCGCTACATCGTGTGGGGCGAGCTGGTGCGCACGGAGAAGGTCGACAAGGACCGCACGAAGCCGGCGGAGCTGCGCTGACGCCCGTCGGTGCCGCCCCATTGGCCGCCCTCATGAACGGCGTGAGCACGGTCGTGATGGCGCGAATGCGGTCGTGACGGCGATGGCAAAGGGCCCCGGTCACCCGATGCCGGGTGACCGGGGCCCTTTTGAGGCCGGGGCGGACGGTCAGTGTCTCCGCTGACCGTGCGGGCCGCCGAAGGAGTTGCCGTCCCCTCCGCCGGGAATGGTCATCACGCCGACCTCGCTGTTCTTGTCGACCTGCTGTCCCTGGCCGGGCTGGGAGGTGACGACCCGGGCGTTGTCGTCGTTCGGGCCCTGTACCTGACCGAGCCGGAGTCCCGCCCCGGCGAGCAGGTTCTTCACCTCTCCGAGGGTCTTGCCCTGGATGTCGGGAACCGTGGTCTGCTCCGGCTGCTTCGGGCCCTTCGAGACTGTCAGGACGATCTGGGCGTCCAGCGGCTGCGCCGAGTTTCCCGGCGGGTTCTGGCTGATGACCGTGCCCGCGGGCTTGTCCGAATCGACGTCGGTCCTGGAGACGTTCTTGAAGCCCAGCGCGGTGAGCTGTGCCACCGCGTCGTCGTAGCTCCGGTCGGTCACCGGCGGAAGCTGCTGAGTCGCCTGCTTGGCGACCGTGATCGTGACCTCGGAGTTCTTCTCGGCCTTCGTTCCGCCCACGGGGTCCTGCTTGATGACCGTGCCCGCCTGGCTCTCGGACTCGACCGCGGTGACGTTGACCGTGAAGCCCTTCTCCTCAAGGTTCTTACGGGCGTTGGCCTCGGACTTCTCCGTGACGTCCGGGACCTCGACCTTCGGCGGACCGGCGGAGACGACGACCGTGATGGTGTCCTTCTCGGCCATCTTGTCGCCGGCGGTCGGGGTCTGGCTGCAGATCTTGTCCTTGGGCTGGTCCTCGCAGGGCTCGTGCGAACCGACCTTGAGGACGATGTCGGATCTCTCCGCGCGTGTCTGGGCCTCGTCCACGGTCAGACCGACCAGGTTCGGCGCACTGATCGGGCCGCTGTCCTCGTTGCCGCCGAAGAGCGACTTGCCGATCAGGATCGCGCCGATCAGGACCAGGACACCGGCGACGACCAGCAGGATCGTCGAGGTGTTGCTCTTCTTCTGGCGGCGGCGGTCCGGGCGGTCGTCGTAGCCGTACCCGCCGTCGTCCGGGTTGACCGGGGGCAGCATGGAGGTGGCGCCCGCGCCGTTCTGGTCGGCGGAGTGCAGTGCTGTGGTGGGCTGGTCGCCGTAACCGCCGTCGTAGCCGCCGTAGCCGGGCGCGCCCATCGCCGCCGCGGCTGCGACCGGCTGGCCGTCGAGGCACGCCTCGATGTCGGCGCGCATCTCGTCGGCCGACTGGTAGCGGTAGTCGGGGTCTTTGACCAGGGCCTTCAGCACGATCGCGTCCATGGCGGGCGTGATCTCGGGGTCGAAGTTGCTGGGCGGCTGAGGCTCTTCCCGCACGTGCTGGTAGGCGACCGCGACGGGGGAGTCCCCGACGAACGGCGGTCGGACGGTCAGCAGCTCGTAGAGCAGGCAGCCGGTCGAGTACAGGTCGGAACGCGCGTCGACCTGCTCGCCCTTGGCCTGCTCCGGCGAGAGGTACTGGGCGGTGCCGATGACGGCCGCGGTCTGGGTCATCGTCATGCCGGAGTCGCCCATGGCGCGGGCGATGCCGAAGTCCATGACCTTGACCTGACCGGTGCGCGTCAGCATGACGTTCGCCGGCTTGATGTCACGGTGGACGATGCCCGCGCGGTGCGAGTACTCCAGCGCCTGGAGGATGCCGACGGTCATCTCCAGGGTGCGCTCGGGCAGCAACTTGCGGCCGGAGTGCAGGAGCTCCCTGAGCGTCGATCCGTCGACGTACTCCATCACGATGTACGGGATGGAGACCCCGTCGACGTAGTCCTCGCCGGTGTCGTAGACCGCGACGATCGCCGGGTGGTTGAGCGAGGCGGCGGACTGGGCCTCACGGCGGAACCGGGCCTGGAAGGACGGGTCGCGGGCCAGGTCGGCCCGGAGCGTCTTCACAGCTACGGTGCGGCCGAGCCGGGTGTCGTGTGCGAGGTAGACCTCGGCCATGCCACCACGGCCGAGCACCGAGCCCAGCTCGTACCGGCCGCCGAGGCGACGCGGCTCTTCCATAACTGTTCCAGCCCTCTCCGTCAGTCCCGACCGCACCGGTGCGCGGTCCGGCGGTGTGCTGCTCGCGCCTACGCTACCGGCCGCGCACTACCCGATCGGCCCGGAGCCCGGACCTGATACCTGACCGGTACCGAAGATGCAGGTATGACACTTGGTGTGACGGTCATCACTTCTTGTCGATGACCGCTTTCATCACTGCCTTGGCGATCGGGGCGGCCAGACCGCCACCGGAGATGTCGCCGCGGTTCGCCTCGCCGTCCTCGACGACCACGGCCACGGCGACCGGGGAGCCGTTGTCGGTCTTGGCGTACGAGATGAACCAGGCGTAAGGCTTCTCGCTGTTGTTGAGGCCGTGCTGGGCCGTACCGGTCTTGCCGCCGACGGTGACGCCGGGAATCTGGGCGTTCTTACCGGTGCCGTCCTGGACGACGGTCTCCATCATCCGCTGGAGCTTCTGGGCGTTCTCGGCGGAGAGGGCCTGGCTGAGCTGTTCCTTCTTGTGGGTGTAGATGACGTCGAGGTTGGGTGCCTGGCGCTCGGCGACCATGTACGGCTGCATCAGCTTGCCGTCGTTGGCGACCGCGGCGGCGACCATGGCCATCTGGAGCGGGGTGGAGCGGTTGGACGCCTGGCCGATGCCGGCCATGGCGTTCTGCGGCCGGTTGTCCTTGGGGTAGATGCTGGCGTCGGACCGTACCGGAGTGAAGATCTCCTTGTTGAAGCCGAACTTGTCGGCCTGGTCGATCATCTTCTGGTTGCCAAGGTCGTCGCTGATCTTGCCGAAGACGGTGTTGCAGGACCACCGCAGCGCCTCCCGGAGCGAGGCGTTCTCGCACGGGATGTTGCCCTCGTTGTTCAGGTTGTTGGTCGACAGGGGCAGTCGCCAGGGCAGCGGGGAGTTCGTCTTCGCGTCGATGTCGGTGTACAGCCCGTTCTCCAGGGCCGCGGCGGCGGTGACGACCTTGAAGGTCGAGCCCGGAGGGTAGGTTTCGCGCAATGCCCGGTTGAGCATCGGCTTGTCCTTGTCCTTCAGGAGCTGCTGCCAGGCCTTCGTGTCCTTGTCGGAGTTGCCCGCGAAGGTGGAGGGGTCGTACGAGGGGGTGCTGGCGAGGGCCAGGATGGCTCCGGTCTGCGGGTCGATCGCCGCGACGGCGCCCTTCTTGTCGCCGAGCCCCTTGAACGCGGCCTTCTGCGCCGCCGAGTTGAGCGTGGTGACGATGTTGCCGCCCTGCTTCTCCTCGCCGGTGAACATCGACAGCGTCCGGTCGAAGAAGAGCTGATCGTCGTTGCCGGTGAGGATGCCGTCCTCGAGCTTCTCGATCTGGGAGGCGTCGAACGCCTGGGAGGAGTACCCGGTCACGGGGGCCCACATGGGGCCGTCCTTCCAGACTCGCTTGTACTTGAAGTCGCCTTCCTTGGTCTCGACCGAGCCGGTCACCGGGTTGCCGTCGACGATGATGTTGCCGCGCTCGTGCGCGTAGCGCTCGATACGGACACGACGGTTCTCGTCCCGGCTGTTCAGCTCGTCGGCACGTACGTACTGGAGGTAGTTGGTGCGTACGAGCAGGGCGAGGATGAGGAGGCCGCAGAAGATCGCGATCCGGCGCAGGGGCTTGTTCACGTTCGGACCACCTGGGTCATCTCGGCGTCGGGGGACGGTGCGGGGGCCGGGGCGGGGCGGCGGGCGGTGTCGCTGATCCGGATCAGGATGGCGATCAGCGCCCAGTTGGCGAGCACGGACGAGCCGCCGTAGGCGAGGAACGGCATGGTCATACCGCTGAGGGGGATGAGCCCCATCACGCCGCCGGCAACCACGAAGATCTGGATCGCGAAGGCCCCGGACAGTCCGATGGCGAGCAGCTTGCCGAAGGGGTCGCGGGCGGCGAGCGCCGTACGGACGCCCCGCTCGATGATCAGGCCGTAGATCAGCAGGACGGCCATCATCCCGGCCAGGCCCAGCTCCTCGCCGATGGTGGCGAGGATGAAGTCGGCGTTGGCGGCGAACATGATCAGGTCGGAGTGGCCCTGGCCGAGCCCGGTGCCGAGCGTGCCGCCGGAGCCGAACGCCATCAGCGACTGGGCGAGCTGGTCGCTCTGTTCCCATGTCGCCTTGCCGAACGGGTCGAGCCAGGCGTTCACCCGGGACTGCACGTGGGACTCGAAAGATGCGACACCCACGGCGCCGACCGCCGACATCAGCAGACCGAAGACGATCCAGCTCGTCCGCTCGGTGGCGACGTACAGCATCACCACGAAGAGGCCGAAGAACAGCAGCGAGGTGCCGAGGTCGGTCTCGAAGACGAGGATCAGGATCGACAGGGCCCAGATGGTGATGATTGGTCCAAGGTCCCGTCCGCGCGGCAGGTACATCCCCATGAAACGGCGGCTGGCCAGCGCCAGCGCGTCGCGTTTCACCATGAGGTAGCCGGAGAAGAAGATCGCGATCAGGATCTTGGCGAACTCTCCCGGCTGGATGGAGAGCGAGCCGAGGCTGATCCAGATCTTGGCGCCGTTCACCGCGGGGAAGAACATCGGCAGGATCAGCAGGATCAGCGCCACCGCCATCGAGATGTAGGTGTAGCGCTGCAGGATGCGGTGATCCTTGAGGATCATCAGCACGGCGACGAAGAAGGCGACGCCGATCGCCGAGTAGAGCAACTGCTTCGGGGCGTCCGGGCTGTACGCCCCGTACAGGTACTCAGCGCGCTTGATCAGTCGCTCCGACTGGTCGAGGCGCCAGATCAGCACCAGCCCGAGTCCGTTGAGCAGGGTCGCGAGCGGCAGCAGCAGCGGGTCCGCGTACGGGGCGAACTTGCGTACCACGAGGTGGGCGACGCCGCCGAGCAGGGTGAGCCCGCCGCCGTAACTCAGCATGCCCGACGGGAGCTTGCCGTCGATGGCGAGCCCGACATTGGCATAGGCGAACACCGAGATGGCGACGGCGAAGACCATCATCATCAACTCGGTGTTGCGGCGGCTCGGTGCGTCGATCGCGCCGATCGTGGTCGTATTGGTGACAACGCTCATGGTGCTGAAGGCCCCCTACGGCTTACTGCTTACCGCACTGCGGGACCAGCTTTTTCTCTTCCGCCGAGAGGCTGGGGCCAGGAGTGGGGGTCGCTGCGGTCGACTTGGTCGTGGCGGTGCTCGGTGTGGTGGACGGCTTGACGGCGTCCGAGTCCGTACCGGCGGCTTGGCCCTCGTCGGAGCGAGCCTTCTCGGCCGCGCGTCGCTGGGCGTCCTTCTTGCAGGCGGATGCCTGGACGGCGAGTTCGCCGATCTTCTCGCGGGCGGAGGCGAGGTCGCTCTCGGCGATGGTCGCCTCGACCTGCTTGCGCTGGTAGGCCGGGAGATACTTGAGTTCGATCTCCGGGTGATCCTTCTCGACCTTCGAGAGCGAGACCCACGCCAGGTCCTGACTGATGCCCCGGAACAGCGCGACGTGCTCGTTGTTCGCGCCGACATAGAACTGGTTCTGGGTCCAGCGGTATCCGCTGTAGACGCCACCGCCGATGACGGCCAGCGCCAGGATGGTGTAGAGCGACCTCTTGAACCACTTCCGGCCGCCGCCCGGCTTCACGAAGTCCTCGTCCGTGTACGCGTCGAAGGAGTTCTCGGGCATTTCTCCGTACCCGGCGGCTTCGCCGCTCCCGGGCGGGCCGAACCCGCCCGCGGGAGGCGGTACGGGGCGGCCCAGGCCGGCCGCCCGTCCGGCGGGGGTCTGCATGGCGGCCGTGCTCTCGGCGGCGGCCATCTGCGCCGCCTGGTTCTCGGCGACAGCGCCGACCACGACCGGGGTGTCGTTGAGCCGCCCGGACAGGGTGTCGTTGTTGTCGACGTCGACGACGTCGGCGACGATGCAGGTGATGTTGTCCGGGCCGCCGCCGCGCAGAGCGAGCTGGATCAGCTCCTGGATGGTCTCCTGGGGGCCCTGGTAACTGGCGAGAGTCTCCTCCATCGTCTGGTGGGAGACGACGCCCGAGAGCCCGTCGGAACAGATCAGATAGCGGTCGCCGACCCGGACCTCACGGATCGAGAGATCGGGCTCGACGTGGTCGCCACTGCCCAGTGCCCGCATCAGGAGGGCACGCTGCGGGTGGGTGGTGGCCTCCTCCTCGGTGATCCGGCCCTCGTCGACCAGCCGCTGCACCCAGGTGTGGTCCTGGGTGATCTGGGTGAGCACGCCGTCGCGCAGCAGGTACGCACGGGAGTCTCCGACGTGGACGAGACCGAGGCGCTGCCCGGTCCAGAGCAGGGCGGTGAGCGTGGTGCCCATGCCCTCCAGCTGGGGGTCCTCCTCGACCATCATGCGCAGCTGGTCGTTGGCCCGCTGGACGGCCGAGCCGAGCGAAGTGAGGATGTCCGAGCCCGGGACGTCGTCGTCGAGCTGGACGAGCGTGGAGATCACCTCGGAGCTGGCGACCTCGCCGGCCGCCTGTCCGCCCATGCCGTCGGCGATGGCGAGGAGGCGCGGACCGGCGTAGCCGGAGTCCTCGTTGCCCTCCCGGATCATGCCCTTGTGCGATCCGGCGGCGAAGCGCAGGGAAAGACTCATGCGCACCTCGCCCGTCGGCTCGGGGTACCGCCGGTCTCGAGCCACACTGCCCACCCTCCGGTCGGGAGCCGGGCCGGGTCCGTTGCCCGGGCCGCCGCGGCTCGCTCGCTCCGCTCGCTCATTGTCGTACTACTTCCGCAGCTCGATGACGGTCTTGCCGATACGGATCGGCGCGCCCAGCGGAACAGGCGTCGGGGTGGTGAGCCGGGTCCGGTCGAGGTACGTGCCGTTGGTGGACCCAAGGTCCTCGACGATCCACTGACCGTCACGGTCGGGGTAGATCCTGGCATGCCTGCTGGACGCGTAGTCGTCGTCCAGCACGATCGTCGAATCGTGGGCCCGTCCCAGCGTGATGGTCTGCCCCTGGAGCGCGACCGTGGTGCCGGTGAGCGACCCCTCGGAGACGACCAGCTTTGTGGGCGCTCCCCGACGCTGCCGGCCGGACTGTTGGCGCTGCTGCGGCGGGGCCGCGGCATTCTGGCGTGCCTGTTGCGGTCGCGCGTCGTTCGTGGTGCGGCGTGAGCCGCGCTGCGTGACGCGCGTTCCGAACAGGTCGCTGCGGATGACCTGGACGGCCACGATCACGAACAGCCACAGAACAGCCAGGAAACCTAGCCGCATGACCGTCAGGGTCAGCTCTGACATTGCCCCCGCTTCACCCTTCGGCTTGCCGGTAAACGATGGTGGTGCTGCCCACGACGATCCGCGAGCCGTCGCGGAGCGTAGCGCGGGTGGTGTGCTGCCCGTCCACCACGATGCCGTTGGTGGATCCGAGATCCTGGATCGTCGGGGGCGTTCCGGTCCGGATCTCACAGTGCCGACGCGATACGCCGGGGTCGTCGATCCGCACGTCGGCGTCGGTGCTGCGCCCCAGCACCAGCGTCGGGCGGGAGATCTGGTGGCGAGTGCCGTTGATCTCGATCCAGCGCCGCACCTGCGCGTTCGGCAGGGGGCTGGGACCGGCCGGCGGGTGCCGGTCGGCGCCGGGCGCTCCCGGCCTGCCAGCGCTTGGCGGCGGGGCCGTGGGCATGGGCGGGGCGGAGCTGGGCGGGTAGCCGTAGCCGCCGGTGGGCTGCGGGGGCCGCCCCTGGGCCGGGTAGGGGGACGGGCCGGACTGTCCCGGGTGGTTCGACGCTTGCTGCCGACCGAAGTCCTGGTGTTGTGACGAACTCGACGCCAGAGTGCGGCTGCGCACCCGGTACAGGCCGGTGTCGAGATCGTCGGCCTTCTCCAGGTGGACCTTGATGGGGCCCATGAAGGTGTACCGCTGCTGCTTGGCGTAGTCGCGGACCAGCCCGGAGAGTTCGTCGCCCAACTGGCCCGAGTACGGGCTGAGTCGCTCGTAGTCGGGCGTGCTGAGCTCGACGATGAAGTCGTTGGGCACGACGGTCCGCTCGCGGTTCCAGATCGTCGCGTTGTTGTCGCACTCGCGCTGGAGGGCTCCCGCGATCTCCACCGGCTGGACCTCGGACTTGAAGACCTTGGCGAAGGTGCCGTTGACCAGACCCTCGAGACGCTGCTCGAAACGCTTCATGACTCCCATGGGGCACCTCCTCCGTTGTGGTCGGCCCGGTACTGCTTACTGATCGTATCCACGCGTCGGGAAATCGGCTGGTTCCCCTTGTCTGCCCTGTGGATGAGTGTCACCTCTCACACGGATCGTAGAGGCGGCCTCCTGACAGTGTCCCGCACAAGGGGGGTACTGGGGAGGAGTGGGGGCGGCCGCTCGGCGTTCCCTCTCCCGCCATGCCTTCGGTGAAACAACGGATGTGAATCCACCCTGTCCAGCGTGCTAATCTTCCGGATGTCGCCAGGCGATCGCACCAAACGGTGGGAGAGCCCGGAAACACCACTCTTGCGCGAGTGGCGGAACGGCAGACGCGCTGGCTTCAGGTGCCAGTGTCCTTAGGGACGTGGGGGTTCAAATCCCCCCTCGCGCACAAGGGAGAAGCCCCACGGGTCAAACGATCTGTGGGGCTTCTTCGTTCCCGGCTTTCCGTGACTTTTTTCGGCGCTTCCGATGGTTTCGGTTCTTCCGGGGCCTTCCCGTGCTTCATGGCGTTCGCTTGGTTTGCCTGGTTCGGTGGGTTCGCTGGGTTCACGGCGTCCGTGGCGTCCACGGCGTTCGCTGTGCCCTCCGTCGCCTCTGGGTGTTTCGGCGCTGTGCAGCGCTTTTCGGTGACTTCTGGTGTTCGCGGGGCTGCATGCGGTTCATGAAGCTTGCGGGGTTCGTGCGGCGGGTGACGACTTTCGTCGTGGGCAGGTGCGACGAAAGTGGGCGTCATACGCATACAGGACTGTCTAGGGTGCGGAGCGTGTACGCGATATCGAAGCTCCGGGCCGGGTGGCGATGGTGGGCCGCGCCCGAACTCTGGTCCCGGCGCAGGACAGCCGGCGAAGCGGTACTGGCCGCGGTGCTGGGGCTGCTCGCGGCCGGTACGGAAGAACTGCTGAGCAGCGGGAACCTGCGTCTGTGGACGGTGTCGGCCGTAGTCGTGGTGCTGTCCCTGCTGAGGCGCCGACTGCCCGTGACGGTGCTGGTGGTGACGTCCGCCCTGGCCGGTCTGTCCGGCGGCTTCGCGCTGTTGCTGATGGTCGTTGCGTGGAGTTCCGGGCGCAGGATCGCGGGGGCCGGGCGGGCTCTGGGCGCCTTCACCGCCTCGTACGTGCTCTACGTCGGGCTGGCCGTAGCGGTGAGCTGGTCGTCGCTGTGGCCCCTGACACAGGTGCTGTTCACCACCCTCTACTTCCTGGCGACGACCCTCGTGCCCGGCCTCGCCAGCCGGTACTGGACGCAGCGCCGGACCCTGCTGCACGCCCTCCAGGAGCGCAATGTCCAGCTCATTCGGGAGCGGTCCATGATCGTGGGCCAGGCGCGGCTCATGGAGCGCCAGCGAATCGCGCAGGACATGCACGACAGCCTCGGTCATCAACTGGCGCTCATCTCCGTCCACACGGGGGCGCTGGAGGTCGACCGGGAGCTGACGGAGCGGCAGCGGGAAGTGGTCGGGGTGCTGCGGGATGCCTCGGTGCACGCGATGCACGAATTGCGCGAGGTCGTCGGCATTCTCCGGGACGGTGTCGAGAGCGGGCAGCCGACGGCGCGCGGAACGGCGGGCATCGAGGAACTGACGGACGCCGCGCGGGCCGCCGGGAGTGCGGTGGAACTCCGCAGGACCGGAGAGGCGCGGGAGCTCGCGGGTCCCTCGGACCGTGCGGCCTACCGCATCGTCCAGGAGGCGCTGACCAACGCGTACAAGCACGCGCAGGGTGCGGCAATCACGGTCGAGCTGCGCTACGAGCCGGATTCCTGCGTCGTCGAGGTCGTCAACGGACCGCCGAGCGATGCGCAGCCCGCGGTGGAGGTGGTCAGCGGCGGGCAGGGACTGCCCGGTCTGCACGAACGGGCACGGCTGGTCGGCGGCATGGTGCACACGGGCCGGACCGAGGATGGGGGCTTCCGGGTGGCCGGAGTGCTTCCGTACGGCACCGAGGGGGCACCCGGTGGCGCGGTGGGGGCGCCGATGGTTGATGTGGAGGACGACTTTCGGCAGCAGTCGCAGAAGGCCCTGCGGGGGAACGGTGGTCCGGTCATGGACTGGACGGTTTCCGAGCGGGAGTTGGCGATGGGCGGCAACAGGAGAGGCACGGGCAGCGGGATCGCGCTGGGCTGCGGCATAGGCGTGGGAGCACTGGTGCTGCTGGTGCTGGCCTGCGGGTTCGGCCTGTACTTCCTGATGACGGAGCTGGACAAGGCGACGATCGACCCGAGCCAGTACCAGTCGATCAAGGTCGGGGCGGCCGAGGACGAGGTGAGGGAGCAACTGCCCGACGGCGATACATTCGTTGCGACCGGACTGGACCGTGAGGGGCCCAAGAAGCCGGCCGGGGCGCGGTGCCTGGTCCTGATGTCCTCCGAGCTGGGCGACGACCTCAACACCGAGCCCGTGTTCCGGTTCTGTTTCCGGGACGGCAAGCTGATCGAGAAGAGGTCCTACGAGGTCGTCGGCAGATGAGGCGCCCGGGACGAGCGCGGGGGTGCGAGTGAAGTGACGGGGCAGCCGATCAGGGTCGTCATCGCTGACGACGAGCCCCTCATCCGGGCCGGGATACGGATGATCCTCACCTCCGATCCGTCCATCGAGGTGGCCGCGGAGGCGCCGAACGGACGTGAGGCCGTCGAGCTGGCCCGCGCCCACGCGGTGGATGTGGTGTTGCTCGACCTGCAGATGCCGGTGATGGACGGGCTCACGGCACTGGCGGAGCTGCGCACGGCGGCGCCGAAGGCGCGAGTGATCGTGCTCACGACGTTCGGGGAGCGGGAGAACGTCCTGCGGGCGCTGGAACAGGGGGGTGCCGGCTTCCTGCTCAAGGACACCGCCCCGGCGGAACTGATCCAGGCCGTGCGGGCGGCGGCGGCCGGGGATGCGTACCTCTCTCCCGGCGCCACCCGGCACGTGGTGGATCAGCTCACTCTGGGGCGGGCCGCGGTCCGGGGCGAAGAGGCACGGCAGCGGGTCGCGGCCCTCACCGGGCGGGAGCGAGAGGTCCTCGGACTGCTCGGGGAGGGGCTGTCGAACGCGGACGCGGGCCGACGCCTGCATATGAGCGAGGCGACCGTGAAGACGTATGTGAGCCGGATCCTGGCGAAGCTGGGATGCGAGAACAGGGTGCAGGCCGCGTTGCTGGCGAGGGACGCCGGGTTCTAGGCGGGGAGCGTGGGCCTGCGGGTGAGGGAAGCCAGGTCGTGGACGGAGGACCGCCCGGTGCTGTACGGGGTGGGGCGAACCCGTTCGATCCATGGCGAACTCGGTCGAGCCCTGGGGTCGTGTTTCACGTGAAACACCCCATTGAGGGTGTTCTCGTGGTTGGGGCGGTCTCACACGTACGAGTCCCGGAACGTGTGGATCCCGAGGCGTCCTGCGTTGTCGCCGCGGGTCGAGCGGGATGACGACGGTTACCGCGGTTCGACCGGTATGGCGGCGTTCGCGCTGTTCGCGGTGTTGTATCGCAGCAGGTATTCCGCGGAGTTCGCGAGATCATCCTCCGTCCGGTCCGCGAGGCGTTCCTGGTAGGCGGCGCGTCGGCCGGCCTGTTCGAGGCGAGTGCCCGGGTTCCGGCCTCCGTGGGGTGCAGAACCTGGATGCGATGGTCGTCCGGGTCCGGATGGCGTTCGACCAGCCCCAGTTTCTCCGGCGCGCCGATCTTTCGGCTGACCGTCGTTTTGCCCAGCATGTAGGGGGCGGCCAGGTCCGTCGCGCGGCAGCCGTGCCGGTCGTCGATGTGCGTCAGGAGCGTCCTCAGGCCCGGGTGTCGCCGTCGGCTCCATTGCTGCCCTGCGCCATGCGCTGGGCCATATCGTCACGCCGCTGCTGATGTGCGTCGGCATGGGGCTCGCCTGCCTCGGCGCGTTCCAAGCCTCTGAGCCGCACGATCTGCGGGTCGACGTCGTCCGGGTGAGGCAAGTGCAGAGGTGCTCGCACAGCCCCTGCAGGACGAGAGTGACGGTGCACTGAGCGTTCGACGGTCCCGGACCGCGCGACCGCGGTGAATCACCTGGCGACACAGGAGAGTTACGGTGCCTATCTGCCGGGGAGGCGCCCTGAGCTGCTGGTGGCGAGCGCGTCCTCCGACACCAGCGACACGGTGGTCGAGAAGGTCTTCACGAAGGTCGCCGCCGAACACGGGCACCCTCTGAAGGTGACCGACACGGCCCCGACCGCGGACGGCGATCCGACCGGGCAGGGCATCTTCTTCCTGCTGGTCGTGCCGAGCATCGGCTCCTACGCGTGGATCGCGGTCATCGGTGGCGCGGGCGCAGTGCTCGCGCTGCGGGTCAGCGCGGCGTTGGTGATCGCCGCGTCCCTGGGGGTGAGCCTCGGGGACGGCTCCGGTGGGAACGGCTCCGGCCGGCCCCGGCACCGTCGCCGGATTCGCCGGCGCGTGGACGTGGGCGGCATGTCAGGACCGCCGCCTTGGCCAGGGCGGACGAGGACGAGGAGCTGAAGGAGGGACTGGAGGAAGCCGTCGGCGTCTGACCGGGCCGGGGCCGACCGAGCCATGTCCGACTGGGCCGCGTCCGACCGGGAGTGCTGGAGGGTCCACAGGCCGGCAGGGGGTTTCCACAGGGTTGTCCACAGGGGGAGACGGATTTCGGTCGACAGCGGTAGCGTCGTCGCGGTTGATCTGCGACAAGGCACCGGGCCGGTGCGCAGGACAGAGTCGGGGGAGGCTGCGCGCCATGCGTGAAATCGAAGTGACAGCTCCGGAGCGGGGGACGGAGCCGGGGCAGGGGACGGCGTCTGATCGGGCCGCGGTGGCGGACCCGGCGTCGATGCCGGAACAGCGGGCTGCGGCAGGGGAGCCGCGTATTCCGGTCGTGCCCGGATTCGCGCCGCGGGCGTATGCCGCGGCCAAGGGTTCCGGCAAGGCGTCGCGGTCGCTCAAGGCGGCGGGCAAGGCGCTGCGGGAGCGGGTGCCCAGGGCCTCGCATTCCTCCTTGGTCCTTCCGTCCGGGCGGCCCGATGCCGTGCAGGCGGTCGAGCGGTCGAACCTGGGCAGGGTGCCCGGCCTCGCGCCGATACGGGTCGGACGGATGGCGGCCACGCCGTTCGCCTTTCTGCGCGGCTCGGCCGGGTTGATGGCGCATGACCTGGTGGGCACGCCGGTCAGCCGGGTGGGCGCCCAGCTCTGCGGCGACGCCCACGCGGCCAATTTCGGGTTGTACGGGGATGCGCGTGGCAGCCTTGTCATCGACCTGAACGATTTCGACGAGACCGTGTTCGGTCCCTGGGAATGGGACCTCAAACGCCTTGCCACCTCCCTGGTACTGGCCGGGAGGGAGGCCGGTGCGGACGAGGACACCTGCCGTCAGGGCGCGTACGACACGGTGGGCGCGTACCGGCGGACCATGCGGCTGCTGGCCGGGCTGCCCGCCCTCGACGCCTGGAACGCCATCGCGGACGAGGAACTGGTCTCGCACACGGACGCGCGGGATCTGCTCGGCACGCTGGAACGCGTCTCGGAGAAGGCCCGCAGCAACACCAGTGCCCGTTTCGCCGCCAAGTCCACCGAGAACTCCGGTGATGGGGGGCGCCGCTTCGTCGACGCCCCTCCTGTGCTGCGGCGGGTGCCGGACGAGGAGGCCGCGGCGGTGGCGGCGGGGCTCGGTGATTATCTGGGCACGATCTCCGAGGACATGGTGCCCCTCCTCGGCAGGTACGCGATACACGACGTGGCGTTCCGGGTGGTCGGCACGGGGAGCGTCGGCACCCGGTCGTACGTGGTGCTTCTGCTCGACCACCGGGGTGAACCCCTGGTGCTCCAGGTGAAGGAGGCGCGGCCCTCGGCGCTCGCGCCGTATCTGCCGGCCGTCGGGTTCGACGTTCCGGAGGTGGCGCACGAAGGGCGCCGGGTGGTGCTCGGGCAGAGGCGGATGCAGGTCGTGAGCGACATCCTGCTGGGTTGGGCGACCGTGGACGGACGTCCGTACCAGGTGCGGCAGTTCAGGAACCGCAAGGGCAGTGTGGACCCGGCGGCCCTGGCGGCCGACCAGGTGGACGACTACGGCCGGATGACCGGGGCATTGCTGGCGCGTGCCCATGCGCACAGCGCCGACCCGAGACTGATCGCCGGGTACTGCGGCAAGAACGACGAACTGGACGAGGCGGTGGCGGCATTCGCTGTGACGTACGCGGACCGTACGGAGGCGGACCACGCGGAGTTGCTGCGGGCCATAGCGGCGGGGCGGATAGCCGCCGAGCCGGGTGTGTAGGGGCGTACAGGGGGCGCTCCGCACCATGCGTCCTCGGGGCGGTGGTGGTGGCCATACGCTGGACGGGTGACGCACGAAGCCGCCGGGGTGCCGACCACCCGGAACGACGATGACCGGCAGGACAACGACCAGCAGGACAACGGCCAGCAATACGAGCCGCATGCGCAGACCGGGCAGGACGGTCGGTCGGCCGGTGGTGGTTCGGGGACTGATACCACCGCCGGGAGCGGTGGGGCCACGGAGGGCACGGCCGAGGAGGCGCGGCCCGAGGCGCGGCTGGCCAGGGCCGTGCGGGTGGCGGAGCAGGCTCTGATCGAGTTCGAGATCGCGGTGGAGACCTTCCGGGTAGAGGTCGAGAACTTCTCCCGGTTGCACCACCAGAAGCTCGGCCCGATGTACGCGCGCCTCGACGAGCTCGACGCGCGGATCGCGGAGGCCCGGGCCGCCAGAACGGGGGACCCCGACGACCTGCGCAAGGCGCGTGAGGCCCGGGCGGCCGTGATGCCGATGCCGGGTGTCGACGAGCTGTTCCACGACTGGATCGACTCCGACGGGCTGTCCCCCGAGGCGGCGGCGATGCTGACCGAGCAGCCGGTACGGCCGCCGAAGCGGGTCCGGCCGACCGACGAGGCGCGCAAGCTCTACCGCGAGCTGGCGCGCAAGGCCCACCCGGACCTGGCGCAGGACGAGACGGAGCGGGCGCGCCGGGAGGAGTTCATCACCCGGGTCAACGCCGCTTACGGACGCGGTGACGAGGCGTTGTTGGAGGAGCTGGCGCAGGAGTGGGCGGCGGGTCCGGTGGTGCCGGAGGTGGAGCTGAGCGAGAGCGAGGAGCTCTACGCGCGGCTGAACTGGCTCACCCAGCGCAAGGAACTCCTGACGGTTCTGGCGCGGGAGCTCGAGGAGAGCGCGATCGGCGCCATGCTGCGGATGGCGCCCGACGACCCGGACCGGTTGCTCGACGAGATCGCCGAACAACTGCTGGCCGAGGTCGCCCGGCGCGAGGAGGAGCTGGCGGGACTGGTGCAGTAGCGTTCCTGGTGACTCAGGAGCGTACGTACGAGAGAAGGCACAACCCATGAATTTCGCCCCGCTGCCCTCGGTGGATGCCGCGGCGGTCCCGTCGGACGGCTTCGTGCTGGATGTCCGGGAGGACGACGAATGGGCGGCCGGGCACGTCGAAGGTGCCCTGCACATTCCGATGAGTGACTTCGCGGGGCGTTTCGGTGAGCTGGCCGAGGCCGTCGAGGACGGTCGGCGCGTACATGTGATGTGCCGGGTCGGCGGTCGGTCCGCCCAGGTGACCCAGTACCTGGTGGGACAGGACATCGACGCTGTGAACGTGGACGGCGGCATGCTCGCCTGGGACGGTGCCGGGCGCCCCATGGTCACCGACAACGGCAACGCCGCCGTCGTGCTCTGAAGCGGTCCTGAGGTGCTCTGAGGCGATCCGAGGAGCCCCGGCCTCCGTTTCCTGGAGCAGAGGGGTGTGCACTGCCCTCCGGGGCTGGTTCCCGGGACCTCCGGGACGCCTGGCCTTTGGAGCGGTTCGGCCCCGTCGCTCCGCGGGCCTCGTGCGGTTCGGGCCGGCTGTGGTTCGGTTACCGTACGGCACGGCGCCGACGTCGTTCGGCGCGGCGTCGGTGCCTTTCTCGGTGCCGTTCCGCCGGGTGAGGCGTTGGTCGGGTCAGCCGAGCAGGTGTGTGGCCAGCAGGTCGCCCAGTGCTTCCTCGTGCGCGGCAGCCGGACCGAGGGAGAGTTCCACCTGCTTCGCCCAGGCATGGAACCGGTGCAGGGAGTAGTCGGTGTCCGCACCGAAGCCGCCGTGTACATGCTGTGCGGTTTGCACGACCCGGCGGACACCCTCCGAGGCCCAGATCTTTGCCACGGCGATGTCCCCCTCGACCGGCAGGGCGCCGTCGGACGCGGTGGACAGGCGCCAGGCTGCCTGCCAGAGCGTGACCTCCATGGCCCGAAGGTCGATGTAACGGTCCGCGGCCTGCATGGCGACGGACTGGAAGGTCGCGATCGGATGACCGAACTGCTCGCGCCTGCCCGCGTATTCGCTCGTCATGCCGAGCACGGCCTCGCCCAGCCCCAGCGCGAGCGCGCACGTCCCGGTGGTGAGCAGGGCGCGCAGCCATTCCCAGGCCCCCGAGGTGTCGATCAGCGCCTCGCCACCGACACGTACCGCGTCCAGCCGGCCCTCGGCGAACGGTTCACCGCTGGTGGAGAACTGCTCGGCCAGGGTGACGCCTTCCTGTGAGGGGCGGACCAGGGCGATGACCGTCCGGCCTTCCTCCGTACGGGCGGGGACCGCAATCCGGTCCGCGGACGCCGCCCACGGCACCCCCGTCTGTACCCCGTCCAGCACCCGAACGGTGTCGTCACCCTCGCGGCCGGGTGCATCACGACGATCAGCGCCGGGAGCACCGTCCGGGGCGTCACCGGCGCATCGTCCCGCGACATCGCGAGGGATGGCCCGGGCGGTGACGGCGAGTTCCGCCGGGTCGTGGCCGGAGCGGCCGTTGGCACCGACGGTGAGGACCAGCTCCCCTCGGCCGACCCGGGGCAGAAGGTCCGCGGCCGACGCCGGGTTGCCGTAACGCTGGAGCGCCATCGCGAGGGCGTATGTCTCCAGCAGCGGTACCCGGGCGAGTACCCTGGCGGATTCCCGCAGCACCAGGCAGAGGGCGACGAGGTCGAGACCTGCCCCGCCGTGTTCCGGTGACAGTGGCAGACTCAGCAGGTCGCTCGCGGCGAGCCGGGCCCACAGACTCCGGTCGATGTCGTCTGCCACGGCGCCCGGTACGAGGGCGGGGCTGGGAACGCCGTCGGGTGCGACACCCGAGAAGATCGCTTTCGCCGCCTCCGCGGCCGCTCGCTGTTCCTCGGTGAAGGTGAAGTCCATCGTCCCTGCCTCCCGCGAACCGCCACTCCCGAATCCCATGTCTGACGGTCCGTCAAGATAGAACAGGTTCTATGAGAAGGGAACAGGAGAACGCGCGAGTGCGCGCGGCGAGACGGAGGAGCGAGGTGAGGGGGGCGGGTCAAGCGGCATCGAGCGGCGCCGAGTGGCGAGGCGGCGTGGGGCGGGCGGTTCGGGTGCGCTCAGCGGTCGAAGTCCAGCTCCACCTCCGGTGTCGCCGGGTGCGACTGGCACGCCAGCACGTATCCCTCGTCCGTCTCCTCGGGTTCCAGTGCGAAGTTGCGGTCCATCCGGACCTCGCCCGAGACCAGGAACGCCCGGCAGGTCCCGCACACACCGCCCTTGCAGGCGTACGGCGCGTCGGAGCGGCTGCGCAGAACCGTCTCCAGCAACGACTCGCCCTCCTGCACGGGCCAGGTGCCGGAACGGCCGTCCAGGGTCGCCGTGAGTCTGCTGTGGGCAGGTGCTTCGGACCGGGGCCGGGTGGCCGAGTCCGGGGCGTCGTCCACATGGAAGATCTCCTGGTGGATGCGCGTCCGGTCGACACCCAGGTCGCGCAGCGCGCCTTCCGCCGCCTGCACCAGGCCGAAAGGTCCGCACAGATACCAGCCGTCCAGCTCCGCCACCGGGAGCAGCGCGGGCAGCAGTCGGCCGAGCCGTTCCCGGTCCAGTCGGCCGGAGGGCAGACCCGCCTGCTGTTCCTCCCGGGAGAGCGCCGTGACCAGCTGGAATCTGTCCGGGTAGCGGTCCTTCAGGTCGGCGACCTCGTCCAGGAACATCGTCGATCCGGCTGTCCGGTCGCTCCGGATCAGGCAGAAGACGGCGTCGGGCTCCCGCTCCAGCAGCGTCGCCGCGATGGACAGCACCGGTGTGATCCCGCTGCCTCCGACGATCGCCGCGAAGCGCCCGGGGCGCGGCACGAGCACGAATCGGCCCATCGGGGGCATCGCCTCGACCATGTCGCCCACGGAGAGTTCCTTCAGCGCGTAGGTGGAAAACGCGCCGCCGTCGACGAGCCGGATCCCCACGCGCAGCACCGGGCCGGCCGGTTCCCCGGTGGCCGGGGAACAGATCGAGTACGAGCGGCGGATCTCCTCGCCGTCGACGGTGTAGCGCACGTTGAGGTGCTGACCGGGCTTGTGGCGAAAGGTGTCGCACAGCTCGGGCGGCACGGCGAGGGTGACGGCCACCGAATCGTCCGTGAGCCGTTCGATCGCGTGGACCCGGAGCGGATGGAACATCTACAACTCCTTGAAGTGGTCGAACGGTTCGTGACACGCCACACACCGGCGCAGCGCCTTGCACGCGGTGGAGGAGAACCGGCTCAGCAGCTCCGTGTCGGTCGAGCCGCAGTGCGGGCAGCGCACCGAGAGCGCGAGCGGTACCGGGCCGACGTCGGTAGCCGCGGACGAGGCGCCGTGCGGGCGCGGGGGCGCGATGCCGGACTCGGCGAGCTTGCGCCGTCCTTCCGCGCTGATGTCGTCCGTGGACCATGCCGGGGAGAGCACGGTGACCACGGAGACCTCCGGTATGCCGTGGTCGTTCAGCACTCGCTCGATGTCGGCGGACATGGCCTCGATCGCCGGGCATCCGGTGTACGTCGGGGTGAGACGCACGGTGACCCGTCCGGGTGCGAGCATCTCCACCCCCCGCAGCACCCCCAGTTCGTCCAGGGTCAGCATGGGCATCTCGGGATCGGGCACGGAGCCCGCCAGCCGGTGCAGTTCTGCTTCGAGAAGGGTCTCGGTCTCGGTCACCATGTCGCCCCCGGATGGCTGCGATGCAGATGCTGCATCTCGGCGAGCATCCGGCCGAAGGGTTCGGTGTGGATGCCCTGGCGTCCCGCACCCGCAGTCCACGCCGTGGACCGCGGGCCTTCCGGCACGGTCAGCGTGGCCCGTTCCAGCACGTCCGTGACGGATTTCGACCAACTGTCCTGCAGTGAGGGCCACTCGACCTCCACTCCCTCGACGGGCTGGAACAGTTCACCGGTGAACCGCCAGAGTGCGTCCGCGGCGCGCTGCATCCGCTCATGGCTCTCGTCCGTGCCGTCGCCGAGCCGCAGGGTCCAGTGCTCCGCGTGGTCCAGGTGGTACGCGACTTCCTTGACCGCCTTCGCGGCCAGGCCGGCGAAGGGGCCGTCGCCCGCCGCGAGTCGCTCGTACAGCAGGTGCTGGTAGGCGGAGAAGTAGAGCTGCCGGGCGATGGTGTGGGCGAAGTCGCCGTTCGGCTGCTCGACCAACTGGACGTTGCGGAACGCGCGTTCCTCGCGCAGATACGCCAGCTCGTCCTCGTCGCCCGCGAGGGAGAGCAGCACACGTGCCTGCCCCAGCAGGTCCAGGGCGATATTGGCCAGCGCCACCTCCTCCTCCAGGACGGGGGCGTGACCGGCCCACTCCCCCAGCCGGTGCGAGAGCACCAGCGCGTCGTCGCCCAGGG
Organism: Streptomyces sp. NPDC001750; assembly: GCF_042892615.1. Taxonomy (NCBI): domain Bacteria; kingdom Bacillati; phylum Actinomycetota; class Actinomycetes; order Kitasatosporales; family Streptomycetaceae; genus Streptomyces; species Streptomyces sp. NPDC001750. Next base: position 154,327 of record NZ_JBIAUE010000013.1, on the reverse strand, counting down.
CGAGTGCCGCGGTCACAGGTGCTTCACCCCTTCGGGGATGTCGTAGAACGTCGGGTGCCGGTACGGCTTGTCGGCGGCCGGTTCGAAGAACGAGTCCTTCTCGTCCGGCGACGACGCCGTCACCTGGGCGGACGGGACGACCCAGATGGAGACGCCCTCGGAGCGGCGGGTGTACAGATCGCGTGCGTTGCGCAGGGCCATCTCCGCGTCCGGGGCGTGAAGGCTGCCCGCGTGGGTGTGGGACAGTCCGCGGCGCGAGCGCACGAACACCTCCCACAGCGGCCATTCGGTCGAGCTGCTCATGCCGTCGCCTCCCCGTTCCCTACCGGTGTGTGCTTCGCGGCGTACGCCGCCGCCGCGTCCCTGACCCAGGCGCCTTCCTCGTGCGCCCGGCGGCGCCGGCCAAGGCGCTCTTCGTTGCACGGGCCGTTGCCCTTGAGGACCTCCTGGAACTCCGCCCAGTCGATCGCCCCGAAGTCGTGGTGCCCGCGCTGTTCGTTCCACCGAAGGTCCGGATCCGGGAGGGTGAGTCCCAGGGCCTCGGCCTGCGGGACACATATGTCCACGAAACGCTGCCGCAGCTCGTCGTTGGAATGCCGCTTGATCTTCCAGGCCATCGATCGTGCCGAGTGGGCGGACGCGTCGTCCGGCGGACCGAACATCATCAGGGACGGCCACCACCAGCGGTTCACCGCGTCCTGCGCCATCTCGTGCTGGGCCGGGGTGCCGCGGCTGAGGGCGAGCAGCAGCTCGTACCCCTGGCGCTGGTGGAACGACTCCTCCTTGCAGATGCGGACCATCGCCCGGGCATAGGGGCCGTAGGAGCAGCGGCAGAGCGGCACCTGGTTGGTGATCGCGGCGCCGTCCACCAGCCAGCCGATCGCTCCGACGTCCGCCCAGGTCAGCGTGGGGTAGTTGAAGATCGACGAATACCGTTGGCGGCCCGCGTGAAGCTTGTCCAGCAGCTCCTCCCGGCCGACGCCGAGCGTCTCTGTGGCGCTGTACAGATAGAGCCCGTGCCCTGCCTCGTCCTGCACCTTGGCCATCAGGATCGCCTTGCGGCGCAGCGAGGGCGCTCGGGAGATCCAGTTGGCCTCCGGCTGCATGCCGATGATCTCGGAATGGGCGTGCTGGGCCATTTGCCTGATCAGCGAGGCGCGGTAGGCGTCCGGCATCCAGTCGCGGGGCTCGATCCGCTCGTCCGCCGCCACCGCGGCGTCGAAGGTCGCTTCGAGCGCCTCGTCCGCTCCGCCGGCCCCCTCGGGCCCGCCTGCTCCTGTCTGCGTCGTCTGGCCCGCAGTCACTGCCGTCATCCCGGACTCCCTACCGACCGACCGATCGTTCGGTTCGTTGTCTACAATGGTGAGTCGGCGGCCCGTAGGGTGTCAACCCTGTGGACAACTCACCGGGATCGACGGGGATCGGGGCGGGATGGATTCGTACGACGAAACGGACGGCGAGAGCGGAAACGGGGGAGCCGAGCCGGGGCGGCAGCGGCGCGGAGCGGGGCAGGGAGAGGACGCGCCGACCGGTACCGCCCCGGGACCGGGACGCGCCTCCCCGGGCGGCGTGGCCGCGCTCTCGCTGCCGTACCAGGCCGTCGCGGCGATCGCCCTGTCGGTCATCGGACTTCTCGCCTGTGGCCACCTGGCCATGGTCTTCCTGCACGTCGCACCGTCCAACACGCTGACCAAGCAGCACGGCGAAGCGGTCGACGACTGGATCTACCCGGAGTTCGAGCAGAACTGGAAACTGTTCGCCCCCAACCCGCTCCAGCAGAACGTCGCCGTGCACGTACGGGCCGAGGTGGCGGGGGACGACGGCAGGCGCACCACCGCCTGGATGAGCCTGACAGGTGAGGACACCGAGGCGATACGCGGAAACGTCATACCCAGCCACATCCACCAGAACGAGCTGCGACGCGCCTGGGACTTCTACATCAACTCCCACGACAACGAGAACCGGGCGAACGGCGTGCGCGGCGAACTGTCCGAGCGCTACATGCGTCGCATCGCGATGCTGCGCCTCACCGGACACGACTACGGCGGCACCGTCGAGCGCATCCAGCTCCGTTCCGAGGTCCGGTCCGTCGGGGCACCCCCTTGGAGCAACGAGAAGATCAGCACCAAGCCGTCCTACCGGGTGCTGCCGTGGTGGACCGTGACCTCCGCCGACCTTCCCGAGGACGCCGAGGACGCCGGAAGCGCGATGAGTGCCGGGAACGCCGAGGGGGCCGACAAGTGAGTACGCTCTCCCTCGATCGCAAGCTCGCCCGCGCCGTCCAGCGCGTCACCTCCGCGGCCCTCGGCCCGTACCAGAGCGCCGTCATCCGGATCGGCTTCTCCGCCACCTATCTGCTGTTCCTGCTGCGCGAGATACCGAACCGCCATGAGATGTACGGCCCCGATGCCCCGTGGCGCTGGGACATGGCACGGGAGCTCATATCGGGCAACCAGGCGTTCACCGCGCTCATGTGGTCGGACAGCACGGTCTGGTTCGAGATCGTGTACGCGGTCGCCCTGCTCTCGGCCGCGCTGCTGATGGTCGGATGGCGCACCCGCGCCGTGTCGGTCCTCTTCATGGTCGGTGTGCTCTCCCTGCAGAACCGCAGCATCTTCATGGGCGACGGCGGTGACAACGTCATCCATCTGATGGCCATCTACCTCGTACTGACCCGCTGCGGGCAGGTCTGGTCGCTGGACGCACGACGCGCGGCTCGTACGGCGCGCGCCGCGGGTCTCGCGGCCCTTCCGCCTCCGGTGGGTGCCGAGGCGCCGGGGCAGGCGGGCGCGCCTGCGGAGGCGAACGCCGACGACCCGGCGCGGCCGGTGCGGCGGGATGCGGTCGGCCCTGTTCTCTGGGGGGCGCTGGGCCTGGTCCTCATCGCGGCCACGCTGACCGACGGCCTCGGGGGCACCTGGTGGTTCCCGGCTCTTCTCTGGATCCTCTGGGTGGGCCAGGGACTCTGGTGGATCGTGAACCGGCGTGCCCCGCACAGCGAGATGCGCACCCTGCTCGACATCGTGGCCAACCTGGCCCACAACGCCACCCTCGTCGTGATCATGGCCGAGGTCTGTGTGATCTACGCGACGGCGGGCTGGTACAAGGTCCAGGGGTCGAGGTGGCAGGACGGCACCGCGCTGTACTACCCGCTGAAGCTCGACTACTTCGCGCCGTGGCCCGTGATGTCGGACATCCTCGCGTCCAGTGGTGTCATCGTGATGCTGGTGAGCTACGGCACGGTGATCGTGCAGGTCGCTTTCCCGTTCACGCTGTTCAATCGGAAGGTCAAGAACGTCCTGCTCGCCGTCATGATCTGTGAGCATGCCGGCATCGCCCTGCTGCTCGGGCTGCCGTTCTTCTCCATGGCGATGATCGCCGCCGACTCCGTGTTCCTGCCGACCGTCTTCCTGGTGTGGCTCGGCGACCGGGTGGCCCACGGGCGGAGGCTGCTGTTCGGGCGGAAGGTGAAGGTGCCCGGTCAGCGGCGTTCCACCGATGCCGAGGAGGCCCCGCAGCAAGTCGGCGGCGAGGGTCATACGCTCGTCGGGTGAGTAGCGAGAACGGCAGCAGAACCGGCGGTATCGGCCGCACCGGCAGCATCGGCGGGAAACCGCCGACCGATGAGCTGCCAGGACGTGGGGCGTCCGGTGCGCCCGGACCGGCGGCGGAGCCCGTACAGTACGACGACGGGTTCGGAACACAGGTCGGGGTGGGGCCGCACCCCCTGCCCTGGCCCGTGGACGAGCGGTACGACCCCGAGCTGCTCGCCCACGGGGACCGGCGCAACGTCGGCGACGCCTATCGCTACTGGACGCGGGAGGCGATCGTCGCCGACCTGGATCTGCGGCGGCACGACTTCCACGTGGCGGTCGAGAACTGGGGCCACGACTTCAACATCGGCTCCGTGGTGCGGACCGCGAACGCGTTCCTCGCCAAGGAGGTCCACATCGTGGGGCGAAGGCGCTGGAACCGGCGCGGTGCGATGGTCACCGATCGGTACCAGCACGTGCGGCACCACCCCGACACGGAGTCGCTGACCGCGTGGGCGGCTGCGGAAGGGCTGCCGATCATCGGCATCGACAACCTTCCGGGCTCGGTTCCGCTGGAGCGTACCGAGCTGCCGCGTCGGTGCGTGCTGCTCTTCGGGCAGGAAGGGCCCGGGCTGACCGAGGAAGCCCGGGAGCACGCGGCGATGGTGTGCTCCATCGCGCAGTTCGGGTCGACGCGGTCGATCAACGCGGGCGCCGCCGCCGCGATCGCCATGCATGCGTGGGTGCAGCGGTACGCGGAGATTCCGGAGCCGGGGCAGCAACAGGGGCAAGCGCCGCGCCAGGAGTTCTGACGCGGGCGGGAACATCCGGCGAGGCCAGGCCGTGGATGCCGACGAGGGCGCGAGTACGGGTGCCGTTGCTGGTTTCCCGGCCCGCGGCTCCCGGACCCGACCTCGACCCATGGCCCTGCCCGGAGGCCCGGCCCTTGCCCCCGGCCGGTACCTCGGCTCCTGGCCCGGCGTCACGCCTGGCGGCGAACTTCCACCATACGGAAGCGGTTGGCCACGAAGGCGCCGTCGCACAGAGCCGCGTTCGCTGCCGGGTTGCCGCCCGAGCCGTGGAAGTCGGAGAACGCCGCGGTCTGGTTGACGTACACGCCACCTGTGAGGTTCAGCGAAAGTTGGGCCGACTCGTCCAGGCAGACGTCCTCGACGGCGCGTTCCACGTCCGGCGAGGTGGTGTACGCGCCGACGGTCATCGCGCCCTTGTCGCGGATCGTACGGCGGAGCAGTTCCATGGCATCGGCCGCCGAGTCGACGGCGACGGCGAAGGAGACCGGTCCGAAGCACTCCGACATGTAGTGCTCCGCGTCGTCCGGCTTGTTGCCGTCCAGCTTGACGATCAGGGGCGTGCGGACCACAGCGTCGGGGAATTCCGGGTTGACCACCGTGCGGGAGGGCAGGGCGACCTCGCCCAGCCTCGCGGCCGCCTCCAGTCGGGCCTTCACATCGGGGTTGACGAGGGCGCCGAGCAGGGCGCCCGCCCGCGCGTCGTCCCCCAGCAGACCGTCGACCGCGGTGCCGATGTCGGCGACGACCTCGTCGTACGTCTTGTCGCCGGCGTCGGTCGAGATGCCGTCGCGGGGAATCAGCAGGTTCTGCGGGGTGGTGCACATCTGGCCGCTGTACAGCGAGAGGGAGAAGGCCAGATTGGAGAGCATGCCCCGGTAGTCGTCGGTGGAGTCGAGGACGATGGTGTTGACCCCGGCCTTCTCCGTGTACACCTGCGCCTGGCGGGCGTTGGTCTCCAGCCAGTCACCGAAGGCCGTGGACCCGGTGTAGTCGATGATCTTGATCTCGGGGCGTACGGCGAGGGTCTTCGCGATGCCTTCGCCGGGCCGCTCGGCGGCCAGTGCGACCAGGTTGGCGTCGAAGCCCGCCTCGACGAGCACCTCGCGGGTCAGCCGGACCGTGAGCGCGAGCGGGAGCACGGCGCGCGGATGCGGCTTGACCAGGACGGGGTTGCCGGTGGCCAGCGAGGCGAACAGGCCGGGGTAGCCGTTCCACGTGGGAAACGTGTTGCACCCGATCAGCAGCGAGATGCCGCGCGGAGCCGCGGTGAACGACTTGTGCAGCCGGAGCGGATCGCGCTTGCCCTGCGGCTTGGACCAGTCGGCGCTCCCCGGCGTGCGGACCTGCTCCGCGTACGCGTACGCCACGGCTTCCAGTCCGCGGTCCTGGGCGTGCGGGCCGCCCGCCTGGAGCGCCATCATGAACGCCTGGCCGCTGGTGTGCATCACGGCGTGGGCGAACTCGTGGGTCCTGGCGCTGATCCGCGAGAGGATCTCCAAGCAGACCAGGGCCCTCGTCTCGGGGCCCGCCGCCCGCCATGCGGCCATGCCGGCGCGCATCGCCGGGAGCAGCACGTCCAGGTCGGCGTGCGGATACTCGACGCCCAGCTCCGGTCCGTACGGAGACACCTCTCCGCCCGTCCAGCCGTCGGTGCCGGGCTGGCCGAGGTCGAGGCGGGTGTGCAGTACGGCGTCGAACGCGGCCTTGCCCTCGGCGGCTCCCAGGCTGCCGGGGGCTCCGCCCTCGCCGTACGCCTTCGGGTGCTCGGGGTGCGGGGACCAGTACGCGCGCGTACGGATCGCGTCGAGGGCCTGGTCGAGCGTGGGGCGGTGCTTCTCGGAAAGCAGATGCGGGGTGAGCTCGGCGGCCATGACGGACCAACTCCTCATCGAGCTGGGCAGGAACGGGTGGACAGAGTTAGAGTAACCGAACGATCGGTCGGGACAAGGGGGCCCGCCAAACCTGTGGACAACTCGTAGGGGAGGATCGCGGACATGACCACGGCCAAGCGGGACACGTACACCCCGGAGACCCTGCTCACCGTCGCCGTCCGCGTCTTCAACGAGCGCGGCTACGACGGCACGTCGATGGAGCATCTCTCCAAGGCGGCGGGCATCTCCAAGTCCTCCATCTATCACCATGTCACCGGCAAGGAGGACCTGCTCCACCGTGCGGTGAGCCGGGCGCTGGACGGGCTTTTCGGGATTCTCGACGAACCCGGCGCCACACAGGGGCGGGCGGTCGAGCGTGTCGAGTACGTCACGCGACGGACCGTCGACGTGCTGATAGCCGAGCTGCCCTATGTCACTCTGCTGCTGCGGGTGCGGGGCAACACGAAGACCGAGCGCTGGGCGATGGAGCGGCGGCGCGAGTTCGACCAGCGGGTGACGGATCTGCTCGGAGCGGCCGTCATGGAGGGTGATCTCCGTTCGGACGTGGACATACGACTGGTGACGCGGCTGCTGTTCGGAATGGTCAACTCCCTGGTGGAGTGGTACCGGCCGCAGCCGGACGGCGGCGCCGACGGCGAGCGGCTGGCGGACACGCTCGTCCGGGTGGCCTTCGAGGGGATGCGCTCCAGCCGCTGAGACCCGCTGAGACCCGCTGAGGCCCGCTGAGACTGCTGAGACTGCTGAGGCCCGGCGCCGGGTCCCGGGTCGGCGCCGATGCGGGCGTCGGTCAGGTGAGCTCGGTGGGCCGGTCCGGGCCCGGGGCCAGGTCCGTCTCCTCGAACACGAGAAGCGTGCGGGTGGAGAGCACCTCCGGAATGGACTGGATCTTCGTCAGGACCAGTTCGCGCAGTGACCGGTTGTCCGGGGTGTGCACCAGCAGCAGCACATCGAAGTCGCCGCTGACGAGGGCGATATGGGTCGCGCCCGGCAGGGCCTGGAGCTGCTCGCGCACGGTGCGCCAGGAATTCTGGACGATCTTGAGCGTGATGTAGGCGGAGGCGCCCTGGCCCGCCCGCTCGTGGTCCACGCGGGCGCTGAATCCACGGATCACGCCGTCGTCGATGAGCCGGTTGATCCGCGCGTACGCGTTGGCGCGGGACACATGGACGCGATCGGCCACCGACCGTATCGAGGCGCGGCCGTCCGTCTGGAGCAGCCGCAGAATGTCGCGGTCGACGGCGTCGAGCGGGCGGGCCGGCGGAATCCGGTCGGGTTCCGCGATCCCGTCGGCCATTTGTTCAGCTGCCATGTGCCCGCGCCTCCTCGTCCTGGACGACCTGCCCCTATCCCAGGCTGTGGATAACCGTTTGTCCACAGGCTGAAGGTGCCTGTAGCCAAAATGCGCTCGCGACCGAACAATCGGTAGGTGAGGCACGCCACAGTCGCGCCTCGGACAGCGCTCGACATTTCGGTTATTTCGACACCCCACGGCTTCGGACGATCCCCCGCGGGACTGGACGACCCCCGAAGCCGACAGACGCCGCTCGAAACCCCTCGACGCCAGGAGGTGCTTGTCATGACGGTCCAAGAGCTGCCCGGCGCGGCCGCTTACCGCCCCACGCCGCCCCCGGCCTGGAAGCCGCTCACCGATCCCGCGCCGCTGCTCCCGGACCCCGAGCCCTACCGTGTGCTCGGTACGGATGCCGCGGGCGACGCCGATCCCGGACTGCTGCTCCGGCTCTACGCGGAGCTGGTCCGCGGTCGCAGGTACAACGCGCAGGCCACCGCCCTGACCAAACAAGGAAGGCTCGCCGTCTACCCGTCGAGCACCGGGCAGGAGGCGTGCGAGACAGCGGCCGCGCTGGTGCTGGAGGACCAGGACTGGCTCTTTCCCAGCTACCGTGACACGCTGGCGGCCGTTGCGCGCGGTCTGGACCCGGTCGAGGCGCTGACGCTGCTGCGGGGCGACCGGCACAGCGGTTACGACCCGCGTGAGCACCGCATCGCACCGCTCTGCACCCCGCTCGCCACCCAGTTGCCGCATGCCGTGGGCCTGGCCCACGCGGCGCGCCTACGGGGCGACGACGTCGTGGCGCTGGCCATGGTCGGCGACGGCGGCACCAGCGAGGGGGATTTCCACGAGGCGCTCAATTTCGCGGCCGTCTGGCGGGCCCCGGTCGTCTTCTTCGTGCAGAACAACGGCTTCGCGATCTCCGTTCCGCTGGCGAAGCAGACCGCGGCCCCGTCCCTGGCGCACAAGGCCGTGGGGTACGGGATGCCGGGGCGACTGGTGGACGGCAATGACGCGGTGGCTGTGCACCAGGTCCTCGGCGAGGCGGTCGCGCGGGCGCGGAGCGGTGGCGGTCCCACGCTCGTCGAGGCGGTGACATACCGCATGGACGCCCACACGAACGCCGACGACGCCACGCGCTACCGCACCGACAGCGAGGTGGAGGCGTGGCGTACGCACGATCCGATCCAGCTCCTGGAACGGGAGCTGACCGAACGGGGACTGCTCGACGACGGTGTGAGGGAAGAAGCGCGCGCGTCCGCCGAGCGGATGGCGGCGGCACTGCGTGAGCGGATGAACGCCGATCCGGTGCTGGACCCCATGGATCTCTTCGCCCACGTCTACGCGGAGCAGACCACTCAACTGCGGGAGCAGGCTGCCCTGTTGCGCGCGGAGGCGGAAGTCGAGCAGGACCAGCGGCACGACCAGCAGGACCGTGACGGAACGGAGGAGGGGCGATGACCACCGCAGCGGCGCCGGCCGGCGAGCGGACCGCGAAGACCAGACCCGCCACGATGGCGCAGGCTCTCGGGCGGGCGCTGCGCGACTCGATGGCCGAAGATCCGACGGTGCACGTCCTCGGTGAGGACGTCGGCACGCTCGGCGGGGTCTTCCGGATCACCGACGGTCTGGCGAAGGAGTTCGGCGACGATCGCTGCACGGACACCCCGCTGGCCGAGGCGGGCATTCTCGGCACGGCTGTCGGCATGGCGATGTACGGGCTGCGGCCCGTGGTGGAGATGCAGTTCGACGCGTTCGCCTATCCGGCGTTGGAGCAGCTCATCAGCCATGTCGCCAAGATGCGGAACCGGACGGGCGGTGCTATGCCGCTGCCGATCACGGTGCGGGTGCCTTACGGAGGCGGGATCGGAGGGGTCGAGCACCACAGCGATTCGTCGGAGGCCTACTACATGGCGACGCCCGGCCTCCATGTCGTCACCCCTGCCACGGTCGAGGACGCGTACGGGCTGCTGAGGGCGTCGATCGCCTCCGACGACCCGGTGGTCTTCATGGAGCCGAAGCGGCTCTACTGGTCGAAGGCGGACTGGTCGCCCGACGCGCCCGCGGCCGTCGAGCCCATCGGGCGGGCCGTCGTCCGCCGACGTGGGCGCAGCGCGACGCTGCTCACGTACGGCCCTTCGCTTCCGGTCTGCATGGAGGCTGCGGAAGCGGCGGTCGAGGAGGGCTGGGACCTCGAAGTCGTCGACCTGCGTTCGCTGGTGCCGTTCGACGACGAGACGGTCGGCGCCTCCGTACGGCGTACGGGGCGCGCGGTCGTCGTCCATGAGTCCTCCGGTTTCGGCGGTCCGGGCGGTGAGATAGCGGCCCGGGTGACCGAGCGGTGCTTCCATCACCTGGAGGCGCCGGTGCTGCGGGTCGCCGGGTTCGACATCCCGTACCCGCCGCCGATGCAGGAGCGGCACCATCTGCCGGGCGTGGACCGGGTGCTCGACGCGGTCGCCCGCCTGCAGTGGGAGGCGGAGAGCTGATGGCCCAGGTACTCGAATTCAGGCTGCCGGACCTCGGTGAGGGGCTCACGGAGGCGGAGATCGTGCGCTGGCTGGTGGAGGTCGGCGATGTCGTCGCCATCGATCAGCCCGTCGTCGAGGTCGAGACGGCCAAGGCGATGGTGGAGGTGCCGTGCCCGTACGGGGGAGTGGTGACGGCCCGGTTCGGTGAGGAGGGTGCGGAACTGCCGGTCGGGGCACCCCTCTTGACCGTGGCGGTGGGCTCCGGGGAGGACGGAGGGGCCGAGGCGTCCGCAGGGGCTGGGACGTCTGCGGAGTCCGGGAGGGCGGTAGGGGCCGGAAGGGCCATGGGGGCTGAGGGATCTTTGGGAGGTGCGGGGGCCGCGGGATCCGGTGGGTCGTCGGGTGCCGGGGCCCGGGCCCCGGGGGTGTCCGGGACCGGTGAGGCGGAGTCGTCCGGCAATGTGCTCGTCGGATACGGGACCGGCGCGCCGGTGGCACGCCGTCGACGGGTGCGTCCTTCGGCGTGGGCGGTGGCGGGCGTCGAGCGGGAGGCGACCGGTTCGGCCGGGACCGCTTCGGTGGCTCGCGCCGCCGTTCCCGATGTGGAGCGGGGGCCGGTGGCTGTTGTCTCGCCGCTGGTGAGGAAGCTGGCGCGACAGCATGGCCTCGATTTGCACCGATTGGTGGGATCCGGCCCCGAAGGGCTGATCCTCCGGGCCGACGTCGAGTCCGCGATCAGGGCGTCGGAGCAGGCTGCGGAGACCCGCACCGCCGCCCCCGATTCCGCCGCCACGGGCACCGCCTCGCAGTCGGCCGCGGTCCCGCAGCCGGTTGCGGCGTCGGTGGCGTCGATGAGGCCCACGTCGGTGGGTGGAGGTGCGGTTCCGGCTGCGGAGCGGATCCCGCTGCGGGGCGTACGGGGCGCGGTCGCCGACAAGCTGGCGCGCAGCCGCCGGGAGATTCCCGACGCCACGTGCTGGGTCGACGCGGATGCCACCGAGCTGATGGCGGCCAGGGCCGCGATGAACAGCACGGGCGGCCCGGCGGCGGGCCCCAAGGTGTCGGTGCTGGCGCTGCTGGCGCGTATCTGCACCGCCGCGCTGGCCCGGTTCCCCGAGCTCAATTCCACGGTGGATCCGGAGGCGCGGGAAATAGTGCGGCTGTCGGAGGTCCATCTCGGGTTCGCGGCACAGACCGATCGTGGACTGGTCGTCCCCGTCATACGGGACGCGCAGGCCCGGAACGTGGAGTCGATCGGCGCCGAGATAGGCCGACTGACCGAGGCGGCGCGGGCGGGGAGACTCACTCCGGCGGAGCTGACCGGGGGCACGTTCACGCTGAACAACTACGGGGTGTTCGGCGTCGACGGCTCGACCCCGATCATCAACCACCCGGAGGCGGCGATGCTCGGTGTCGGCCGGATCGTGTCCAAGCCGTGGGTGCACCGGGGCGAACTCGCCGTACGCCAGGTCGTCCAGCTCTCGCTGACCTTCGACCACCGGGTCTGTGACGGCGGTACGGCGGGCGGGTTCCTGCGCTACGTGGCCGACTGCGTGGAGCAACCGGCGGTTCTGCTCCGCACGTTGTAGCCGGACAGCCGGACAGCCCGGGAACCGGACAGCCGGACAGCCGGACAGCCCGGGAACCGGACAGCCGGACAGCCGGACAGCCCGGGAACCGGACAGCCGGGGAGCCGGACAGCCGGGGAGCGGTTGCGGATTCCGTTCCTCCGCGTCCTCGCCTTGCCCCCCTCGCCGCCTTCGCGTCCCCTCCTCGTTCCTCTTCGTCCCTCCTCGTCCGTGTCCGCTGTGCCTGCGTCTGTGTCTGCGATCGGTCTGCGTCAGCGGTCGGGCAGGGACACGCGGACAGGGCGGGGAAGGGGCGGAGGACGAGGGCGCGGAACGAGGCACGGCGAGGACCGGGGTCGGAAGGACCAGGGGGATCGGAAGGACCGGGAGGACCGGGAGGACCGCCGGGAGGGCGTGGCCCGCATACTCGGAGGCATGACCGCGTATGACGCCATCGTCCTTGCCGGAGGGGCCGCCGCACGACTCGACGGAGCGGACAAGCCCGGAATCCGGGTCGGTGGCCGCACGCTGCTCGACCGGGTGCTCGCGGCCTGTGCGGGCGCCTCGACCACTGTGGTGGTGGGCGGGCGTCGGCCCACGGTGCGTGCGGTGACCTGGACACGTGAGGTTCCGCAGGGAGGCGGGCCGTTGGCCGCGCTGGACGCCGGGGTGCGGCGCACCGGAGCGGAACGGGTGCTCGTGCTCTCCGCCGATCTGCCGTTCCTCGCGGAGAGCACCGTCGCGGCGCTGCTGGACGCCGTCGGCGACGGCGAGCGGGAGGGGGCCCTGTGCACGGATCAGGAAGGGCGCGACCAGCCTCTCGTGGCCGTCTACCGGGCCGAGCCGTTGCGCCGTGAACTCGCCCTGATCGCCGTCGAGCACGGCGGCCTGTCCGGACTTCCGTTGCGGCTGCTGACGGAGGAACTGGATCTGGTGCGGGTGCCGGCAGGCCCTCTCACCTCCTTCGACTGCGACACCTGGGAGGACATTGCGCAGGCCCGAGCCCGCATCAGGGAGCATGGGGCCGTGCTGGACGAATGGATCACCGCAGTCAAGAACGAACTGGGCATCGAGCTCGATGTGGACACCGATGTCCTGCTCGACCTCGCCCGTGATGCCGCTCATGGTGTCGCCCGGCCCGCAGCGCCGTTGACGACCTTCCTGGTCGGATACGCGGCGGCGAAGGCGAGCGGCGACGGCCCGGCAGCGGTGGCAGAGGCAGCCCGCAAGGCTGCCGCGCTGGCTCGGCGGTGGGTGGAGGAGAACGAGCGTCGATGACGACCCGGGACGACGGGCCCGACCCGTTTCCGGGGTGGAGCCCGGGGCTGAGCACGAGCCATGGCCCTGGCCCGGCAGCGGGACAGGGCCCGGGAACGGGACAGGGCCCGAGTGCGAATCCGGGACCTGAGCCGGGCGCGGCTCCGAGTAAGGAGCAGGGTGCGTCCCCGGGGCCGGGTACGAATCCGGCTCCGGGTGCGAGTCCGGCTCCGGGTGCGAGTCCGGAGGAGGCGCGGGCCGCCGAGGACGAGCTGGCTGTCGAGCAGGCCCTGGCCCTGGTCAGGCGTCAGTCGTCGGGTGAGCCCCGTCCTACGGGTCGGCCCGCCTCGGCGGATCAGAGGCCCGATGCCCACCGGGCCGCCTCCGCCGGACAGAGGTTCGCGGCTGGGCGGCCCGGCCCCGCATCCGAGCACGAGGACGCGGCCCGGTCGTCTGCCTCGGACCGGCGAGCCGGCCGGATCCCGGACCCGGACCGGCGTGCCGACAGGCTCCCCGCGCGGGATCGGCGCGGGCGGTCGACCTCCTGGCCGGAAGCGCGCGCCCTTGCCGCCCGGTCGGGCCGCGGCGACCCCGGCCGCGTCCGGCACCTTCCTCTCGACCAGGCACTCGGGCACGTACTCGCCGAACCGCTCGTGGCACTCACCGATCTGCCGCCCTTCGACACCTCCGCCATGGACGGCTGGGTCGTCAGCGGGCCGGGACCGTGGACCATCCGTGAGTCGGTGGGGAGCGAGGAAGGTCTCGAAGGGGCCGGAGACGCGGCACCGGGTCCGGGGCCGAGCCCGGACCCGAGTGCGAAGAGCCGGCCGGTGCGGGAACGGGGGATCCTCGCCGGTCACGCTGCTCCCGCCTGGCTCCCCGACGGGGACGCCGTACGGATCGCCACCGGTGCGCGCGTCCCGGCGGACGCCAACGCCGTGATCCGCAGCGAGCACGGCCGTGTCGACGAGGCCAGGGGACTGCTCCATGCCCGGTACCGGGTGCACCCCGGGCAGGACATCAGGCCCCGCGGCCAGGAATGCCGCTCCGGTGATCTGCTGCTGCCTGCCGGAACCGTGGTGACCCCCGCCGTTCTCGGACTGGCCGCCGCCGCGGGGTACGACGGACTGGCCACCGTTCCGCGTCCCCGCGTCGATGTCCTCGTCCTCGGCGACGAGCTGCTGACCAGCGGTCTGCCGCACGACGGACTGATCCGAGACGCGCTCGGGCCGATGATCGGCCCCTGGCTGCGGGCACTGGGTGCAGCCGTCTCCGCCCCGCAGCGTCTCGGCGACGACGCGGCGGCCCTTCGGCGCGCGCTCACCGATTCCGACGCCGATCTTGTCGTCACCACGGGCGGTACGGCCGCGGGCCCGGTCGACCACGTCCATCCGGTGCTCTCCGAGCTCCGGGCCGAGCTGCTGGTCGACGGCGTCGCCGTTCGTCCGGGCCACCCGATGCTGCTGGCCAGACTCAAAGCAGCCGGACCGTACGTCGTCGGGCTGCCCGGCAACCCGCTGGCCGCCGTGGCGGGCCTTCTCACGCTCGCCGAGCCGCTGCTCCACGGGCTGGCCGGCCATGTTCCGTACGAGCCGTACTGGGCCGTCGCGCGCGACGAGTTGCCCGGGCATCCGGATGACACCCGGCTGGTGCCCGTCGTCCATCGGGTGGCCGTTTCCCGTCACGAAGCGACCGGGGACCGGGAGCGCGGCGGCCGAGGAGCCGGGGGCCGGGGAGCCGGCCGCCCGACCGGTGGCGCGGGCGCGCGTGACGTCGGAACCGGAGGAGTTGCCGAGTACGTCGTACCACTGCGTTACGACGGTCCGGCGATGCTCCGGGGGGTCGCCGTGGCGGACGGGCTGGCCGTTGTGCCACCGGGCGGGGTACGGTCCGGCACCGAGGTGGAGATCCTCGAACTACCGTGGGCGTCGGCGACGCCGTGGACGGAAGGGTGTTTCACGTGAAACTTCCCGGCCACGATGCGATGGCCAGGCGCGCTGACGAGCATGTCGTCCCCACGCGGGTACAGCTCCCGCGCAGGGTCGTCGACCGGCCGGCCCGGCAGGTGACCAAGCGGCTGTCGATGGCGCTGCTGGTGCTGGCCATCACGGTGGTGATCGTCTGGCTGGACCGCAAGGGATACCACGACGCCGCCGATGACACGGTCGACCTGCTGGACTCGGTGTACTACGCGACGGTCACCCTCTCCACCACCGGCTACGGCGACATCACCCCGTACAGCGACAGTGCCCGGCTCGCCAATGTGCTGCTCGTGACGCCGCTGCGGGTGCTCTTCCTGATCATCCTGGTCGGTACCACCCTTGAGGTCCTCACGGAACGGACCCGGGAGGACTTCCGGCTGAAGCGTTGGAGAACCAACTTGCGTGACCACACCATCGTCGTCGGGTTCGGCACGAAGGGCCGTTCGGCCATCCAGACCCTGCGTGCCTCAGGCCTGAGAAATGACCAGATCGTCGTCGTCGACCCGGCGAGCAAGGTGATAGAGATCGCCAACGCCGAGGGATTCGTGGGGGTGGTCGGCGATGCGACGCGCAGCGATGTGCTGCTGCGGGCCGAGCTCCAGAAGGCGCGTCAGATCGTCATCGCCACGCAGCGCGACGACACGGCGGTGCTGGTGACGCTGACGGCGCGGCAGCTCAATCGGAGCGCGAAGATCGTCGCCGCGGTTCGTGAGGAGGAGAACGCCCCGCTGCTGCGGCAGTCCGGTGCCGACGCCGTGATCACCAGCGCCAGCGCGGCCGGACGACTGCTCGGCCTCTCCGTCCTCAGCCCCAGCGCGGGCACGGTGATGGAGGACCTGATCCAGCAGGGCAGCGGTCTCGACCTCGTCGAACGACCGGTGATAAAGGCCGAGGTGGGCAAGAGCGTCCGGGAGACGGACGATCTCGTGGTCAGCGTGTTGCGCGGGCACCGGCTGCTCGCCTACGACGACCCGGCGGCGAGCCCGTTGCAGTTGACGGACCGCGTGATCACCATTGTGCGCGCCACGAACGAACAGGCGCTCGGCAGCCCGGCGCCCGGCGGCCCCCGCCCGTAGTCGGCGCCCGGACGCACCGCATGCCACCGGTCCGTACGGTGGTGCTGTCCGACCCGTCCGCGTTTCTGGTCGGCCCCCGTGAGGGGGTGGTCGCTCCTGTGATGGGGGTTGTCCGGCTCGCGTCAGGGCGCCCGGCCCGTGGCACGGAGTAGCCTCGCGGCCATGTATGCGATCACCATCCCCGAACCCGGTGGCCCCGAGGCTCTCGTATGGGCCGAGGTGCCCGATCCGGTGGTCGGCGAGGGCGAGGTCCTCGTCGATGTCGTTTCCAGTGCGGTCAATCGCGCCGACGTGCTGCAGCGGCAGGGGTTCTACAACCCGCCGCCCGGGGCGTCACCGTACCCGGGCCTGGAGTGCGCGGGCCGTGTCTCGGGGGTCGGCCCCGGCGTCAGCGGCTGGTCGGTCGGCGACGAGGTGTGCGCGCTGCTCGCCGGTGGCGGTTACGCGGAGAAGGTCGCCGTGCCGGTGGGGCAGCTGCTGCCGGTGCCGGAGGGGGTCGACCTGGTCACGGCCGCGGCGCTGCCCGAGGTGACGGCCACGGTCTGGTCGAACGTGTTCATGGTGGCCCATCTGCGCCCTGGTGAGACCCTGTTGGTGCACGGCGGGTCCAGCGGCATCGGCACCATGGCGATCCAGCTCGCCAAGGCGGTGGGCGCGCGGGTCGCGGTGACCGCGGGCGGACCGGAGAAGCTGGCGCGCTGCGCGGAGCTCGGGGCCGACATCCTGATCGACTACCGCGAGCAGGACTTCGTCCAGGAACTGCGCAGGGCGACGGACGGGGCGGGTGCGGACGTCATCCTCGACATCGTCGGCGCGAAGTACCTGGACCGGAACGTGAAGGCACTCGCCGTCAACGGCCGACTGGCCATCATCGGGCTCCAGGGTGGCGTGAAGGGCGAGCTGAACCTGAACGCTCTGCTGCGTAAGCGGGCCGCCATCACCGCGACCTCGCTGCGGGGCCGTCCGCTCGACGAGAAGGCGGCGATCGTCGCCGCCGTACGTGAGCATGTCTGGCCGTTGATCGCCGGCGGGGTCGTCCGGCCGATCGTGGACCGCTCGCTGCCGATGCCGGACGCGGCCGAGGCCCACCGGGTGCTGGAGTCCAGCGCCCACATCGGGAAGGTGCTGTTGCGGAACCCCGCGGCCTGACCGCGCCGGGCGTCTGCCTGACAGCTGCCCGTGCCTGGTCGACCGCGCCCGGCGTCTGCCTGACCGTTCCCCGTGCCTGGTCGACCGCGTTCCGTGCCTGGGCCGATGGTGCTCCGGATGCCCTGACCGGTGCCCGCGGCACGTGCGGCCCACGGGCGCACGGGGCGACGCATCGCGCTCGTGCCGGGCGCGTACACACGTACGTCGGGCGCGGGACGCGGTGACCACGGGCGTCCCCGTACGTCCCCGCACGCGTCCGTACGGGGACGTACGGGGATGGGTATCGAGAGGCCCGGCGCACATGGTCGTCGACCGCGTGCGCCGGGCCTCCCGCTCGGTGTGATCGACCTGCTCGGTGTGATCGATGTGGTGTCCGGGGGTGAGCGAAGCGAGCGGTGCGGACCGGACGAACGGCGTACGGGCCGCCGACCACCGGTCACGACCGCGATCTCACAGGTCGGAGAAACGGGCCGGAGGCTCGACCCTAGTGCTGCGACCGGAAGGGTTCACCGGCTCGCGGCGCCCGGCACGGAGCCTCGACGCGTTGTGGCATCACCCGGGTACGTCCCGTACGAGGGCGCTCCTCCGCCTTGCGACGCACCGCACCGGACGCCGCGAGCTTCCCGGCAAATCTTTCGGCCACAGCACTAGAGGTACGGGCCGGTCCGGATGGCTCCGCTCTGATCGCCGCCGCCGTCCTGCTCCTCGTGCCCGGCACCCGACGGAAGGGCACGGCGCATCTGCTCCAGCTGGGCACGCGCCGCCATCTGCTGGGCGAACAGCGCGGTCTGGATGCCGTGGAACAGGCCCTCCAGCCAGCCCACCAACTGGGCCTGGGCGATCCGGAGTTCCGCCTCGGAGGGCACCGAGTCCTCGGTGAACGGCAGGGAGAGCCGCTCCAGCTCCTCCACCAGCTCCGGCGCGAGACCATCCTCCAGCTCCTTCACGGACCCGGCATGGATCTCCTTGAGCCTGACCCGGCTCGCCTCGTCGAGAGGAGCCGCCCTGACCTCTTCCAGGAGCTGCTTGATCATGCTGCCGATGCGCATGACCTTCGCGGGCTGTTCGACCATCTCCGTCACCGGGACCTCACGCGAGTCGTCGTCAGTGCCACCGCCGCCGATCGCCATGCCGTCCTGCCCCACCACGAGGACTTGGGGGTGCTCCTGCGACCGTTCATTCCTCGGCATCTCCATGGCGTCATTGTCTCCCACACCCGCCCTACGACGCGGTGGTGCCCCCGCAAACGGTTGATCCACCGTCTGCGAGGGCACCGGAACGGCTGCTCAGGCCCCGGAACGGGCCGCTCGTGCCGTCATCCGGCCCGCCGGGCCAGGGACTGACGCGACCGGGTGATCGCCGCCGCGAGCGCCCCGGCGAGCAGCGGAACGCCCACGACCAGCACGGCGAGCGTGCTCCAGGGCAGCACGATCGGGGTGTACGCCGACTCCATCGGTTCGGCCCGCATCGCCGCCAGCGCCTCGCGCAGGTCGACGAGGCGCAGCGCCACCGCGGGCACCAGACCCGTGATCGTGCCCAGGACCACGCCCGTGAGCGCCACCACCAGGCACTGGAAGCCGGTCAGCGTCCGCCGCACGCCCGGGGGCGCGCCGACCGCGCTCAGCGTGGTCAGGTCCGCCTCCGCATCCGCCTTCGCGAGGCCGGTCGTGATCGCGGCCGCGCCCAGCGTCACCACTCCGGCGAACAGCGTCAGGACCAGCAGGAGCGTGTTCTCGTCCTGGCCGGGGCCGGAATCGACCTGGAGCCAGAAGCCGCCGCCGGCCTGTTCGAGCGCTCCGTCGATGCGCTGCTGCTCGGCGTTCGACGGCGGCTGCGAGACGGCGTACACGCTGCCGGCCGGCTGGGTGTGCAGACCGAGCCGGTCCGCGGTCTTCTGCGGGAGGATCAGGCGGACGCCGGGGGTCGCCGCGTACTTCGCGGGAGCCACGTACACCTTCAGCCGGTCCGTCGTGGTCCGTGCCTTGCCCGGGTGCTGCTTCCGGTTCTCCTTGTCGCGGTCGTTGTACTTGTGGACCGCGGTGAGGGTGATCTCCCCGTCCTTGGCGTACGCCGGGTTGAGCAGCACCGGTGTGCCTGCGGCCAGGGCATCGGCGGCCGCGGGGTCGTCGAGCTTCACATACGTGCTGAGCATGTTCGCGTCGGCCACGAGAATCTGGTCCTCGCCGGTGGGGAACGCGTGCGAGAGCGTGTGCTCGCCCAGGCAGGCCGGAGTGTTCATCTGCTCCTTGTGCTCGTCCGCGGAGAGCCGTGCGGCGAGTTCCTGGGCCCCCTTGCCCTTCAGCGGGCAGGTGTGGCCCTCGCCGGTGGGCTTGATCAGCTGCAGGGTGCCGCAGCCGTTCTCCTCCTCGTAGTAGACGTTGCAGTCGCTGCCCGCCCAGACCCGCTTGAAGTCGGCGTGCCCGCCGCTGACGGTCATGTTCCGCTCGACGGCGGCGCGGGCCAGCGGCAGCCGTTCGGCCGACCCGTCACCGTTCGACATGACAGCGACGGTCCCCTGGGCGAGCGAGGGGGTGTACTCGTACTCGTACTCGGCGCCCTTGCTGGACATGTAGGTGGCGATCGCCACCGAACCGGCCACGGCCGCCATCACCGCGGCGACCGCCGGGGCGGTGCGGCCGCGGTTGCGGGCCGCGTCGCGCAGCGCCATGCGGGGCGAGAGCGGCAGCCTGCGGCCGAGCCGCCCGAGGAGGCCGACCACCACCGGGATGCAGCCGAGCATTCCCAGTTCGGCGACGACCGAGCCGCCGGCGACCAGGGCCTCGTTCCCGCTGGTGGCGCCGTACACGGCGGCGGCGCAGCCGAGCGCCAGCACGCAGGCGCCCACGACGGGCAGCACCCGGGAGGAGCGCCGGACGCCGCGACGGCCGGTGAGCGACTCCAGAATGGACTGCCGGCTCGCCACGACGGCCGGGGCGAACGCCGCCAGAAGGCCGGTGACCAGGCCGATCGCGGCGATGAGGAGCAGCTCCGTCGGCGGCATGACGAGGGAGCCGAAGCGGTGTCCGGCCCAGTTCTCGAGCATGGGCCGGAACGCCACGGTGAGCCCGACGCCGAGCACCACACCGGTCACGGCGCCGACACCGCCGAGTACCAGACCGCCGCCGAGTACCACGGCCCGGACATGCCGCCGGTCCCCGCCGCAGGTGCCCAGCAGGCCGAGCTGGCGGCGGGAGCGGCGCGCACCGACCGCGAACGCGGGCCCGGCGAGCAGCACGATCTCCAGGACCGCCATGGAGACCACGGTGAGGAGGGCGGGACTCCAGTCACCGGAGCCGCCCCAGTTCGGGCGCTCCGTCTTCTTGAGCAGCGGGACCTCGGAGTCCGGCGGCGGGTCGAGGGCGACCTGGCGGGAGGTGACGAGGATGCCCGACTTGTTGGCCTCCATGACGTCGGGCCAGGTCACCCCCACCCCGTCGGGGCCCTTGACCAGCCATTCCTTGGGAGTGGTGTTCGGCGGCAGCACCTTCTTGTCGTGGTCGGCCTTGGCCTTCCACGGGGCGATGACCGCTCCCGGGTCCGCGAACAGGGCCTTGCTCTTCAGATCGTTCGGCTGCTCGATCACACCGGTGATCTTGAACTTCGCGCCGTAGTTGCGCACGGTGGTCGTCGAGCCGATGCTCAGGCCGGTTTCCTCGAGGAACAGCTCGGTGGCGGCCATCTCCCCCGTGCCGTGCGGGTAGGAGCCGCGCACGAGGTCGGTCTTGCCGCGCGCCAGTCCGTCCGAGGTGCGGAACTCGTAGATGTCCGTGTTGGCGATGCCGTACTCGGTGGTGACGCTCGCCGGTACGGACTGGATGCTGATCGCGCGTGAGCCCTTGGGGAACGTGGTCGTGACGTCGACCGGAGGCAGGGGCTCGCCGGACGCCGGGGCGTCCGGGTCGGCCGGCTGGAACATCTCCCCCCCGGGCATCTGTTCCAGCGGGCCCATCTGCTGGTCGGCGAAGAGGGCGTCCGCCGACCCCATCTGGCTGGTCAGTTTCTCGGCGGTGGTCTGCGTCATGCTGCGGAACGTCACGTCGAGGGCCGTGACGCCCAGCACCGGCACCGCGATCATCGCGACCACCAGCGCGCTGCGCCCCTTGGCGCGCATCGCGTCGCGGCCGGCAATTCGGAGGGCGGCGCGCCAGCCCGTGAACACGCTCACTCGGTGCCCTCGCCGGTCAGCAGCGCGTCGGCCCCGATGGTGAGCGCCTGGTCGACGATCGAGCCGTCCCGCAGGAAGACGACCCGGTCCGCCCAGGCCGCGAACCGCGGTTCGTGTGTCACCATCACGCCCGCGGCCCCCTGGTCGCAGCGGCTGCGCAGCAGCGCCAGCACGCTCTCGCCGGTCTCGGAGTCCAGGGCGCCGGTCGGTTCGTCGGCGAGCACGAGGCGCCGGTCGCCCACCAGGGCGCGAGCGATCGCCACACGCTGCTGCTGACCGCCGGACATCTCGTCGGGGAACCGGTCGGCGACCTGGAGGAGGTTCATCTCCTCCAGCGCCGCGCGCGCCTCCTTGCGGGCCTTGCGCACGGAGACCCCGTCGAGCTCGCGCGGCAGGGCGATGTTCTCGGCCGCGGTGAGCGCCGGGATCAGGTTGTAGTCCTGGAAGACGTAGCCGACGCTGCGGCGGCGCAGGGCGGCGATCCCCTTGGGGCCGAGCCCGGATATGTCCTGCCCTTCGATGATCACCTGGCCGCTGGTCGCGGTGTCGAGCCCGCCGGCGATGGTCAGCAGGGTGGACTTGCCGGACCCCGACGGGCCCATCACCGCGACGAGTTCACCCGCGTACACGGACAGGTCGACGCCGCGCAGGGCGTGCACCTCGGCGACGCCGCTGCCGTGGGTACGGGTGAGGGCCCGCAGTTCGAGCACCGGTGTGCCTCCCGGTGCCGGGGAGCCCGGTGGGACGGCGGCCGTGGAGCCGGGGCGGGACGGGGTGTGTGAGGACATGGTGGGTGGTTCCCCCTGTGACGGTTCTGTGGTGCGGCGTCGGACGCCGAGGTCCGGATGTCGAGGTCCGGACGCCGAGGTGATCCGTTCGCCGGTGAGGGCGTGTGCGGGCGCCGGTGGCGGGCTGCGGCGGGTGGTCTTCAGTGGCCTTCTCGTGGCCTTCGCGGTCCCGGTTTTCCCCGGCCGGTCCCGGTGAGGCCGCGGCGACCCCGGTGGTACCGGGTCGCCTCGGCGGTGCCGGGTGGCTCGGCGGCGTACGCGGGCGCTACGCCGCCGTGGTCAGGCCCGGCCGCGCGGGCGGCCGAGGCGGGCGGGCGCATGAGCCGGGGCGCGAGCCGGGCCACGGCTCGGGGCACGTGGCTCGGGCTCCGGTTCGGTGGCGGCGGCCTCGGCGAGGCGGACCAGCCGTGACTCGCAGTGGTCCAGCCAGCGTGCCTCGGCCTCCGCCTGGAAGATCAGCTGTTCGAGCACGAGCAGCCAGGCGACCTCGTCGCGGTTGGCCGGGACATCGGCGAGGGCCTGCGCCTTGAGGCGGGTGTAGTCCTGCATCGCCTTGACGGTGTGGTGGCGCTGGGACTGGATGACGGCCCGGATGTCCACGCCCGGCGCTCCGACTGCCATGGCGAGCTTGATGGCCAGCTCATCACGCGGCGGACTGCTGCGGTCGACGGGCGTCTCGAACCAGTTCCGCAGCTCGGTACGGCCGTCGCCGGTGATTGCGTAGAGGGCGTGCCCCTGGTCGTCCTCGTCGTCCTGGACGACCAGGCCGTCGCGCTCCAGCCGGCTCAGCGTCGTGTACACCTGGCCGACGTTGAGCGGCCAGGTGGAGCCGGTGCGCGACTCGAATTCGGTACGGAGCTGGGAACCGTATCTGGGGCCCCGCTCCAACAGGGCCAAGAGCCCATGACGGATCGACATACTGAGTATGTATACCGAGTATGTTCATTGGTGCAAGTCGTCTTCGGCGGCGAGGCCGCTGATGGTGAGGGGTGAAGGAGGAGCAGGGGTGGCAGGGAGCGGGGGCCGGGGCGGTCGGTGGATCAGGGGCGGAGGCGACCCGTTGCACGCGTGGGGTGACCGGATTCACGCGGCGGAGAAGGTCAGCCGGGATGCCGGAAGTGGAGGGCCAGGAAGCCCAGGCCCAGCCCTATCAGCGCGATTCCCGCCCCCATGGACACCTGCCGGACCTGTCGTGCGGAGGGTCCGTCGAGGGCCTGAGGGGCGCTCCGGCCGGCCCCAGGGGAAGCGCTCGGTGCCGGCTTCCCGTCGGGCGTCACCGGCGCCGGATCGATGGCCGCGGGGTGTGCGTCGGGTTCGGTGAAGTCGTCGAGCGATTCGTCCGCCTGTGCGAAATCCTCTGCGGGGTCCGGCGCGAGCTCCTGTGAGTGCCCCTGTGGCGAGAGCGATCGGCCGGGCTGGGTCCGCCCTTCTCCGGCCTCGCGCCCGGCGGGCGGGGTCTGTGTTTCCGGAGGCGTCGACTCTCCGTCGGCGGAGGGAGTCGAGGTGGAGGCGGGGGTGGGGGAGCCCGAGGCGGCCGGGGAAGCAGGGGACGCGGCCGGGTCCGGGGGCGTTGTACGGGCCGCGGGAGCGGAGGCGGAAGCGGCGGCGTGCGCGGACCAGGACGGAAGAGGCGCGGCGGGGGAGGAGAGGGATATGGGTGGGGCCAGGTGTGACGGGTGTGACGGGTGCGGTGGGGGCGGTCCGGGCACCAAGGGTGCGGGGGGCGTGTCTGCGGGGAGGGCGGATGGTTCGGCCGATGAGGTGAGGCCCCTGGCCGACGGTTCGGCGCCGGGGGCGGGTGCGGGGCGGGCGAGAGGCGTGGCCATCGTGACCGCCGCAGTCGTCACCGGGGCGTCGGCCGTACCCGGTATGTCGCCGCTCGGGCGTCGGCCCGCGTGCGCCTCACCGGCCGCGGCCCCCAGTGCCGCGCCCGCCGAGAGTATGAGGCAGGCCACGCACCTCGTGGATCGCGAAGGCAGAAGTCCTTGAGCCATGAGGTCAGAGTCACATGACGCAACATGTCCGGCATCTCGGATGTTTCGGGCATATGGGACGCCATGGATGTGAAGGGTGCAGTCTCTCCCCGGGAGCGCCGCATCCGGTTATGCCGTCACAAAAGCCCCACGCGCGGCCACTCGGAGGCAAACCCGGCCCGGCCCGCACCACCCCGGCCCGCACCACCCCGGCCCGCACCCGCCCGTCGTCCGGCAGCCGGACCGGCGCGCGTCCGCAACCGGGACAGCCGGACCCGCCACAGGGACAGCCCGGACCCGCCACTGGGGGCCGCATCCACTCAGGCCGGGTCGCCCGTCGCGACGCGCAGCTCGAACTTGGCGCCCACCTTGTCCACGGCGGTGCCGGCGGACGGGAACTGGTCGATGATCTGGTCCTCGGCGTACGTGTTCCCCGGCACCTCGACCTTCTTGACGACCCAGCCGGCCGCGTCTGCGCACGCCTTCGCGGAGAGGTAGTCCTTGTAGAGGAAGTTCGGCGCGTCGACCTTCGCCGGGTCGTCGGTGCTCTCCAGTGCGTCCGTGCACTTCTCGGTCTTCATCGTCCGGTTCCGCTCCGGCGGCTTGTGCTCGCCCGTCGCGGCCGGGGTCTCGTCGGCCTTGGTGTCCCGGCCCGTGTCCGAGCCCTGCAGCGAGAGGTACGTGACCAGCCCGCCTATCGCGACCAGCGCGACCACGATCGCGCCGACGACCATCGGCATGCTCCGCTTCGAACCGCCGCCACCACCACCGCCACCGCCCGCGAGGGTCTGCGGTCCGACCGTGTACGGCGGGGTCTGCTGCATCGACGGCGCCGTCGGCACCGATGACATCGCCGCCTGGTTCTGGTACGCCGGAGCCGACTGCGGATAGCCGTACGACGGGCCGGTCGCGGGGGCCGGGGTCGCCGGACCGTACGGACCCGGCTGGGTGCCCTGCTGGTACGGGCCCGGCTGGTAGGGCGTCTGGACGTTCTGCGGCGCCGGGGCGGCCTGGTCGACCGGCGGGAAGACCGTCGAGCCGACGCCCGAGCCGCTGTTCACCGGGCCGCCCGCGACGATCACCGGGGCGCCCGTTTGACCGCCAGCGCTCAGCACGCGCGCGATCTCGTCCTGCATCGCCGCGGCGCTCGGGAAGCGCTCGTTGGGGTTCTTCTTCAGCGCGCGGGCGACGAGCGCGTCCATCGCCGGGGTGACCGCGCGGTTGACGGTGGAGGGCACGACCGGCTCCTCCTGGACGTGTGCGTACGCGATGGCGAGCGGCGAGTCCGCGTCGAACGGAAGACGGCCGGTCAGCAGCTGGAACAGCATGATGCCGACCGAGTACAGGTCGGAGCGCGCGTCGACCCCGCGGCCCAGGGCCTGTTCGGGGGAGAGGTACTGGGGGGTGCCGACGACCATGCCGGTCTGGGTCATCGACGTGACGCCCGACTGCATGGCGCGGGCGATGCCGAAGTCCATGACCTTCACGACACCGCGCTTGGTCATCATCACGTTGCCCGGCTTGATGTCGCGGTGGACCAGCCCCATCTCGTGGCTGGTGTCCAGCGCGGCCAGCACGTCGGACGTCACCTTGAGCGCCTTGTCGGCGGGCATCGCCCCGTACTTCTGGATGTCCGCCTGGAGCACGGAGCCGAGCGGCTGCCCCTCCACGTACTCCATGACGATGTACGGCATCAGCGCGCCGCCGAGCTCGTCCTCGCCGGTGTCGAAGACCGAGACGATGTTGGTGTGCTGCAGTTTGGCAACGGCCTGCGCCTCGCGGCGGAACCGCTCGCGGAAGGACTGCTCGCGGCCCAGCTCCGTGTGGAGCGTCTTGATCGCGACCTGCCGGTCCAGCGCGGTGTCGTACGCCAGGTACACGGAGGCCATGCCGCCCTCGCCGAGCAGGTCGCGAAGCTGGTACCGGCCACCGGCGACCGAGCCGCCCGCGTAGCGGCCCTGCGCGCTCCGCGCGCCGTGTGCGCCGTCCTGGCTCATGACTTGCTTCCCCCTCGGCGCGCGACTCACGCGGTGATCCCTCTTACGCGCCAAGTCTGCCCCAGGGGTCCGACACGTCAAGCCGGGTGCCCGTTCCGTGACCCTCCGCACAAGAAGCGTCCCGGAAGCGTTACAGGAACCGCATGGAATCCGCGCGGGCTCCCCATAGGTCCCCACGGGGCGGTTCGCCGGGCTGTGCCTCGCGGGAACAGTGTGTCCGCCAGAGGCTGTAGCGTGACGTGGCAATGCAGCTGGTTGCCGGGAGCGGCACTGGACACCGTGAGAACCCGCGGACGCGCGGACAGATACGACGGCGAGGACTGATGGCACCCGATTCCGAAGCAAACGGCGGCGGAGTCTCGGATGGCACCGACTCCTGGGGCATCGGCGGCGTCGTCGGTGACGGGCGCTACCGGATGACCCACCGCCTCGGCCGTGGCGGCATGGCGGAGGTCTTCGCGGCCGAGGACGTCAGGCTGGGACGTACGGTCGCGGTGAAGCTCCTGCGTTCCGATCTGGCCGAGGACCCGGTCTCCAAGGCCCGGTTCACGCGCGAGGCGCAGTCGGTGGCCGGTCTCAACCACCACGCGATCGTCGCCGTGTACGACTCCGGCGAAGATGTCGTGGGCGGCCAGACCGTCCCCTACATCGTGATGGAGCTCGTCGAGGGCCGCACCATCCGTGATCTGCTGCTCAACGCCGAGGCCCCGCCGCCCGAGCAGGCGCTGATCATCGTCTCGGGCGTGCTGGAGGCGCTCGCCTACTCGCACCAGCACGGCATCGTGCACCGTGACATCAAGCCCGCCAACGTGATCATCACGAACTCGGGCGCGGTCAAGGTGATGGACTTCGGTATCGCCCGTGCGCTGCACGGCGCGCAGTCGACGATGACGCAGACCGGCATGGTCATGGGCACGCCCCAGTACCTCTCTCCGGAGCAGGCACTGGGCAAGGCCGTCGACCACCGCTCCGACCTCTACGCGACCGGCTGCCTGCTGTACGAACTCCTCGCGCTGCGGCCCCCGTTCACGGGCGAGACCCCGCTGTCCGTCGTGTACCAGCACGTGCAGGACACGCCGGTCGCGCCGTCGCAGGTGCTGGAATCGGTCCCGCCGGAGCTGGACGGGCTGGTCATGCGCTCGCTGGCGAAGGACCCGGACGACCGGTTCCAGAGCGCCGAGGAGATGCGCGGACTCATCCAGTACAGCCTGCAGATGCTCCAGTCGCAGGGCGGGCACACGGGTACCTGGAACACCGGCCAGGCCACGATGTTCGAAGGCGGGCACACCCCGCCCATGGGCGTCACCGGCGGCACGATGGCGATGAACCACCCCCGCCACGGGGACACCTCGCAGGGGCCGATCCTGCCGCCGATGAACCCGGACGACGGCGGCTACGAGGGCGGGCACCAGGGCGCCGGCGGGCGCGGCAAGATGTGGCTGTTCGTCGTGTTCGCGCTGATCGCCATCGGCGCCGGCGTCGCCCTCGCGGTCAAGGCCGCGAACGACAACGCAGACCAGCGCGAGAAGCCGCCGGCCCCGACCTCCAGCTCGACGTCCTCGCCGGAAAGTTCGCCGACGCCGAAGGACGAGGAGACCGAGCAGAACCAGCAGCCGGAGAACTCCAGCGGCGACCAGCAGGGAACGTGGCCCCGCCACTCCTACTCCCCGCCGGCCCGGTCGAACGAGCCGAACGAGCCGTCCTCCGACCAGCCGACGACCCCGGCCACGGGCGGCACGGGGGACGGCGGCACGGGGACGTCCGAGGGCAATACCGGTACGACGGAGGGCAGTACCGGTACGACGGACGGAGGCACCGGCACGACCGACGGCAGTACCGGTACCACCGAGGGCAGTACCGGTACGACGGACGGAAGCACCGGCACGACCGACGGCAGCGGCACCAACAACGGGACGACCGGAACCGCCTCCGGTCCCCTGGGGACCTCGACGGGCACCGGTCAGTGACCGAAGGCGCCGCCTGACCGTAGAGAAGGACCGCCCCGGGCCGATGGTTTTCCGGCCCGGGGCGGTCCTGTGTGAAGAGGTTGCCGGGATCGGCCCCGCGTGAGGCGGGCCGGCGGTGGCTCCGGAGCCACCGCCCCGCCCCGGAGTCACCCCCGCCGCGCGGACGCCGGGCCCCACCCCCACCAACGTCACCCCACGAATGTCACCCCATGAACGCCTCGCACACCGCCTCGTACTCGCGCGTCCACCAGACCACCAGGGCCGACACCGCCGGGAACTGCGGGTCGGCCCTCCGGTCGTGCAGGCAGTACCGCCAGCGCAGTATCCAGAAGTCGTTGAGCCGCTCCCACCACACCCGGTGCACCGCCGCGGCCAGCTCGGCCGTCCCCGCCCCGGACGCCCGCCGGTAGGCCCCCGCGTACGCCCGTACCTTCGTCAACTCCAGTTCCCCGCCGGGCCGCACGAAGAAGATCGCCGCCGCCCGCACCGCCTCCTCCGCGCGCGGCTGGACCCCCAGCCGGTCCCAGTCGAGGATCGCGACCGGGTCCGTGCCCCGGTAGAGGACGTTCAGCGGGTGGAAGTCGCCGTGCACCCAGCCGGTGGCCGGGACGTCGGGGGCGGGAGGCCGTCGGTCGGCGTGCCGTTCCAGCAGGGCGCGCCGTTCCAGCAGGCGGTGTTCGGCCAGTTCGTCGAAGCAGTCGCGGTGCCGCCGACCACGCGCCGCGGCCAGCAGCTCGTCGATCAGCGTGAAGGTGTCGACGGGGTCCGGGCTCGGGTGCCCGCCGGACCGCCCGGCCGGCTCAGGGAGCGTGCCCATGACCCGTTCCAGTCCGATGTGCACGGCGCCGAGCAGGGCGCCGAGCCGCCGCGACTCGGCGCGGGTCAGCTGGTCGCCGGTCCGGTGGAGTCCGTCGACCCAGGGGTGCAGGGCGTAGCACCGACCGCCGATCTCCGTGACCGTGTCCCCCTCGACGTCCTCGACGGGCGGGGCGACCGGCAGCCCGAGCGACTGGAGGCGCTGGGTGGCGCGGTGCTGGCGCACGATCGTGGCGCGGTCGCCGGTGGAGGCGTCGAGGTGGTGCTTGAGGAAGTAGGAGCCGCGCGTGGTGGAGACGCGGTAGCCGTGGTTGAGCAGGCCCTGTGTGACGGGCTTGCAGGTGAGCGGCGCACCGACGTCGGGGTAGCGGCGCAGTACCTCTTCGACCGGCGGCACGGGCGGGCGCGGCCCGGTCGGGCGGCTCGCGTCCCGGCGGCCCGTTCCGTCCCAGTGACCTGTTCCGTCCCGGCGGCCCGTTCCGTCCCGGGGACCCGTTCCGTCTCGGCGGTCCGTTCCGTTCGGATGGTCCGTTCCGTTCGGGCGGCTCGATGCGCTCGGGCGGTTAGCCGTCGGGCGAGGTACGGCCGGACGGGGGACGGCCGGACGGGGCACGACCGCCCGGGGAACGGCCGACGGAGCAGCGGGAAGAACCGACGGGGCGGCGGGAAGAACCGACGGGGCGGCGGTAAGGACCGACGGACCCGGAGAAAGGGCTGAAAGGGGTACAGATGAGCGCAGCACCCGCCAGATGTTAGATCACGCTGTGTTGCGGATCGGCTGACTTGCGTGAAAGCCCGGGGTGTGTGTGGAAGCCGAGCGTGTGCACGGTGACGAAGTGCGGGGCGACCGCGAGGTAGGCCGGGGCGAAGGGTTCCCCGTTGACCACGGAGGGTGCGTCACCGAAGCGTTTCCGCTGCCCGGAGGTCGGGTGCACGATCTGCGCGGGGCCGGTGAACTGCACGGACCACAGTTCGCCGTCGTTCCCCGAGGACGCGGTGTTGTAGTTGTCCGCCCCGTACGCCACCACCGTGCCGTCGCACGCGTCGTGATAGCCGAGGCCCTCGTGCATCCGCAGGACGACCCGGCCGTCGGCCACGATGTGACGGGCCACGGCCAGTATCGGAAGGGCCCGCATGCTCGTCGCCAGTCGGCCGTATGCGACGCGGCCGAGCAGTTCGAGCGCGTGGAGATCCTCAGAGGGCATGTCCTCCACTCTCCCGGCACCCCGCGGCGGCGGGAAGAGGCCCCTGCCCCGGTTGCCCCGGGACCAAAGTCCCGAAGATCAACAAGAGGGCATCGATGGATCACCGGGGATCACCCGGGACCATCAAGTGTTCAACGAGAGGTCAACCGATACGCCACCGGAGGATCACCGGCTCCCGGTGGGCGCGGCGCGAGGGGCGGGCGGAGGCCGGGCCGGTCAGTGCTTCTCCGCCGGGATCGGTGGCCGGACCGCTCGGCGCGATTCCGCCCGGAACGGTGACCGGACTGCTCGGCCCTGCTCCACCCCGATCAGTGGCCGGGCCGCTCGGCGCGATTGCGCGCGGGGTGCGGGCCGGACCGCTCAGCGCTTCTCGGCCTGGAGCCTGGCCACGTACGCGGCGGCCTGCGAGCGCCGTTCCATGCCCAGCTTGGAGAGCAGGCTGGAGACGTAGTTCTTGATGGTCTTCTCCGCGAGGTGCAGCCGCTCGCCGATCGCGCGGTTCGTCATTCCCTCCCCGATCAGGTCGAGGATCTTGCGCTCCTGCTCGGTGAGCGAGGCCAGCCGCTCGTCGCCCCCGCCCTTCTTCCCCTCGCGCAGCCGCTCCAGCACCTGGGCGGTCGCGACCGGGTCCAGCAGCGACTTCCCCGCCGCCACGTCCCGGACCGCGTTCAGCAGTTCGGTGCCGCGGATCGCCTTCAGCACGTACCCGGACGCACCCGCCATGATCGCGTCGAAAAGCGCCTCGTCGTCGGCGTACGAGGTCAGCATCAGGCACTTGATGCCGTCGTCCTGGGAGCGGATCTCCCGGCAGACCTCCACCCCGCTCCCGTCCGGCAGCCGGACGTCGAGCACGGCCACGTCGGGCCGGGTCGCCGGGATGCGGACGAGCGCGTCCGCCGCCGTGCCGGCCTCGCCGACCACCTCGATGTCGTCCTCGCCCGACAGCAATTCGTGGACCCCGCGCCGGACCACTTCATGGTCGTCCAGCAGAAAAACGGTGATTTTTCCTTGTTCGCGCACAAAATGAAGTCTCACATACTCGCCTCTTCCCTGCCGCCGAACGGCGGGATAACGTGCCGGTGTTCCGGCAGCCCACAAGGCTGTTCCCAGTGCTGTGACCAGCGAGAGTTCCCGACTTTTTCGATTTACTTGGAAATCCAAGCAAAATCGCAGGTCAGGCAGGGTTTCGCAGTTATGCGGCGTACTGGGTAACGTGCTTTTGACAGGGCGCTCGCCGGGGCACCTGTCACGCCTGTCTCCCGAACCGAGCGGCACCCACCCCGTGCACGGGTACGGGCGCAGGCGAGCCGCACTGGCTTCCCGGCAGACCCCGGGGGCCGGACCGACGGAGGAGCACGCACGTGACCGTGGAGAGCACTGCCGCGCGCACACCGCGACGCAGCAGCAAGCGGACCAGCGCCGTGAAGACGACCACGAACAAGCCCACTAAGGCGACCGCCAAAGCGACCGCCAAGGCGCCCGCGAAGAAGCCGGCCAAGGCGACCGCCAGGGCCCCGCGGAATTCCGAGCCCGAGCTCGTACAGCTGCTGACGCCCGAGGGCGAGCGCGTGGAGCACCCGGACTACCAGGTGGACCTGACCGCCGAGGAACTGCGTGGTCTGTACCGCGACATGGTCCTCACCCGCCGCTTCGACGCCGAGGCCACCGCCCTCCAGCGCCAGGGCGAACTGGGCCTCTGGGCCTCGCTGCTCGGCCAGGAGGCCGCCCAGATCGGCTCCGGACGGGCCCTGAACGACGACGACTACGTCTTCCCGACCTACCGCGAGCACGGCGTCGCCTGGTGCCGGGGCGTGGACCCGACCAACCTCCTCGGCATGTTCCGCGGCGTGAACAACGGCGGCTGGGACCCCAACAGCAACAACTTCCACCTGTACACGATCGTCATCGGCTCGCAGGCCCTGCACGCCACCGGCTACGCCATGGGCGTCGCCAAGGACGGCGCGGACTCGGCCGTGATCGCGTACTTCGGCGACGGCGCCTCCAGCCAGGGGGACGTCGCCGAGTCCTTCACGTTCTCCGCGGTCTACAACGCCCCGGTCGTCTTCTTCTGCCAGAACAACCAGTGGGCGATCTCCGAGCCGACCGAGAAGCAGACCCGCGTCCCGCTCTACCAGCGCGCGCAGGGCTTCGGCTTCCCCGGGGTCCGGGTCGACGGCAACGACGTGCTCGCCTGCCTGGCCGTCACCAGGGCGGCGCTGGAGCGCGCCCGCCGGGGCGAGGGCCCCATGCTCATCGAGGCGTTCACCTACCGCATGGGCGCGCACACCACCTCCGACGACCCGACGAAGTACCGGGCGGACGAGGAGCGCGCCGCGTGGGAGGCCAAGGACCCGATCCTGCGGCTGCGCAGGTACCTGGAGGCGGAGGGCGCCGCCGACGAGGCGTTCTTCACCGAGCTGGAGGCCGAGAGCGAGGCCCTCGGCAAGCGCGTGCGCGAGGCGGTGCGGGCGATGCCCGATCCGGACCCGATGGCCATGTTCGACCACGTCTACGCCGACGGGAATCCCCTCGTCGACGAGGAGCGCGCACAGTTCGCCGCGTACCAGGCATCGTTCGCGGACGCCGAGGAGGGCAAGTAGCCATGGCCGTGGAAAAGATGTCGATCGCGAAGGCGCTCAACGAGTCGCTGCGCAAGGCCCTCGAAAACGACCCCAAGGTCCTCATCATGGGCGAGGACGTCGGCAAGCTGGGCGGCGTCTTCCGGATCACCGACGGGCTCCAGAAGGACTTCGGCGAGGACCGGGTGATCGACACCCCGCTCGCCGAGTCCGGCATCGTCGGCACCGCGATCGGTCTGGCCCTGCGCGGCTACCGGCCGATCGTCGAGATCCAGTTCGACGGCTTCGTCTTCCCCGCGTACGACCAGATCGTCACGCAGCTCGCCAAGATGCACGCCCGCGCGCTCGGCAAGGTCAAGATGCCGGTCGTCGTGCGGATCCCGTACGGCGGCGGCATCGGCGCGGTCGAGCACCACAGCGAGTCCCCCGAGGCGCTGTTCGCACACGTCGCGGGTCTGAAGGTGGTCTCGCCCTCGAACGCGAACGACGCGTACTGGATGATGCAGCAGGCGGTCCAGAGCGACGACCCGGTCATCTTCTTCGAGCCGAAGCGCCGCTACTGGGACAAGGGCGAGGTCGCCACCGACGCCATTCCCGGCCCGCTGCACCGCGCCGCCGTGGCGCGCACCGGCTCCGACCTCACGCTCGTCGCGTACGGGCCGATGGTGAAGGTCTGCCTGGCGGCGGCCGAGGCGGCGCAGGAGGAGGGCCGGTCGATCGAGGTCCTGGACCTGCGCTCGATGTCCCCGATCGACTTCGACGCCATCCAGACGTCGGTCGAGAAGACCGGCCGGCTCGTGGTCGTCCACGAGGCGCCGGTGTTCTACGGCTCCGGGGCCGAGATCGCCGCCCGCATCACGGAGCGCTGCTTCTACCACCTGGAGGCACCGGTGCTGAGGGTCGGCGGCTACCACGCCCCGTACCCGCCGGCGCGGCTGGAGGACGAATACCTGCCGGGTCTCGACCGTGTGCTCGACGCCGTCGACCGCTCGCTGGCGTACTGAGAACTGGGGCGTGACAACGATGACGACCGACACTTCCAATGCCGCTCGCGTCCGCGAGTTCAAGATGCCCGACGTGGGCGAGGGCCTGACCGAGGCCGAGATCCTCAAGTGGTACGTCCAGCCCGGTGACACCGTCACCGACGGCCAGGTCGTGTGCGAGGTCGAGACGGCGAAGGCGGCTGTCGAGCTGCCGATCCCGTTCGACGGGGTGGTGCACGAGCTGCGCTTCCCCGAGGGCACGACCGTCGACGTCGGCGAGGTGATCATCGCGGTGGACGTGGCGCCGGGCGGTGAGGCGCCGACCGCCGCCCCCGCCCCGGAGCCCGCGGCGGCCCCGACGGCACCGGCCCCGACCGCACCGGCCCCCGCGTCCGGCTCGGGCCGTAAGCCGGTCCTGGTGGGGTACGGCGTCGCCGAGACATCCACCAAGCGGCGCGCCCGCAAGGGCGACGCGGAGGCGGCCCGTACGGCTGCTACGAGCGCCGCGGCGGCTGCGGTGCAGGGCGAGCTGAACGGTCACGGGTCCGGCTCCGTGGCCACGGCGGTCCGGGAGAACCGGCCGCTGGCCAAGCCGCCGGTGCGCAAGCTGGCGAAGGACCTGGGCATCGACCTGACCACGGTCGTGCCGACCGGCGCGGGCGGGATCATCACCCGCGAGGACGTGCACGCAGCGGCCACGCCCGTACCGGCCCAGGCACAGCGGCCGGTCGCCGCGCAGGCACCGGCCGCGCCCGCGTCCGCCCCGGCCCAGGCTTCCGTACTCGAAGAGGAGACGGCGATCACCGCCGTCGCGGGTGCCCGGGAGACCCGCATCCCGGTCAAGGGCGTACGGAAGGCCATCGCGCAGGCGATGGTCGGTAGCGCCTTCACCGCGCCGCACGTCACGGAGTTCGTGACCGTCGACGTGACGCGGACGATGAAGCTCGTCGCGGAGCTCAAGCAGGACAAGGACCTCGCCGGGGTCCGGGTCAACCCGCTCCTGATCATCGCCAAGGCGTTCCTGGTGGCGATCCGCCGCAACCCGGACATCAACGCCGCCTGGGACGAGGCGAACCAGGAGATCGTGCGCAAGCACTACATCAACCTGGGCATCGCCGCCGCCACGCCGCGCGGTCTTATCGTGCCGAACATCAAGGACGCGCACGACAAGACCCTGCCCGAACTCGCCGAGGCCCTGAGCGAGTTGGTGTCCACGGCGCGCGAGGGCAAGACGTCCCCCGCCGCCATGGCGGGTGGCACGGTCACGATCACCAACGTCGGCGTCTTCGGCGTCGACACGGGTACGCCGATCCTCAACCCGGGCGAGTCCGCGATCCTCGCGGTCGGTGCGATCAAGCTCCAGCCGTGGGTCCACAAGGGCAAGGTGAAGCCCCGTCAGGTAACCACGCTGGCGCTCTCGTTCGACCACCGGCTGGTCGACGGCGAGCTCGGTTCCAAGGTTCTGGCGGACGTCGCCGCGATCCTGGAGCAGCCGAAGCGACTGATCACCTGGGCGTAGGGGGCTCGGCGGTACGCGTGCCTTCGGCAGCACGGGTGCCTTCAGCAGTACGAGGTGGGTCCGCGCGGAGTTCGCGCGGACCCACTTTCCGTCCGGGCCCTGTCACGGACGCAACTCCGTCGGATACCCCGGGCGTCGGCTGCCGGTGTCAGAGGCCCCCGCTACGGTGGACCGATCCAGAGAATCGCTCGAATTCGGCGCGGAAAGAGGCCGGTGGTCCCTCGTGAAAGCCATGGAGCACGCCTACTTCGGGCGCGTGGAAACAGGTGCGCTGGATGGCGTGGATGTCGTCTGGGAAAGCACCTCACGACTTGGGGACGGTGAGGTGGAGGTCCGGCTGTGGGCCGGACCGTCCAGCGAGCCGGACGCCGAAGAACTGGACGGATGCGCGGCATGCATCACCGGCCTGTCGGCTCTCGACACAGCGGCTCGCGCGGCGCTGCGCACGTACCTGCGCGAGGACCGCTACTTCATCGACTTCCATGTCGAGGCGCTTGAAGACAGCGAGACGGTTGCTCGTCTCGTACGGGACGCGGCCGACGACGCGGTCGGAGCCGATTCCTTCGTCGCCGCCATGCGCCTGAGTGGTGTCGGCCTGTGGCTGAGCGACCTGTCCGATGGGTCCCCGGTCGTTCTGGACTACGTGTTTGAGCCCGATCTCAGTGATCAAATACTCGCCGTCAAGTCGACCCTGGACGGGACGGTGGTTTCCGTCGACTGGGAGAGCTGAGGTTTCCGTCGATCGGGAGAGCTGACGATTTCATCGCCGCGGGAGGGGGGCAACCCGCGGGCACGGCGTGGGGCGAGCAGCGGGGCCGATTGCCGTTCATGCGCTGGCCACCATGCCGATCCTCACCGGGAACCGGGCCTCGGCGGCGGGTCGTTAACGTGGTCCAATGACATCGGTCAAGAAGTTCCAGGTCACTTTCGACTGTGCGGAACCCGAGCGCGTGGCTCGTTTTTGGTGCGAGGTGTTGGGGTACACCGTGACGCTGCCTTCCGAGGGGAAGGGTTCATGGGCCGCGTGCTCCGATCCCACGGGCGAGGGTCCGCGCATGTACTTCCAGCGCGTTCCCGAGGGGAAGGTCGCCAAGAACAGGGTGCATCTCGATGTGCGGGCCGGCACCGGGCTCGTGGGCGCGGAGCGCCTGGCCACCCTTGAGGCCGAACGCGATCGGCTGATCGCGCTCGGCGCGGTGTGTGTGGAGGTGCTGTATGCCGATGAAGAAAACGAGTCGTGCATCGTGATGCAGGACGTCGAAGGCAACGAGTTCTGTCTCGACTGAGCGTTCTTCGCGGACGGCGAGGCCGGAGGCCGCCCTCGGGATCGAGGTGCTTCGGCGCGTACGAGAGTCGAGCGCCTCGGGATCGAGGCGCTTTGGCGGCCACGTGAATCGAGCGCCTGATCACCTGGGCCCGAGGCCGTACGGTTCACTCACCGTCGGTGGGCCCGCGCGTTCCGACGCGCGGGCCCACCGGCGTCTTCATGTCCCTTTCGGCGAGGTCGAGTTCGGCGAAGACGGTCTTGCCGACGGTACGGGACTCGGCGCCCCACTGGTCGGCCACCCGGTCGACGATCAGTAGCCCGCGCCCAGTCTCGTCACCGGCGCCCACACGCGCCCCGGGCCCGGCCGGCCGCTCGTCGCACGCGTCGCTCACCTCGATCCGCAGGACGCCGGGCAGGAGGGCGAGCCGGACGCGGAACAGCCGGTCGGGCACGGTGCCGTGCAGCAGTGCGTTGGTCGCCAACTCGCTGACCAGTAGCGCCGCGTCGCTGGACAGCTCCGGGTACCCCCACTCCGCGACGAGCCGGCCCGCGCGGCGGCGGCTGAAGGCGACGTTGTGGGGGTGCGGGGCGTAGTCGAGCCGGTCCTCGCGGAGAACGGGGCCGGAGCCGGTGGGGGTGGACCCGTCGGGCCCGGGACAGAACGGCACGGGGCAGGCCCGCACGGGGCCGGTCGGGCCGGGTCCGGGCGTCGGAACCTCTTGGGCTGCGGTCATGGGCGCGAGCTCCCTCGGGTGCGGGCGGTGGCATGCCGCGCCTGCGCGAACGGGCAGGGCGGTGCGCTTCCGCCGATGGGTACGCCGCTGGGTGAGCGACTGGGCACTGAACGTAGCGGCGCTCGGGCTTTTGGTGCAAGCAGTCGCGGAGATATTTATCCCCACGATGAGTTGTTCGGATTCTGGGGCGCGCGGCAGACTGGCTCCGAATCGGGAGGTAGGCGAAGTGGTCGTAGAACAATCCAGCCGAGGAAACCGCGTATCCACCGTGCTGGCCCGGAAGTTGGGCGGCCAGTTGCTTGAACTCCGGGACGCCGCTGGGCTCACCCAGACCCAGGCTGCCGCCGTGCTCTCAGCGACGGCCGCCAAGGTGGCGAAGATGGAGCGTGGTTGGGTCCCGTTCAGAGACCCGGACATCCGTGCGCTGTGCACGCTGTACGGCGTCACCGACGCCAAAGTCCTGGAACGGCTGCTCAGTTTGGCGAGGACAGACCGCGAACGGCGCAAGGTCAAGGGCTGGTGGAATCAGTACCCTGAGCTGCGCTCGTTGGTCGAGTACGTCGCTCTCGAAGACATCGCGACCGGTATCAGGACGTGGCAGGTTTCCTTCGTGCCCGGCCTGATGCAGACGCCGGACTACGCCCGCGCATTGGCCGTGGGAAACGCGGACTGGGACGACCCCGATGAGATCGAGAGGTTTGTCGAGGCGAAGATCGCTCGTCAGGCGCGGCTCTCGGACGAGAGCCCGCTGGAGCTGTGGGCGATTGTCGGCGAGAGTGCCCTACGGCAGCTGGTAGGTGGCCGCGAGGTGATGCGTGCACAGCTTGCCCACATGGAGAAGATGGCGGCGGCGCCGAACATCAAGCTGCAGGTGGTGCCCTTTCTCGCCGGATCGCACCCCGGGATGACCAGCGCCTTCAGCGTGGTGTCCTTCGCTGAGCCTGGCGCGATGGACGTGGTTTACATGGACACTACGTCGTCTACTCTGTGGCTGGAGAGTGAGACTGATGCTGTGCGCCACAACGCCACGTTCGATCGGATCGCGCGAAATGGACTCGCTCCCCGTGATTCCATCGCGCTGATGGAGCGTATCCGCAAGGAGTTGTAGCCGTGCCCCACTTCGAGTTCGTCAAGTCCAGCTACAGCAGCGGCAATGGCGAATGTGTCGAGGTGGCTGTCAACGTCCCGGGCTCCGTCGCCGTCCGCGACTCCAAGGACCCCGCCGGCCCGGTCCTGGTCGTCGCCCCCGCCGCGTGGGACGCCTTCCGGGCCGACCTGGTTCGGTCGCATTGACCCTAAACGGCCCGGCAAACCTTTCCGGCCACAGCACCCCGGCGTGGGTGAGCAGATGCTCCCACAGGGCGGCGCGGTGGCTGTAGCGGTACGTGAACATCGCCCTGCCCGCGGAGCCTCCCGTGTAAATTTCGTGGTGGTCTTCTCGACCATGACGGGACACAGATCGACGCCCCGAGCGGCGATACCGTGCTGAGCAAGGTGGGCGAGGGGCGCGGCCGGTGCTGCAGCCGAGCTCCAACACCGCACGTGGGTTGCCGAGCAGCTCCGGGCCGGGGCCGTGACCGGCGGACTGGGTCCAGCAGAAGACCGGCTGCGCGTCGTCCTTGAAGGCGGAAGTGAGCAGGGCGGCATGATCCGCGCTACATCATCTGGCGGAACAAGCACGCCACCGACGAACGCTTTCGCGAGGCCGTGAGCAGGGCGAACGTTGTCTGATGCGGTACGAGGTGGGTGCCCTGGCTGCGAATCCCGGGGTGGGCTGCCGAAAGACAGCGGCCGGAGCCGACTTTCCTGCAACGCTGGGGGCCACACCGAATCGTCGTTGTGGCCCCCAGCGTTTGGCACTCCACTCGCCTAGCGAGATCGTCTTGCCAGCCCCAAACCTGTAACGACGGCCAAGGAGGCAGTGGCGGCGAGCCATGCGGCGAAGCTGTCGGCCGGGTAGAGCGGCAGAGCCCACCATGCGTGTCCCGCCTCGCCACTGGGTTGGTAGGTGCGGCCGAGCATAAGACTGGCGATCAAGCACATCAGTCCTGCGGTCGCGGCAGCAGCCTCGTTCGTGAACCACCGGATGAGAAGTGCCAAGGAAAGGAGGAGAGTTACATTGCGCGCAATGTCCATTCCCACTATCAACCCGGCGGCATGGGCGAGGGCTACAACGAGCAGTACGGCGCTGAGGTCGAGGCGGGCGATTCCGATCACCGCTGCACTCTCCACGTGGTTGAGCCGTCTTTCGAGGCAGTACAACGTGGCTACGACGACGAAAAGCGGAGTGAAGTACGCGAGGCGCGCTCCCGTCATGCCGCCGATCAGACTCGGGACTGGCACTTCAGTGGTCCCGAGAGACCAGCAGACCACAACGAGAGCACTGATCGCCACGAGGACGGCCCACCAACGGCGCACGGTGATCATGTATAGCCTCATGGGATCACAGTCCCGCAGTGATCTTGCGCGGTCACGCTATGGGTGAACCAGTCGGCCTGCTCAGCAGGGGGCAGTTTCCTGATCTTCTGGATGGCTGCCCAGTCAGCCTCAAGCATTGCCTGCTTCATCGATAGTTCGTCCACTCCTATCACCAAGGCGGCCCACGCGGCGGTGAGAGAGCCTGGTTGCCGACAATCGCGTACGCCGTGGGCCGCAGCAACACCTGTCACCGCTGACTCTGCCAGGTCAACCGCGTACTGACTGCGGACATCGCCCTCAGCGCCGGGAGAAGGAAGCGACCAGTAGAGAGGCCACGTTCCTTTCGGCAGGGGCTGCTTGGCGGAGGCGATGCGCAGTTCCTCGGGGGGCTCTAGTCCGGCAGCCTTCAGTCGGCCGATCGGAGTGAGCGCGTCTCGGTGAAGTGTCGCTGCATAGGGCTCGTATTCCGGCGGCACGCATACCTTCGGTGCGTCCCCGACGCATACCAGGGCGACAGTGCGGGCTCGTGTGGGCGAGTGAAAGCCCCAGTCGTTCACTAGAGCCAGGCCGCTGGTGAACGTAATGGAAGCGACCAGGACGCTCCCGACCACGCTTGTGACGGGGCGCTTCCGCACCCGAGTAAGGAGCAGGGCAGCGACTGCGAACCCGGCAGCGACCAGCCACGGGACGAGATATGCAGCAGGGCTGCGTAGATCGGTCACCGTTGAAGCTCCGTCGATGAATCCTCCGAGATGCCGCACGGTCGCGTTGGACGTCGCATGTGGCATGGAAAGCCATGCCCAGCAGCCGATGCTGACGATGGGCGCTGCAATGCTTCTGGGCATGATCAGCCCGAACGACCAGCCGATGGCCAGCCAGGCGAGAGGAAGCACAATCAGGTGCGCAACAGCCAGCCAGCCTGCGCCTCCTGGCCAGACTCCGACTTCGTTACGAGCGAGAACAAGGGATCCGGCGACGAGGATCAGGAGGAGTACCAGGGCGGGTGTGGTGGCCTGGATCAGTTTGCGTAGGAAGCTGCGTGTGCTGGCTGCGCGCATTGCTTCGGCCAGACGGTGGCGGCCGGCTTCCCATGCGGCGGCACCAGCTATAGCGGGGGCGATTACAGCCATGCCGTAGCCTGCGAGTTCACCCGACTCCACGCCATATTTGGACGGGACGGTGTGTGAGGCGTCGGTGATGTACAACCCGGCGTAGAGCAGGATGGGTATGGCAAGCCAGGGTGCCGACGAGGCACGCAGATTCGCTAGGGTGACCCTCACTCCGTCACCCCGAGCAGCGTCGAGTAGGCACTTACCAACTGGTGCCCGGGCGCGTGATCGGGTTCAGCGTGTGAGGCGAACTGCTCAACCGTCCCGCGAAAACGGCACTGCCCGGATTCCAGGACCACGACTTCGTCGAATGCCTGGTCGAGATCGCCGATGTCGTGGGTCGAAACGATCACGTTGACCGTCCCGCGAAGCGAGATCAGCAAGTCCAGGAACCGGCGACGCTGGTGCGGGTCCAGACCCACAGTGGGCTCGTCGAGGAGCAGAAGTTCAGCGTCGTGAACGAGTGCTTGTGCGATGGCGACCCGCTGCTGTTGTCCGCCCGACAGCGTCTTGATCTTGTTGTCGATCTTGTCGATGAGCCCGACCCGCTCGAGTGTCGCTGGAGCGGCGTTCCAGGCGTCACGCTCCCCCATGCCCTTGAGCCAGCCGACATAGGCAACGTGCTCCCGGCATGTCAGCCCGGGAAGAAAACTGGGGCGTTGGGGGAGCCAAGAGATCCTGCGTCGATAGTCCCGTAGATGCCTGCGATTGGCCGGATCGAGGCGGCCATATCGAACATGTCCAGATTTCGGAAGCTCCACACCTGCGCCAAGAGTGAGTAACGTGCTCTTTCCCGCGCCGTTCGGCCCAAGGAGGACGGTATGGCCCTGTGAGAAGTTCAGATCGAGTCCGTCCAGCACAGGGCGCGAACGGCGCGCGTATCGGAAGGTGCAGGACTGGTAGCGCAAGGGCATTTCGGGGACCTCGTCGGCAGAAAAGAGGGCCCTTATGCGGCCCCCTCTTAGCGGAGGGCCACACAAGGACGACGTGCAATCAGTATGAGACAGTCAGCGAATTGACCCAGATGTTCAGGCTGACCGCGCCCACTTTCACGGCAAAGTGGTGCTCACCGGAGCCGTGGTCATCCCAGCTGCCGGTAGAGGTGGAGGACCCGCTTTCGAAGCACTTCGTGAACGCGGCGTTCACGTAGGACGGGCCGGCCCACGGTGTCTGCTTGTTCAGCGTGGTGGAGACCCAGGCGGGGCAGCGGACGACGCCCTCGCAGTAGCCGGTGATGACGCCCTTGGGCTTGCCGTCACGGCCGGAGTGCTTCTTGCTCTCCTGCACCGCGACGACGACCTTGTACTGCTTTACCAGGCGGCAGGACCCTTTGCGGCAGTTGTACTTGCCAGCGTATGCCCACTGCTTGTACGAGGTTCCCCCCTGGCGCTTGCGGTTGGGGCCCTTGGTGATGTACTCGATGGCTCCGTACTGGGATGCTCCTGCACGGATGCATCTGGCGCGGGCGGCAGGGGCCACGCATCTGACGGTCGCCTGCCTGGGTGCGCCGGGGCATCCCCAGGCGCGCGGGCTCTACTACAGCGTCGGATTCCGGGAGTTCACGCGGGACGCGCCGCTCATCAAGGCCAGGACCGCGGGCTGAGGACCGATCATTCGGTGGTCGCCGGCCAGGCCACGCTAGGGCCTGACCGGAGCGTACGGCCGACCGGTATCCCCATATGCCCTTCGTGCGCCGGGCGTTGACACGGCGATAAACCCAGCGTGTCGAACGTGGTACGTTCTGTGACCCAGAAACTCAATAAGGTGACCCCGGCCGCGCGCCAACGCCCCGGGGTCCGGCACAAGGAGCGGACCTCCTCATGCAGATTCATCGTAGCCGTCATACGTGCGGTTTCACTGTTCTGCCCAACGCGTTGTTGCAGGACCGGCGGTTGTCGTACACCGCTCGTGGCCTTCTTGCCGATCTTCTTTCCCGTCCTGATGGTTGGTCCGAGGACGGTCGTCGGATGGCCGATGCGAGTCCGCAGGGTCGGCTGGCGGTGGCGAAGGCGCTGCGGGAGCTGACGGCCTTCGGGTACTACCGGGTCCACAAGGTCCGTCGTGAGGACGGGACGTTCGTCAGCGAGGCCCATGTCTACGACACCCCGCAGCAGCCGGTTTCGGGTCTTGCCTGCCAGGTCGTACCGGGTATCAACCGTCCGGGTTCCGGTGGGCCGACCGCCGGTGGCGCGGGCGTCAACCCCGTAAAGAACCGAAGGAAAGAACCCTCCCTCCCCGGCCGGCGCCGGCGACCGCCGCAGCGACCGACCGTGGGTGAGGTGGTGGCAGAGGACGTGCTCACGGCGGGGGAGGTCTTCGGCGCCGGTCCCGGACCTGGTGTCGATGCCGGTCCCGGTTCCGAGCCCGGTCCCGGTGTTGGTGGGGAGCCGGTCGTTCCGTCGGATGCTGAGGCGCACGGCGTGGCCGTCGCCACGCTGTTCCGGGTGATCCGTCCGGAACAGCGTCTGCGGCTGGGCGCGGTCGAGGCGCTCGCGCTCGCGCCGCTGGTCTCCGCGTGGCTGGAGCGCGGCTATGACCATCGCGACTTGGCCGGGGCGCTGCTGGGCGGGCTGCCCGCCCGTATTCACTCCGCCTCGGCGCTCCTGCGCGACCGCCTGACCCGGAAACTGCCCCCGCCGCCCGAGCCCTCGTTCCCCGGGTACGCGATGCCCGAGCCGCCGCCCGGATCCGGTCTGCCCCGCTGGGCCGAGTGCGACGAGTGCCGCCGCCCGGTCCCGGACAAGGGCCTCTGCCGCGACTGCGCGGCCCCGGCCGACGGAGCAGACCACCCCCGACCCGACGACGACACCACCATCCGCGCCCGCACGGCCGCCAGAGGCCGCGCCCTGGTACGCGCCGCGCTGCGGACGCCGGACCGCGCGGAGGTGCCCGCCGCTGCCGGGGCCTGACCGCGAAAAAGGGGATGTCGGGCCATCGTGCGGCGGCGCGTCGTTGTCAGTGGTGTCGTGCATGATCGGCAGGTCAGTTCTTCCACCCCTTCTACAAGCCGCGGGGCGCCATGCCGATCACGAACCAGCAGATAGCGGAGCACGCGTTTCTGAAGCTGCTGTACGAGGACTCGTACTTCCCCGATCACGTCGTCGACAAGGGCAGGGCGATCCTGCTGCGGCTGTGCGAGCGGATCGAGGCCGAGCAGCCGTCGGATCTGGCGTCCCTCTATGTGCTCAGCCACGCAGCGACGGAGGAGTTCAACCTTCTGGAGGCGGAGTTCGAAGCGGCCGGGAGCGAGATCGAGACGGTCGCCCGCGAGGAGATCGCCGAGGACTTCTGGATCGTCGCGTCGGCCTACGGGTTCACGGACGCGGACGTGGAGGAGATGATCGCCCCCCGGGAATGGTGAGCTGTGAGGCTCGGACCTGTGTACGGCGGGAGGGGCCCTGCGCGGCGCGGAACCCCTCCTCGTGCTTCCGGTACGGCTACTTCTTGAAGCCGTAGTCCATGATCTTCTTCATGTCCGCGGAGCGGGTGGTCGCGCTCGTGGAGGCGAGCACGGTGCCGATGATCGTCTTGCCGTTGCGGGTCGCGGCGAAGACCAGGCAGTACTTGGCCGTCGGGCCGGAGCCGGTCTTCACACCGATCGCGCCGCTGTAGCTGCTGAGCATCGCGTTGGTGTTGGACCACGACATGTAGCGGTAGCCACCGGACTTCGTGGTGACCTTCTGCTTGGTCGACTTGGTCTTCACGATCGAGCGGAACGTGGAGTTCTTCATCGCGCTGGAGGCGATCTTCGTCAGGTCGCGCGGCGTCGAGTAGTTGGAGCCGTTCCCGATGCCGTCGAACGAGTCGAAGTGCGTGTTCTTCAGGCCCAGGGCCTTGGCGGAGGCGTTCATCTTGCCGACGAACGACTTCACGCGCGCCGCACGGGTGGAACCGGAGCCGAACTTGTCGGCCAGCGCGTACGCGGCGTCGCAGCCGGACGGCAGCATCAGGCCGTACAGCAGCTGGCGGACCGTGACCTTGTCGCCCACGATCAGACGGGCCGACGAGGCGCCCTTGG
The DNA here is from genome assembly GCF_042892615.1 of Streptomyces sp. NPDC001750. Taxonomy (NCBI): domain Bacteria; kingdom Bacillati; phylum Actinomycetota; class Actinomycetes; order Kitasatosporales; family Streptomycetaceae; genus Streptomyces; species Streptomyces sp. NPDC001750. The sequence continues at coordinate 109,758 of NZ_JBIAUE010000013.1, read as the reverse complement.
AGACGATGTAGTCGCTGTACGCCTTCTGGATCGTGACCTTGGAGTCCAGATTGAGGTTCTTCTGCTCCAGGACGACCTTGGCGGTCATGACCTTGGTGGTGGAACCGGTGGAGCGACGGATGTCCGCGGCCTTGCCGTACAGGGCCTTGCCGGTCCCGTTGTTCATCACGAAGCCGCCCTTGGCGGTGATCGTGGGGGTGGGCAGTGTGGCGGCCTGTGCGGTGGAGGCGAACACGCTGCCCGCGATGACGGCACCCGCGGTGAGGGCCACGGTGGCAGTGGCAGAAACGCGGTGTATGCCCTTAATGCCGATTTTCAACTTGAGTGCTCCCAAATGCCCCTGAAATGCGGCCACATGAAGGTGCCGCTCGGTGATGTGACTCCTGGGAGGTCGGAAAGGATGTGCCGATTCCCCGGATTTCTGGGGCAATTTCGGGGTCAAGAGGGTGTCGGGGAAAGGTCAAGGGCGATTGAGGAGGTAGATGGGCGCGCCGTCGGGGGTGACGCCGTGGGGGCGCAGGCAGGCGTGCTTGCGCATGAACCGCAGGCACTCGTTGACGCGATGCACGGTGAGGCCTGTGCGGTCGGCGATCGATTCGAGCGGCTGCGCCAGTTCGCCGTCCGCCGCCAGTACGGGCGCGATGCTGACGGCGACGGCCCACACGTCCTCCGTGACCGACATGCGGGATCGCCAGTCGTCGAGGACGGCCTCGGTCGTGGGGCGGACCGGTCGGGGGCGTTGCTGCCGGGGTACGGCGGGCCGGACCGATACCGGGGCTGGGGCGGAGGTCGGGGCCGGGGTGGGGGCCGGGGCGCCGTCGGTGGCGAACAGGGTGTCGAGGCGGTCGGCGATACGTTCCAGGGCGCGTGCAGTGGCCTGCTGGGCGCGGAGCGTTTCACGCTGTGCGGCTGCGAACTGCTCGTCTACCCGGATGCTCCGCTCTTCGAGCCGGACGATCGCCTCGGCCACCCGATCGGGAAGGGTGTGGACGACAGTGGGGGTGGGGAGGACCGGTTCCGGTTCAGGGTCCGGTGAGACCGTGCGAGGACCGGCGAGAGAGTACGAGCCCTCCCGCTGAACAGTGACCACGACATCCACGACCCACTCCTTGAACGGTCGGCACGAGGGCTTCGTGCAGCCGTTGACGAGGTGGAGCAGCCCTCGCAGGTCGATGAGGTTCATGTCTCGACGCCACTCCCTGCCTGCGGGAACGCTGAGACCGTAACCTCCAGTTAGGTTCTCGAGAATGTCCCGGTGCGTCTCAGGTACGTGGTCGAGGAGAGTCTTCCGGGGGTTCGTGTACCCCAGGTGCTTGCACACGTCCACCGCCGGAAACCAGTGCTTCCCGTCCGGCATCGTGAGTCGCCGGATGTGGGCACCGGTCGCCCCGTGGACGAAGTCGCTGATGTCGACAGCGTCCGGCCGTACAGCGTTCTGTCCCGCCGCGCCGGTCGCTTCCGTCGCGTTTTCCGTGGTCATCGGAAACCACCTCCGTAGCGGAACGTAAAGCGGAGCAAAGCTCGGATGCCCACGGAAGCGGGAAGTTTCATCACATCGAGGAGGGTTGGCGAGGTTTCGCCCGTCCGGATCCCGACCGAATCCCGACCGGATTCCGTCCGAATCCCGACCGGTGCCCGTCCCGATCCGGTCCCCGATCTCCGTTCCGATCCGGTCCCGCGTCCGTCCGGGATGCGTCCCGGCCGGGTCCGTAGATTGGACGATTTTCATGATGTACACATGTTGTATCTATCATGTGCGCATGCCTTCCCCTCTCCCCGTCGTGAAGATCCCTGCCGAGCCCGCAACCGAGTCCACCGTGAAGACCGCCGTGAAGGCGTCCGTGAAGTCGGCCGGGCCGACGGGGGAGGCCAAGCAGCCGCCCGCGACCGAGCGCGTCTACGCCCACGTCAAGGAAGCGGTGCTGAACCGTCGCTACGAGGGCGGCACGCTGCTCACCGAGGGTCATCTCGCCGAGGCGGTCGGGGTGTCGCGCACCCCGGTGCGTGAGGCGCTGCTCCGGCTGGAGGTCGAGGGGCTGCTCAAGCTCTACCCCAAGAAGGGTGCCCTCGTGCTCGCCGTCTCCGCGCAGGAGATCGCCGACGTGGTGGAGACCCGGTTGCTGGTCGAGGAGTTCGCGGCCCGCAAGGCCGTTCCCGCCTCGGCGCGATTGATCGAGCGGCTCGAAGAGCTGCTGGACGAGCAGCGGCAGTTGGCCCATGAGGGCGATCTGGCCGCGGTGTCCGTGAAGGACCGCTGCTTCCACGCGGAGATCGTGCGCAACGCGGGCAACGACATCCTCGCCCGGCTCTACGACCAGTTGAGGGACCGGCAGCTCAGGATGGGAGTCGCCGTCATGGAGGCGCATCCGGACAGGATCGCCGCGAACATCACCGAGCACGGCGAGCTGCTGGAGGCGATCAGGTCCGGGGACGCGGACGGCGCCGCGCAGGTCGTACGGCGCCATGTGGGCCGGGTCAAGGTGCTGGTCAGGGGTGAGGACCGATGAGTTCGGGCGCCGCTCCCACCCTTTCCCTGCCCGGCGATCCACCCGGCGGCCGACGTGCCGTATGGGTGTGGGGCGTCGGGGTGGCCGTCTACTTCGTCGCCATCATCTTCCGGACCAGCCTGGGCGTCGCCGGACTCGACGCCGCCGACCGATTCCACGTCAACGCCTCCGCGCTCTCCACGTTCTCCATCCTTCAGTTGCTCGTCTACGCGGGCATGCAGATACCTGTCGGCCTGATGGTCGACCGGCTCGGCACGAAGAAGGTCCTCGCTTTCGGGGCCGTCCTGTTCACGATCGGACAGCTCGGCTTCGCCCTCTCGCCCTCGTACGGCATGGCGCTGGCGTCCAGGGCCCTGCTCGGCTGCGGCGATGCGATGACGTTCATCAGTGTGCTGCGGCTGGGCGCCCGCTGGTTCCCGGCCCGGCGCGGTCCGCTGATCGGCCAGGTCGCCGCGCTGTTCGGGATGGCGGGCAACCTCGTCTCGACGCTCTTCATCGCGCGGGCCCTGCACGGACTCGGCTGGACCACCACCTTCGTCGGCAGCTCCGTCGCCGGGGTCGTCGTCCTGGTGCTCCTGCTCCTGTTCCTGAAGGACCACCCCGAGGGGCACGAGCCGCCGCCGGTCGCGCACGCGGGCGCGGCCTTCGTACGCAAGCAGATCGCCGCCGCCTGGCGGGAACCGGGCACCCGGCTCGGCATGTGGGTGCACTTCACCACGCAGTTCCCGGCCATGGTGTTCCTGCTGCTGTGGGGGCTGCCGTTCCTGGTGGAGGCGCAGGGGCTCAGCCGGTCCACCGCCGGTGAGCTGCTGACCCTGGTGGTGCTCTCCAACATGGCGTTCGGGCTCGTCTACGGGCAGGTCATCGCCCGGCACCACGCGGCTCGTGCCCCGCTGGCCCTGGGGACGGTCGCGGTGACGGCACTGCTCTGGGCGTCGGTCATCTTCTTCCCGGGCGACCACGCTCCGATGTGGTTGCTGATCGTCCTGTGCGTGGTGCTCGGCGCCTGCGGTCCCGCGTCGATGATCGGCTTCGACTTCGCGCGGCCCGCGAACCCGCCGGAGCGGCAGGGCACGGCGTCGGGCATCGTCAACATGGGCGGCTTCATCGCCTCGATGACCACGCTGTTCGCCATCGGTGTGCTGCTGGACAGCACCGGCGACGACTACCGGATCGCGTTCGCCTCGGTCTTCGTGCTGGAGACGCTCGGCGTCGTACAGATCCTGCGGCTGCACTCCCGGGCCACGCACCGCGAGCGCGAACAGCACGTGATCAGCCGCGTGGAGGCCGTGCACGTGCCGGTGTGACTGGTGTGGTCGGGGTGACCTGCGTGCCGTGCGGCGTGACCTGCGTGCCGTGCGGCGTGACCCGCGTGCCGTGCGGCCGTCCCGGACCGCCGGCTCGTGCGATCCGGCTGCCCGCTCGGGCCCGGCCCTGTGCCCGAGTGGTGCGCGTAGCGCCGGGTCGGCGGCGCGCCCGTCCCCGTTCGACGGGCGCCGCCGACGTCGGTGGCACGGGTGTGCTACCGGAGGAGGCGTCAGGGCGCCAGGACCCCACGCCATAGGGCGCGGTGGCAGGACCTCACGGTGTCACGGCGAAGTTCCGCAGGATCGCGTCCGCCAGGTCCTGGTCGCCCTCGACCTTGACGCGGTCCGGCACCGCGCCGGCGCGCATCCGCCCGCAGGCCAGCCGGGAGTACGTCTCCCAGTCCATCGCCAGGGTCACGGCCGGTCCGAGCGACGGCGAACCGTCCACCGAACCCCGGCCCTCCGCATCGACCCTGACCGTGCGCAGGAACTCCACCGGGCCGTTCACATCGATCACCACCGCCGAATGCGGCGGCGCCCCCGCGTCCTTGGCGACCACCTTCGGCAACGCCTCCAGCAGGACGTCGCGGACGATGGTGGCCCCGGGCGAGTCCAGGTTGCCGGGTCGGCCCAGCGCCACCCGCAGGTCCTGCTCGTGCACCCAGACGTCGAACGCCCGCATCCGCAGGGCCAGTTCGAGGGTCTGCTCGGTGCCGAGCGGCGCCCGGACCATGGTCTCGGGGGCACGGTTCTCGTTGCGGAGCTGACGGGCGCGCCGAATGATCGTGTACTCCAGTTCGGCGAGCATCTCCGGCGAGGTGTGGTGGCGCCGCACGTCGACCTGCATCTCCATGTAGCGGGCCAGGTCGTTCTGCATGTGGTACAGGTCGCGCGGCAGTGAGTGGATCGGGCGCGGATCTCCGAGCTGTTCGGACTCCATGCCGATGATGTGCGACACGATGTCGCGCACGGACCAGGCGGGACACGGCGTACGGCCGTTCCACTCCCCTTCGGCGAGCGGCTTCACCAGCTCGGCTATCGCCTCGATGGAGTGGGTCCAGGCATCGGCGTAGTTCTGAAGGCTGGGATGGACGGTCACGGGACCCCTCGTGCGGTTCTGCGGTGCATGGGCTGGAGTGCTGGGCGCGGGCGGCGGACTGCGTGGGAGGTTCGATCGCTAAGTTACGCTGCGAGCAGGCACCCCGGCAGTGCTTTCGTGTGACGATCGTAGGCCCGTGTTGACGGCTCGAATGCCAGGACGGTGGTAGTGTGCGCGCCTCCCTCATCCAGATCGCAGTAGACCCGGACGAATCCGTCGATTCCCGCAGGCAGCGTGCGGCATCGCTGGTCTCCGACCAGCGCGGCGCGGATCTGGTGGTCCTGCCCGAGCTCTGGCCGGTCGGCGCCTTCGCCTACGACTCCTTCCGGGACGAGGCCGAACCGCTCCAGGGGCCCACTCACACCATCATGGCGAAGGCCGCGGCGGACGCCGGGGTCTGGCTGCACGCGGGCTCCTTCGTCGAGCGCGCGCCCGACGGCACGCTCTACAACACCGCGCTCGTCTTCACGCCCGAGGGCGAGCGGGCCGCCGCGTACCGCAAGATCCACCGCTTCGGCTTCGACCAGGGCGAGGCGGTCATGATGGGCGCGGGCGAGGAACTGGTCACGGTGGACCTGCCGCAGACCACGCTGGGCCTCGCCACCTGTTACGACCTGCGCTTCCCGGAGCTGTTCCGGGGGCTGGTGGACGCGGGCGCCGAGACCCTGGTCGTCGCCGCGGGCTGGCCCGAGCGGCGCCGCTCGCACTGGACGCTGCTGGCCCGCGCCCGCGCCGTCGAGAACCAGGCATACGTCCTGGCCGTCGCCACCGCCGGTACCCACGGCGGGGTCCCGCAGGCCGGCCACAGCATCGTCGTCGACCCCTGGGGCGAGACGCTCGCCGAGGCGGGCGCGGAGGAGGAGGTGCTGAGCGTGGAGTTCGACCCGGAGAAGGTGGCGACGACCCGCGCACAGTTTCCCGCGCTCAAGGACCGTCGGCTCGGACTGATCCCGCCTCCGGCCCGCGCATAGTCACCGGCCCGGTCCGGGTGCCCCCGGGTCGGCCCGTGGGCACCCGGGCCCACCCGAGCTGGGGCGGGGCGGGTCGGTCCTGATCGAGCGGGGCCGGGTCAGCCCTCGTGCTCCTTCTCCGCGAGCACGATGACGCACACCGACACGGCGATGAGCAGTGCCGCGTCGGCGTCCTCCCGCACGATGTCGATGCCGTAGGTGTCGCGGACGGTCAGCCGGCGGCGGGAGATCTGGGCCAGCAGCTCCCCGTCGTACTCGACGGCGAATTCGCGGTCGAGGATCCTGCCGCTGACGTCCAGCTCGGTCCCGTCGACCAGCGTGACCCGGTAGTGGTTGCGCAGCAGTGACAGCCGCTTGCGCCTGATCGTGGCGAGCTGTTCGCCGCCGCGCTCGATGAGCATCGTGTCGCGGAGGCTGAACAGCTTCTTACGGATTTCGACCAGTACATGGCCCTCGGTGTCCTTCAGCTCGAAGGTGTCCCGCAGCCGCATGGCCTTGCCGTCGACGAGGAAGACCTTGCGGCCGTCGGTGTCCTCGATCCAGTAGTCGTCACCGATGCCGAAGAGGCGTTCCCGCACCTGGAATCTCATGGCCCACAGGTTCCCCCATGACTCTCCGGAACACGCGGACCCCGGGAACGCGCGGACCCCGCTTCCGGAACATGTGGACCCTTTCCGGCCCACACGTACCTTCCGGCCCGCGCGCACCCTCCGGAATGCGTGCGGTTCGCGGTGCTGTTGACTGTCGACATGGCAACACGTGCGCGCGTCAGGGCCCCCGAACTGATCGGCAAGGGCGGCTGGCTCAATACGGGAGACCGGCAGTACACCCTCGCCGACCTGCGCGGACGCATCGTCGTCCTGGACTTCTGGACCTTCTGCTGTGTGAACTGTCTGCACGTCCTCGACGAGCTGCGCGAGCTGGAGGAGAAGCACCGCGACACCGTCGTGATCATCGGGGTCCACTCACCGAAGTTCGTCCACGAGGCCGAGCACGAGGCGGTCGTCGACGCGGTCGAGCGGTACGAGGTCCGGCACCCGGTCCTCGACGATCCGGAGCTGGCGACCTGGAAGCAGTACGCCGTACGGGCCTGGCCCACCCTGGTCGTCATCGACCCCGAGGGCTATGTCGTCGCGCAGCACGCGGGCGAGGGCCACGCCCATGCCATCGAGAAGCTGGTCGAGGAGCTGGAGACCGAGCACGCGGCGAAGGGCACGCTGCGGCGCGGCGACGGCCCCTACGTGCCGCCCGAGCCGGTCGCCACGCATCTGCGGTTTCCCGGCAAGGCACTGCTCCTGCCCGACGGGGGCTTCCTCGTCTCCGACGCCACCCGCCACCGCCTGGTCGAGCTCGAAGCAGACGGCGAGACGGTGCGCCGCCACGTCGGCACCGGCGACCGGGGGTATGCCGACGGCGCGGCGGACGACGCCCGGTTCTCCGAACCGCAGGGACTCGCCGTGCTGCCCGACGGCCGGATCGCGGTCGCGGACACGGTGAATCACGCCGTCCGGGCCCTGGACCGCACCACGGGAACGGTGACGACCCTCGCCGGTACCGGCCGCCAGTGGTGGCAGGGGTCGCCGACGTCCGGTCCGGCCCGCGAGGTCGACCTCTCCTCGCCCTGGGACGTCGCCTGGTTCGCGGACCGGCTGTGGATCGCCATGGCGGGGGTCCACCAGCTGTGGACCTACGACCCCGCGACGGAGACCGTGCGGGTCGCCGCGGGCACGACCAACGAGGGCCTGGTCGACGGGCCGGCCGAGGAGGCGTGGTTCGCCCAGCCCTCGGGGCTCGCCGTGTCGGCGGACGGGGAACGGCTGTGGGTCGCGGACTCGGAGACGTCGGCGCTCCGGTACGTCGAGCGCGACGGCACCGGCTTCGCCGTCCGTACGGCTGTCGGCACCGGCCTCTTCGACTTCGGGCACCGCGACGGCGCCGCGGACCAGGCGCTGTTCCAGCATCCGCTGGGGGTGACCGCCCTGCCCGACGGGTCCGTCACCGTCTGCGACACGTACAACCACGCGCTGCGGCGCTACGACCCCGCGAGCGGCGAGGTCACCACCCTGGCCACGGATCTGCGCGAGCCCAGCGACTCCGTGCTGGTCGACGGCGACCTCGTGGTCGTCGAGTCCGCCCGGCACCGGCTGACCCGGCTGCGACTGCCCGAGGAGGCCGTCCGCGTCGTCGACCGGGCGCACCGCACGCAACGCGCCGCCACCGAGATCGCTCCCGGCACGCTCCGGCTCGACGTGGTCTTCCGGGCGCCCGCCGGGCAGAAGCTGGACACCCGGTACGGCCCGTCGACGCGGCTGCTGGTCTCCGCGACCCCGCCGGAACTCCTGGCGGAGGGGGCCGGTGCCGGCAGCGACCTCTTCCGCGACCTGGTCCTGGCCGACGGGTTCACCGAGGGGGTGCTGCACGTCTCCGCGATGGCCGCCTCCTGCGACGACGACCCGTCGAACGAGTACCCGGCCTGTCACGTCCACCAACAGGACTGGGGCGTCCCCGTCCGCGTGAGTACGGGGGGAACGCCCCGACTGCCGCTGGTGCTGGCAGGGCTGGACGAGCAGGAGCAGGAGCGGGCCTGACGGCGCGACGGAGCCCCGGACGCGGAGGGCCTTCCGCGTCCGGGTGCGGTGTCCACACGGCGAGGCGGGGCCGCGCGTCCCGCGGGGCTCGTCGTACGGCCCGGCTCAGTGGGTCAGGAGGTGCCCGCCTGCTTCATGGAGCTCACCGCGTCGGCGACCGTGCTCCGGTACAGGCCGAGCTTCGGGTCGAGCACCTTCACATCGGGGCCGAGGTCGAAGTTCTGCGTGTCCGCGTTGGGCATGTGGTCGCCGTCGGCGAGCACGTTCATCTCGTTGATCCAGGTCATGCCGTCGCCGCCCTTCGGGTTGAGGTCGATCACCGCGATGGCGGCCGTCTTCGGCTTGACCGGGTAGGCCGGTGCGCCGCCCAGGCCCCCGGGAACCTTCGGCTGCACGTCCCCGCTGTGGTCCGAGGCCTTCGCGGCGCCCAGGCTGACCTGCGGGAAGTAGCTCAGGCCGCAGGAGTTCGCGCCGACGTTGTTGACCTCGATCACGTGCTGGGTGGCCGAGCCCTGACGGGGGTACACGCGCACCGACAGGTCCCCGCTCTTGCACGGGTGCGCGTAGGCGTAGCTGTCGCTGGTGTTGCCGCCCCCCGTCTTGGCGCCGCCGTTGGACGTGCCGGTCTTCGAGGCGCCCGTCTTCGTGGTCCCGGTGTTCTGCGCGGCCCCGCCGGACTTCGCGGTGGTCGTGGTCGTCCCGTCGGTCGCTGACTGGGAGGAGTCCGCCGAGGCGGCAGCCGCTGCGGCGTCGTTCGCCGGGCCGGCGGACTTCGTGCCGGTGTCGTCGTTGCCGCCGCAGGCGGTGAGGGCCAGGGCGAGCACGGCGGTGGTCGCGGCGGCGAGGACGGCGGAGCGGCTGCGGAAGGTACTCATGGTTTCTTTTCCCCCGAGTGTGACGAGTGTGATGAGTGCGATGGGAGGCGGACGCCTCGGCCCCGGTCATCCGGCGGACGCCTCTGACCTGCTGACATCCATGAGTCTGGGGCCCGTCGCTCATGTTCCGCTGTTGTCCCGCTGACGTCCCGCTGACGTTCCCTGCCGTGCTGCGCGGGCGTCTTTGTCAGGGCTTGAGCGGACGTCTTCGCAGGGGCTCGCGCGGGCGCTCCCGCAGGGCTCCTCGGGGGCACCTCTCCACAGGTGCCTGCGCGGGCGGCCTCGCGGTTGCCTGCGCGGCTGTCCCCCGCGGTTGCCTGCGCGGCTGTCCCCCGCGGTTGCCTGTGCAGCTGTCCTGGTGGGTGCCTGCGTGGGTCTCCTCGCCGCCGCGCCCGCCCGCTCGAACGGTGGGAACGCACGCGGCGCGGGCTCAGTCGTCGCCGACGGCGAGCCGCCTGACCGCCTCTTCGTACCGTCTGCGGTACTCCGCGCGTGCGGTGACCCGCAGCAGTGCTTCGAGGGCCCGGACCGCCCCCTGGTCGTACCCGGCGCGTTCCGCCTCCGCTGCCGCCAGGTCCAGCATCCGGATGCCCTCCTCCTCGTCGCCGAGCGCCAGCCGGGCCTCTCCGCCGACGGTCAGCAGCAGTACCCGGCGGGCCTCCTCCTCCTGTTCGGGCCCGAGGTCGAGGGCCGCGCGAGCGGAGTCGAGGGCGTCCTGCGGCCGGTTCGCGGTGAGCTGCATCCGGGCGAGATGCTGCAGGGCGAGCATCTCCGTGTGCGCGTCGCCCTCCTCGCGGGCCAGGTCGACGGCGCGGGCGCAGTCCTCCAACGCCGCGTCGAGCCCGCCGTCCTCGGCCTGGACGACGGCCAGGTTGACCAGCGCGGTTGCCTCGCCGAGCCGGTCACCGGCCTGCCGGGCGAGACCGGGCGAGCGTTCCAGCAGGGCGATGGCCTCCGCGGTCCTGCCCTCCTCGGTGAGCACCCAGCCCAGCAGGTTGAGCACCCGCGACTCGGCGTACGGGTCCTTCTCGGCGCGGGCGGAGCCGAGGGCCAGCTCCAGCAGCGGCGACCAGTTGTCCCGTACCCGCCACACGACCTGCGGCCACTGGAGGAGGATGATCCGCCAGGCCCGGTCGTGGAGTCCCGCGGTCCGGGCCGCCACGGCGGCGAGGGCGAGATCGTCGCGTTCGGCGGCCAGCCAGCGCATGGCCGTCGCCCGGTCGGCGAAGTCCCGGACCGCGGCGGGCGCGCGGAAGTCCTCCGGCACGACGAAGCAGGGCTCACCGCCGGGTTCGGCCGTGTCGGCGGCGGCGAGTGCGGTGGCGATGTAGTGGTCGAGGACATCGCGGAGCGCCTCGTCCGCGGAAGCCGGGTCCAGGCCGCGGGCGTAGAGGCGCACCAGGTCGTGCAGAATCCAGTGCCCGGGAGCCGTCTCGGTGACGAGATGGGCGGTGGCGAGCCGTTCCAGTGCCGCCGCGGCGGTGACCGGGTCCGTACCGGCGAGCGCGGCGGCCGTGTACGGGTCGAAGTGGCTGCCGGGGTGGTGCCCGAGCCGGGTGAACTGGTGGACGGCGTCCGGCGACAGCTGCTGCACGGTCAGCCGCAGCGCGGCCGGGACACCGGTGTCGTCGACATCGAGGTACGTCAGCCGGCTGCGCTCGTCGGCCAGTTCGTCGGCCAGGCCCGCCAGCGTCCAGTGGGGGCGCCCGGCCAGCCGGGCCGCGGTGACCCGCAGGGCCAGGGGCAGGCCCCCGCACAGTTCGGCGAGCCGTCGGGCCGCCACGGGTTCGGCGAGGACCCGTTCCTCGCCGAGCACTCCGGCCAGCAGGGCGGTGCCGTCCTGGGGTTCGAGGACATCGACCGGCACGGGGCGGGCCGCGTCCGAGGCGATGAGGCCCTCCAGCCGGTTGCGGCTGGTGACCAGCGTGACGCAGTCGGCGCCGCCGGGCAGCAGCGGCCGGACGGAGGCGGAGTCGCGGGTGTTGTCGAGGACGACGAGCAGTCGGCGCCGGTCGGTCAGCGACCGGAACAGCGCGGCCGCCGCGGTCACGGACTCCGGGACGCGACGCGGTGCGACGCCCAGCGCCAGCAGGAACTCGCGCAGGACCTCCACGGCCGCGGGTTCACCGGTGTCGCTGAACCCGCGCAGATCGGCGAAGAGCCGCCCGTCCGGGAAGGCTGCGGCGTTGCGGTGCGCCCAGTGGAGGGCCAGCGCGGTCTTCCCCACCCCCGCCGGTCCGGTGACCAGGCAGACGGGTGCCTCGCCCGCCGCGGCCCGGCCGAGCGCGGCCAGCTCGGCGGCCCGTCCCTGGAAGCCGCGGGGCGCGCGGGGGAGCAGATCGGCGGGGCGCGGTTCGCCGGCCGAGGGAGCCAGAGCCGGGGCGGTGGGGGCATGGGGAGGCGACAGGACGGCTGCGCGGCCCGCGAGACCCGGTCCGTCCGCACGGTCCGTCTGGACCGAGTGGACCGGTGCGTGGTGCGCTCCGTCCGTGCGGTCCGTTCCGGCCGCACGGTCGGTCCCGTCCGCTCCTCCGGCCGTACGGTCCGGCTCGGCGGCGCGCTCCGGGCCGGGGTCGCCGCGCAGGATCAGGGCGTACGCGTCGGCGAGTTCGTGTCCCGGGTCGATGCCCAACTCCTCGGCGAGCAGCCGCCGGGTGCGGTGGAACCAGTCCAGCGCCTCGGACTGGCGCCCCGCCCGGTACAGCGCCGTCATCAGGGCGGCGGCCAGCGACTCCCGCATCGGATGCGCGGCAGCCTCCGTTCGCAGCACCGCCGCGGCCCGGCTGTGCTCGCCCAACGCCCCGTAGGCGTAGGCGAGTTGCTCAACAGTCGCCAGCCGTGACTCCTCCAGGGAGTGGGCGGCGGCCTGGAGCGGCGGGGCGGCGAACACCCCGGTGAGCGCCGGGCCCTGCCACAGGGACAGGGCCTCCTTGAGCATCAGCACGGAGTCCGCGGGATCACGCTGTTCCCGTGCCAGCAGCAGGAGTTCCTCGAACCGGTGCGTGTCCAGCAGGGACTCCGGCAGCCGGAGCAGGTACGCGTCGCCGAGGGTGACCAGCTCCACCCCGTATGCCCCGGCGTCCGCGCCGACCAGGAGGGCACGCAGCCGGGACACGTGTCCTTGGATGACGCCGCGGGCGTGCAGCGGCGGGGCTTCGTCCCACAGCGAGTCCGTCAACCGGGCCATGGACACGGGGGTGTTGGCGGACAGCAACAGCGCGGCGAGCAGGCTGCGGCGTTTCGCGGGTCCGAGCGGCAGCGGTCCGGTGAGCGTTTCTACGGAGACGGTGCCGAGCAGCCGGAACTCCACGTGCGGCTCCCCTTCCGGGCGGGATGCGCCCCGGCGGGGGCACGGCATAGCCCCAGGATATCGGGGGTGTCGGGGAGCCGAGAGCGGCGATTCCCGGTCGACCGCGGGGCCGTCGGCCCGAGGAGTTCCTTCCCGGCTGATCGACCCGGCGGATCGGCCTGGTGGCCAAGGGCCGTCCCGATGGGGCAGCCCGGTGGCCCGGCCCGGCGGATCAGCCCGTCAGGAACGCCGACAGCGCGTTGGCCAGCAGGTACGGGTCGTCCGCGCCGCACAGTTCGCGGGCGCTGTGCATCGACAGGATGGGGACGCCGATGTCCACGGTCTGGATGCCGTGCCGGGCGGCGGTGATCGGCCCGATGGTGGTGCCGCACGGCATCGAGTTGTTGGAGACGAACGTCTGCCACGGCACGCCCGCCTTCCGGCACGCCTCCGCGAACACGGCCCGGCCGCCGCCGTCGGTCGCGTACCGCATGTTGACGTTGACCTTGAGGATCGGCCCGCCGTTGACCACCGGGTGGTGGGTCGGGTCGTGGCGCTCGGCGTAGTTGGGGTGGATGGCGTGGCCGGTGTCGGAGGAGAGGCAGACGGTACCGGCGAACGCCCGTGCGCGGTCCTCGTACGAACCGCCGCGCGCGAACACCGAGCGCTCCAGCACCGTGCCCAGCAGCGGCCCGTCGGCGCCGGTGTCCGACTGGGAGCCGTTCTCCTCGTGGTCGAAGGCCGCCATGACCGGGATGTACGGGAGCTCGGCGTCCGGCTGCCCGGCGACGGCGGCGAGCGCTGCGGTCGCCGCGTGCACGGAGAGCAGGTTGTCCATCCGCGGGCCGGCCAGCAGCTCGCGGTCCCGGCCCAGGTAGGCGGGCGGCTCGACGGGGTGCGGCATCAGGTCCCAGCCGATGACGTCATCGGCGTCGACTCCGGCCTCCTCGGCGACGAACCGGATCAGGTCGCCCTCCTCGACGTCCCCGAGACCCCAGATCGGCTGCATGTGCTTCTGCCGGTCGAGCTTCAGACCGTCCGGGTTGGCCGAGCGGTCCAGGTGCACGGCCAGCTGCGGCACGCGCAGGAGCGGCCGGTCGATGTTCACCAGCCGGTGCGTTCCCCCGCGCAGCGAGATCCGCCCGGCGAGCCCGAGATCGCGGTCCAGCCAGGTGTTGAGGAGCGTCCCGCCGTAGATCTCCACGGCGACCTGGCGCCAGCCGTGCGCCCCGGTGTCGGGCAGCGGCTTGACCCGCAGGTTCGGCGAGTCGGTGTGCGCACCGACGATCCGGTACGGGGTGTGCGCCTCGACGCCCTCCGGCACGTACCAGGCCACGATCGCGCCGCCGCGCAGGACGTACTTCCCTCCGTGAGTGCCGTCCCAGGCCGCGGTCTCCTCGACCTGCCGGAACCCGGCCTTCTCCAGCCGCGCCGCCGCGGTGGCCACCGCGTGGTACGGGGAGGGGGAGGCCATCAGGAAGGCCATCAGGTCGTCGGTGTGCCCGCGGTCGAAGCGGAGGGAGGAACTCATGTTCTTCACTGTAACGAGGCCGGGCCGGAACGTTTCCCCGTCGTCCCGCAGTCGGCACGCGTCGCCGTACGGGACGGCGGCGCGCCGTCCCCGAAGCGCCGCGATCACGACGCTTCGGGCAGTGCCTCGGTGGTCGTGGTTCCTCCCATGAACGGGATTCTCGGCCGTGCCCGCAGCGTGCCCAGCCCGTACGAAGGCACCGCCACCCGAAAGTGCGTACGGGTGGCGGTGCCGGTCGACGATCCCGGGCGGGAGAGGCCTAGTGCCGCTCCCGGCAACGTTTGCCCCGTCGCACCGTCCGGCACGCACTCCCCCAAGGCCTCAAGGGCCAGGGGGGACCCCCTTCGGCGTTGGCCGAAAGCCCACGTAGCCCTTCCCCAAGCTCTCGACTTCGTTCGAGCAGGGGAGACCCCATCCGAGGGCTTTCGGCCGGCACACCGAGAGCACGTACCGGACGCGCTCCTTGACGGGCAAACGTTGCCTGCCGCGGCACTAGAACGCGGCCTCGTCCAGCTCCATCAGCGAGTTGTCGACGGACTCGGCGAGCGCCCGCTCGGTGGAGACGCCCGGCAGGACGTTCGCGGCGAAGAACTTCGCGGCGGCGATCTTGCCCTGGTAGAAGGCGACGTCCTTCGCGGAGGCGGTGGCCAGCTTCTGGGACGCGACGTGCGCGCCCTTGAGCAGCAGGTAGCCGACCACGACATCGCCGGAGGCCATCAGCAGGCGGGTGGTGTTCAGGCCCACCTTGTAGATGTTCTTGACGTCCTCGCCGGTCGCGGTGAGGTCGGTGATCATCGTGCCGACGATCGCCTCCAGGTCCACGGCCGCCTTGGCGAGCGAGTCCAGCGCGCCGGACAGCTCCTCGTCGCCCTGGGCGTCGGTGAGGAACTGCTTGATCTCCTCGGACAGGGTGTTCAGCGAGGCGCCCTGGTCACGGACGATCTTCCGGAAGAAGAAGTCCTGGCCCTGGATCGCCGTCGTGCCCTCGTACAGCGTGTCGATCTTGGAGTCACGGATGTACTGCTCGATCGGGTACTCCTGGAGGTACCCGGAGCCGCCGAACGTCTGGAGCGACTGCGCCAGCTGCTCGTAGGACTTCTCGGAGCCGTAGCCCTTCACGATCGGGAGCAGCAGGTCGTTCAGGCCGTTCAGCGCCTTGGTGTCCTCGCCCGCGGCCTCCTTCTCCTGGATCGCGTCCTGGACGGACGCGGTGTA
Organism: Streptomyces sp. NPDC001750; assembly: GCF_042892615.1. Taxonomy (NCBI): domain Bacteria; kingdom Bacillati; phylum Actinomycetota; class Actinomycetes; order Kitasatosporales; family Streptomycetaceae; genus Streptomyces; species Streptomyces sp. NPDC001750. The sequence continues at coordinate 94,376 of NZ_JBIAUE010000013.1, read as the reverse complement.
CAGGACGAGGGAGCGCATGCCCTCCGCGTACGCCTTCTGCGTCATGAGGGAGCGGCGCACGTCGGGGTGGTGCGTGATGGTGACCTTGGGCGCGGTCTTGTCCATGAACTGCGACAGGTCGCTGCCCTGGACGCGCTCCTTGGCGTACTCCAGCGCGTTCAGGTATCCGGTCGACAGGGTCGCGATGGCCTTCGTGCCGACCATCATGCGGGCGAACTCGATGATGCGGAACATCTGGCGGATGCCGTCGTGCTTGTCGCCGATCAGCCAGCCCTTGGCCGGGTGCTTGTCGCCGAACGTCATCTCGCAGGTGTTGGACGCCTTGAGGCCCATCTTGTGCTCGACGTTCGTCGCGTACGCGCCGTTGCGCTCGCCCAGCTCGCCGGTCTCCCAGTCGAAGTGGAACTTGGGGACGAGGAAGAGCGAGAGGCCCTTGGTGCCGGGTCCGGCGCCCTCGGGGCGGGCCAGCACGTAGTGGAGGATGTTCTCGGACATGTCGTGCTCGCCCGAGGTGATGAACCGCTTAACGCCCTCGATGTGCCAGGAGCCGTCCTCCTGCTCGACCGCCTTCGTGCGGCCCGCGCCGACGTCCGAACCGGCGTCCGGCTCGGTCAGCACCATCGTCGAGCCCCACTGCTTCTCGACGGCGATCTGTGCGACCTTCTTCTGCGCCTCGTTGCCCTCGTCGAAGAGGATCCCGGCGAACGCCGGGCCGGAGGAGTACATCCAGATGGCCGGGTTCGAGCCCAGCAGCAGCTCCGCGTACGCCCAGATCAGGGAGCGCGGCGAGGTGGTGCCGCCGATCTCCTCGGGCAGGCCCAGGCGCCAGTACTCGGAGTCCATGAAGGCCTGGTACGACTTCTTGAACGTGTCCGGGACCGGCGCGGTGTTGGTCTCCGGGTCGAAGACCGGCGGGGTGCGGTCGGCATCGGCGAAGGAGTCGGCCAGCTCGTTCTCCGCGAGGCGGGTGATCTCGTCGAGGATGCTCTTCGCCGTCTCGACGTCCATCTCGGCGAACGGACCGGTGCCGTACGTCTTGTCGCGACCGAGCACCTCGAAGAGGTTGAACTCGATGTCGCGGAGATTCGACTTGTAGTGCCCCATGGAAGGCTCTCCGTAATCAATAGCAGTGGCACGCGACGCCCCGGGCGCGGCGTGCGGGCCGGGTGGGCGACGAGCTGGCGGTGCGCATATCAGCTGACCCGTCCGATGATGCTACCCGTCAGTAATAAGATGCAACCCCTCAAGGGGGCGATGTGTCCGATTACTCTTTGCCGCATGTACGGCTACGACCAGAACCCGGGCGCGCAGCAGCAGATGGGCGGCGGCTACGGCGAGCAGCCGCTGTATCCCGAGCCCTCGCCGCCGTCCCTCCGGGACGCGGTACGCGCCTTCACCACCGGCTCGCTGTCCGCGGAGGACTTCCAGCAGATCTTCGCCACGTCGAAGGTCTACTGCCCGCGCGGCGACAACCCGGGATTCCTCGCGCTGCACAACACGCAGCATCCGGTGATCCCGATGTTCACCACGCTCAAGGAGCTGCGGCGGTACGCGGGCAAGGAGTCCAAGTACTTCGTGATCACCGGCGCCGAGGTGATCGACCTGCTGCCGACCGGCTACGGCTTCGTCCTCGACATGGAGGGCGAGCACCGCATGGTCTTCGACGCCAAGGCCGTGGAGCAGATGGTCGACTTCGCGATGCGTCGCATGTACGGCTGACGCCCTCGCTTCTCCCCCGTCCTTCTCAGGGGCCCGTGCCACGTTCGGACACCGCCGGTGATCAACCGGCGGCACCCGGGCGCGGTGCGGGCCCCTCGTCGTTCCGGTGCGGGGGTTGCCGCCGTGGCTTCCCGTGCGGGGGTTCCGGCACGGGAATGCCGGGCGCCTTGCGTGATGTTCATTGTTCAACTAAATTGGAGGCAGGACAAACCGGAGGTGGCTCCCATGCCCGCAGTGACCGTCGAAAACCCGCTGACTCTGCCCAAGGTCGCCGCTTCCGGCGACGCCGTCGCCCGTCCCGTGCTCGCCGTCACGACGGCACCGAGCGGATACGAGGGCGAGGGCTTCCCGGTTCGCCGCGCGTTCGCCGGGATCAACTACAAGCACCTCGATCCGTTCATCATGATGGACCAGATGGGCGAGGTGGAGTATCAGCCCGGGGAGCCGAAGGGAACCCCGTGGCACCCGCACCGCGGCTTCGAGACCGTCACCTACATCATCGACGGCACCTTCATCCACCAGGACTCCAACGGTGGCGGCGGCATCATCCAGAACGGTGACACCCAGTGGATGACCGCCGGTTCGGGCCTCCTGCACATCGAGGCGCCGCCGGAGTCCCTCGTGATGTCGGGCGGCCTCTTCCACGGCCTCCAGCTCTGGGTGAACCTGCCCAGGTCCCACAAGATGATGGACCCGCGCTACCAGGACATCCGCGGTGGCCAGGTCCAGCTCCTCGCCTCCCCGGACGGCGGCGCGCTGCTCCGCGTCATCGCCGGTGAGCTCGACGGGCACGATGGCCCCGGCGTCACCCACACCCCGATCACGATGGTCCACGCCACCATCCGGCCCGGTGCCGAGGTGACCCTGCCGTGGCGCGAGGACTTCAACGCGCTCGTGTACGTGATGGCCGGGCGCGGCAGCGTCGGCGCGGACCGCCGTCCGATCCATCTGGGGCAGACCGCGGTCTTCGGCGCCGGTTCCTCGCTGACCGTCCGCGCGGACGAGAAGCAGGACGGCAACACCCCGGACCTGGAGGTCGTGCTGCTCGGCGGCCGTCCGATCCGTGAGCCGATGGCGCACTACGGACCGTTTGTGATGAACAGTCAGGCCGAACTCAAGCAGGCGTTCGAGGACTTCCAGGCCGGCCGGCTCGGTCGGATCCCGGCCGTCCACGGTATGTGAGCCGTCCTGCTCCGGGTCACCCCCCGGCTGCCCGCCCTCCGGGGGGTGACCCTTCGTCCCGATATCGTGCATGATTCCCTAGTGCTGCGACCGGAAAGGTTCACCGGCTCGCGACGCCCGGGGCGTGGCGGCCCGTCGCCCGTACGGCGGCACGGGCGAGACATTGCATTCACGACATGATCGGATGGGAGCGTGCAGACCCAGAAGCCCCTTCTGCCCGACGGCGCTCGGCGCACCGCCGCCTGGTGCGGTGTCGTCCTCCTCGTCACCGGGGTCGTGGCGGTCGCCATCTGGCTGTGCGTAGCCTTCAAGACGGCCGTCACGCCCGTACTGCTCGCCCTGCTCGGTACGGCCCTGCTCGGCCCGGTCCACAGCAGGCTGACGGCGCGCGGCATGAACCGTTCGGTGGCCGCGGGGCTCACCTGCGCCCTGCTCGTCGCGGTGGTCGGCGGCGCAGGATACATCGTCGTCACCGCGCTCGTGGACACCGGCCCGCAGATCCTCGGTTCGCTCAAACGCACCGGGCAGTGGTTCGTCGACCACCTCGGGATCAGAGGGACGACCGATGTGGACGCACTCGCCGCCAACGCGCAGAAGATCCTGGAGAAATTCGGTGCGAGCGCCGCGGGCGGGCTCCTGTCCGGGATCAGCCTGATCGGTTCGCTGCTCGCGACGAGCGTCCTGGCCCTGCTGCTGACCTTCTTCTTCCTGCGCGACTCCGACCGGGCCGCGGGCCTCGCCCACGCGGTCGCCCCGCGCGGTACGGGCGACCTGGTCGAGGCCATGGGGCGGCGGGCCTTCGAGGCGGTCCAGGGCTTCATGCGCGGCACCACGTTCATCGCCCTGATCGACGCGGTCTGCATCACCGTCGGTCTGCTGATCCTGCGTGTACCCGGCGCCGTGGGGCTGGGGGCGCTGGTCTTCGTCGGCGCGTACATCCCGTATCTCGGGGCGTTCATCTCCGGCGCGGTCGCGATCCTGGTGGCGCTCGCCGACCGGGGGGTGGTGATCGCGCTGTGGGCGCTGGGCGTCGTGCTCGCCGTACAGGTGCTGGAGGGCCACGTCCTGCAACCGATGATCCAGAGCCGTACGGTTCAGATGCACCCGGCCACGATCATGATCGCGATCACCGCGGGCGCCGGGGTGGCGGGGCTGCTGGGCATGCTGCTCGCGGTGCCGGTGTGCGCGGCGGCCTTCGGGATCATCGGCGAACTGCGCGGGGACCGTCCCGGTCCGGCCGGCGCCTCCCCGTCCGGCCCTTCCCCGTCCGGCGCCTCGCCCGGTTCCTCCGGCCCCTCCGAGGCCTGAGAAGGGGGAGGGGCGGGACGGAAGCGCTCAGTGGAGGGGCCGGTTCAGCCGTCCGACCCGGGGCCCGGGCCGGCATCCGCTCCCGTGCCTGTTCCCGTGTCCGTTTCGGCTTTGGTCGCCGTTCACGCGTCCGTTCACGCGTCCCTTGTCGTTCCCGTTCCTGCTGCCGTTCCTGGCTCCGGTCCTGTTTCCGCTTCCGCGGGTGTCCGTGCTTCCGCGCTCGCGCCCGGTTCGTACAGCTCGAACCAGATCAGCTTTCCTCCGCCCCTGGGGTCCACGCCCCACGCGTCGGCGAGCATTTCCAGCAGCAGGAGCCCGCGTCCGCTGGAGGCCATCTCCCCGGGGCTTCGCCGGTGCGGCAGTTCGTCGCTGCCGTCGGCCACCTCGACCCGGAGCCGACGCTCCCCCGATTCCCCGGTTGCCCGGACGATCAGCAGCGCGTCCCCGTCCGTGTGGACGAGGACGTTGGTGGTCATCTCGGAGACCATCAGCACCGCGGCGTCGACCTGCTCCGGATCCGCCCAGTCGTGCAGCAGCTCCCGCAGCTGCTGCCGGGCCGCCGAGATCCGCTCCGGTGCGGCCTGTGCGATGGTCAGCGTGGCCCGGCGCGTCGTCGTCTCCTGCGACGGTTCGCCGTCGCGCCGCAGCAGCAGTACGGCGAGGTCGTCCTCGCGGCGGTCCGCCAGCGGGCCCGTCGTGTAGTGGGCGGTCGGTCCGTGCACGGCCTGCACGAGGGCATCGGCGAGCTTTTCCAGGTCGGCCGTCTGCTGTTCCAGGATCGGCCGCAGCCGGAGCCAGCCCGTCGCCATGTCGTGGCCGCCGGTCTCGATCAGCCCGTCCGTACAGAGCATGATCGTCTCGCCGGGCTCCAGGGTGAGCCTGCTCGTCGGGTAGTCCGCGTCCGACTCGATGCCGAGCGGCAGCCCGCCGTCGGTGAAGCGGATCGTCGCGGTCCCGTCGGCCGTCACCACCACGGGGTGGGGGTGGCCGGCCCGCGCGATGTCGAGGGTTCCGGTCTCCGGGTCGGCCTCCGCGTACAGGCAGGTCGCGAAGCGGGGGCCGGGCCCCTCCCCGTCCTCGTAGGCGTCGGTGAGCCCGGAGAGGAAGCGGGACGCACGCGAGAGCACCGCGTCCGGCCGGTGGCCCTCGGCGGCGTACGCGCGCAGCGCGATGCGCAACTGCCCCATCAGCCCAGCGGCGCGCACGTCGTGGCCCTGGACGTCACCGATGACGAGGGCGATGCGGCCGTTGGGGAGCGGGATCATGTCGTACCAGTCGCCACCGACCTGGAGCCCGCCGCCGGTCGGGACGTAGCGGGCGGCGACCGTCATCCCGGGGACCCCGGGGCCGAGGGACGGCATCATCGAGCGTTGCAGTCCCAGCGACAGTTCACGCTCGGTCTCGGCGACCCCGGCGCGGGCCAGCGCCTGGGCCAGCATCCGGGCCACCGTCGTCAGCACCGACCGTTCGTCCGTCGTGAACGCCACCGGCTGGCGGAACGCCGCCAGCCAGGCGCCCATGGTCCGCCCCGCCACTGTCAGCGGCAGAAAGGCCCAGGACCGGCGGCCGAACGTGCTGGCGAGCGGCCAGGTGCCCGGGTAGCGGCGCCGGTACTCCTCGGGCGAGGGCAGATAGATCGCCCGCCCCGTCCGTATGACCTCGGCGGCCGGGTAGTCGGCGTCCAACGGCATGCCGTTGAAGGGACGCTCGTCGTCCTTCTTGTGCCCGTAGTGCCCGGTGATCGTCAACCGGTCGCCCGCGACTCCGAAGACGGCCAGGCCGTCCGGCGAGAACCCGGGCATGGAGAGCGAGGCGGCGACCCGCAGCACTTCCTCGGTGGACCGGGCCTCGGCCAGCGCGCGGCCCGCGTCCAGCAGGAACGCCTCGCGGGAGCGGTGCCAGTCCCCGGTGGTGGTGCCGGTCCCGGTCCTGGTGGTCCCGGACTGCCGCTCGGCGACCTCCTGGAGGGTGCCCACCATGATGAAGGAGGCGCCGCCCGGCTTCTCGGGCGGCACCGACTCTTTCGTGGGATTTCTGACGTTCGCGGGGCTCACGGCGTCCGTGGTGATCACGGGGGCTGTGCGGCCCACGGGGGCTGTGTGGCCCGCAGGGCCCGTGAGACCCATGGGGCCTGAGGGGCCTGTGTGCTCCACGGGATCCGTACGGTCCACGGGATCCATGTAGTCCGAGGGATCCATGAGGTCCACGGGATCCGCGAGATCCGAGGGATCCGTGAGGTCTGAGGGATCCGTGAGGTCCGAGGGATCCGTGAGGTCCGAGGGTGACCCTCCGGGTGGCACCGACTCGTTCATGGGCGGCAGCGGTTCGTTCCCGAGCGTCAGCGGCTTGGACCGGCTGCGTACCGTGCGCAGCACCCGTCCCTGCGGATCCACGATCCGCAGCCGGGCCTCGGCGAGGGTGCCCTCGGCGAGCGCGAGGCCCACCACTCCGTGTATCTCGTTCCAGTCGACCGGATGAAAGTGGGAACGTACCGCCGACTCGCGGAAGACACCGGCCGTCGCGGGCAGCCCGAGCAGCCGGGCCGCCTCCGCGTCAAGCGTCACGGTCCGGGCTCCGCTGTCCCAGCGCCACAGACCGGTCGCGGTCGCGGCCAGGACATCCTCGGTGCGCATTGCCCCACTTTAAGAAGATCTGCTCGGTAAACGCCACTGTGGGCGGCCATAGCGGCCACGCGGGCCGCTGCTCGGGGCGGGCGCACCCGGAGAAGTCGTGTACGAGGTCCGGGGCGTGGCCCCGCCGGGGCGGTCCGAGGTGAGGCCCCGCCGGATGGTCCGGGGGCGGCTCGCCCGGGGGCCCGCGCCGCCGCCGGGCGATCTTGAAATGTCAATGTCAATGAATTGGTGCGGGCGTGGGCGGTAGCCTGGGGTGGTTGAATCCACCCCGAACCGCGAAGACTGGATGAACGACGATGCATCGGTACAGGTCCCACACCTGCGGCGAGCTCCGCGCCTCTGACGTCGGCACCGACGTCCGGCTGAGCGGCTGGCTGCACAATCGCCGAGACCTGGGCGGCATCCTCTTCATCGATCTGCGCGACCACTACGGCCTGGTGCAGCTCGTCGCCCGCCCCGGCACCCCCGCCAACGAGGCGCTGGCGAAGCTCACCAAGGAGACCGTCGTACGTATCGACGGCAAGGTCTCCGCGCGCGGCGCCGAGAACGTCAACCCGGAGCTCCCGACCGGTGAGGTCGAGGTCGAGGTCACCGAGGTCGAGGTGCTGGGCGAGGCCGCCCCGCTGCCGTTCACGATCAACACCGAGGACGGGGTCAACGAGGAGCGGCGCCTGGAGTACCGCTTCCTCGACCTGCGCCGCGAGCGCATGCACCGCAACATCATGCTGCGCTCGGCCGTCATCGCCTCCATCCGCTCCAAGATGGTGGCCCTCGGCTTCAACGAGATGGCGACCCCGATCCTCACCGCGACGTCCCCCGAGGGTGCCCGCGACTTCGTCGTCCCGTCCCGCCTGAACCCGGGCAAGTTCTACGCCCTGCCGCAGGCCCCGCAGCAGTTCAAGCAGCTGCTGATGATCTCGGGCTTCGACCGCTACTTCCAGATCGCGCCGTGCTTCCGTGACGAGGACGCCCGCGCCGACCGTTCGCCCGGCGAGTTCTACCAGCTCGACGTCGAGATGTCGTTCGTCGAGCAGGAGGACGTCTTCCAGCCGATCGAGAAGCTGATGACCGAGCTCTTCGAGGAGTTCGGCAACGGCCGCCACGTCACCTCGCCGTTCCCGCGCATCCCGTTCCGCGAGTCGATGCTGAAGTACGGCAACGACAAGCCGGACCTGCGCGCCAAGCTGGAACTGGTCGACATCTCCGACATCTTCGCCGACTCGGAGTTCAAGGCGTTCGCGGGCAAGCACGTCCGCGCCCTCCCGGTCCCGGACACCGCGGGTCAGTCCCGGAAGTTCTTCGACGGCCTCGGCGATTATGCCGTCCAGCACGGCGCCAAGGGCCTGGCCTGGGTCCGCGTCGGCGAGGACGGCGCCCTCGCCGGCCCGATCGCCAAGTTCCTCACCGAGAACGACGTCAAGACGCTCACCGAGCGCCTGTCCCTCGTCCCCGGCCACGCCGTCTTCTTCGGCGCGGGCGAGTTCGACGAGGTCTCCAAGATCATGTCCGCCGTCCGCGTCGAGGCCGCCAAGCGCGCCGGCCACTTCGAGGAGGACGTCTTCCGGTTCTGCTGGATCGTCGACTTCCCGATGTACGAGAAGGACGAGGACACCGGCAAGATCGACTTCTCGCACAACCCCTTCTCGATGCCTCAGGGCGGCATGAAGGACCTGGAGGAGAAGGACCCGCTCGACATCCTGGCCTGGCAGTACGACATCGTCTGCAACGGCATCGAGCTGTCCTCCGGCGCCATCCGCAACCACGAGCCCGACGTCATGCTCAAGGCGTTCGAGATCGCCGGTTACGACCGCGAGACCGTCGAGCACGAGTTCGCGGGCATGCTCCGCGCCTTCCGCCTCGGCGCGCCGCCGCACGGCGGCATCGCTCCGGGCGTCGACCGCATCGTGATGCTCCTCGCGGACGAGCCCAACATCCGCGAGACCATCGCCTTCCCGCTCAACGGCAACGCCCAGGACCTGATGATGGGCGCCCCGACGGAGCTGGACGAGTCCCGCCTGCGCGAGCTGAACATCCAGCTCCGCAAGCCGGTCGCGACGGCGAACGACAAGACGGAGAAGTAACGACCGCGGGCGAGGTCGTAAGCGTCCGTTCCTTCTCTTGGTTCCACGTGAAACAGCCCCCCGGCCGGACGGCCGGGGGGCTGTTCGCTGAGCGCGCCCGCGCCCGGTCTCGTGCAGCGCCGCCCGCCCGGAGCGCTCAGCCGGTGACGCGCGTGTAGGTGAGGAACACCGCGCCGCTTTCAAGGGCGGTGTGGTCGGTGAGCGTCCAGGTGCGCGGGTCGAAGGTGGCCTTGCGGGAGAACAGGGGGATCCCGTCGCCGATGGTCAGGGGGCCGACCTTGAGGATCAGCGTGTCGATCTCGGCGTACAGGGAGCCCGCCAGCTCGGCTCCGCCGAGCAGCCAGATGTCCTTGCCGTCCAGCTGCTTGAGCTCCCGCACGGTCGCCACCGGGTCGTCGGCGACCAGTTCGACAGCCGGATCCGGGCTCTCGCTCAGGGTCCGGGAAAATACCAGGTGACGCAGGTGCGGGTAGGCGTCGGTGATCCCGGCCGCAAGACCGATCTCGTAGCTGCGCCGCCCCTCCAGCACCGTGTCGAAGTGGGTGCCCCCCGCAGTGACAGACAGCGCCTGCCGGGCATGTACGGGAAGCGTCTCCGGGTACTCGGCCACGAGGTGCTGGAGGTAGTCCTCCGGTATGGGCCAGAATCCGTTCGGACCAGTGGGGTCCGCGCCGTCCGGGCCCGCGATGAAGCCATCGAGAGTCGTGGCGATGTAGTGGACGAGTCTGCGCACGCCGTGTCCCTTCCGTCGGTCCTCTGTCGCGGAGCGGCCCCGGGGCCGCCGGATGGGTGCCTGGGTGCGGGGCCGCCGAGTGATCATCACACTGGGTCGACTGCGCGAGCACCGGAACGTCAATTCTTGCTTCTGCGGCAGATTGCGGATCTGGCCCACGGCCATTGGATTGCTCGCAACGGGCGGTGCCATGTCCTTTGACGAGTGAGCAACGGCGGCGCGGGCGGGGTCGGGTCCGCGTTCCTGACGCCGATGCGCAGTGCGCGGCCCGCCCGGCGCAGGTGTAAGGCGGCCGGGTTTTTGGCGTAGTCCGGCGTCTGGAAAGGTCCAGGAATGACGGTGGCTTCGTCTCCTCGGACGGTGGATGTCGCGCGGTACTCCGCGACGTACTTCTCCTGTACACCCCCTGTGTCCGGTGGACAGTTGCCTACGCCAGGATCGCTGCTGTGATTCCAGACCGCGCAGGCGACTCCTAAGATCTGCGGCCTCCACGGCGGCACCAGCCGCAGCCGCCCAAGCCTCAAGGTCATCGGCCGTGGCCGGTGGCGGGAGGCATAGGGAACCGACTGCTTGTTCACAGCAAGTCGTCGTACTCCGACGGCGCCGGCAACAACTGCGTCGAGGTCGCCGACCTCACCGGCACGGCGTACGCAGGGTTCGTGATTTACGACAGCGAGGACACACAGGGTCCTGCGCTGCTCGTCGCGCCGTCCTTATTCGGTGCGTGCATAGAACCACTTCTTGTTGTCCTTGCGGCTGGCGTAGCTGCCGGAGGTTGCCTTCCAGCCGCTGGCCCGCATCACCTGGGAGACGAAGTTCGTGCAGTCGTTCTGGTAGGTGCGATAGTCGTTGCTCGGCGTCTTCCAGTACTTGTCGGCGTAGCGCACCATGGCGCTTTAGTTGTACGAAGTGGTTGCGGAAGCCTCGGCATCAGGGGTGGCCTTCGGATCAACTGAGCCGCTGGGCAGTTCGGTTGTCGCGGAGGCCGTGCCCTTGTCGCCTTCGTTCTCCGAGTCCGGAGCCGGGGCGTCGGCAGGTTCAGCGATCTGAGTGCTCGGCACGGGCCCGCCATCGAGCTCGGCCTTGTCCGCTGCGAGCGGGGTGAAAATGACGTGGGCTGAGCCGGGCACAGGCTCCGCCGGTGGCCACACAGAATCGCTTCTGAATGACCTTCCGTGGTCGCTTGTGCGCCCACGTCATGGACGGCCAGGGTGTGTGCAGGCACATTGCCGAGGTTGAGGTCTGTGCCCACACACGGCTTCCCCGCACCGTGCTGCACGTCGGGTACGAGAGCGGGCACACCTGTCACACCGGGCACTTCTTCTTCGCGGAGCCCGCGGCCTCGACTCGGCAAAGGTCGAGCCTCCGTTCCCCTGCGGAGGCGAAGGGTGGCGACAGCAGGACGGTGGGTTCCGGGGCTGGGTGGTCTGCCTGGCCTGCGGTACGGGCGGCCCGCGTCGCGTTCCGCCGCCGCGATCGGACTGACCGCCGGGAGAAGAGTCCGGACGCGGCGTGCGTACCGCCGTATGGCCCTCGTGCGGATTCGCGTTCTCGTGACTCGGCGTTGACTGGGGTCGGCGGGGCCGAGCGTGACGGCGAGTCCCGTCGAGCCGCATGCCCGTGACCGATCCGACCTACCCGGCCCGCGTCGCACCGCGCCGCCGCACGTCCGCTGAGGAGAGAGAGCCGTGTCCGTGTCCCGTACGTCGGCCGCCCGGCGTCGTCCCCCGTACGCCGTCCGGGCCGGTAGCTGCGTTGCCGTGATCGTTCTGCTCGCCGCCTGCGGCGATACGGCCGTCACCGACACCGCCTCCCGCGCCACCCCGGCGTCATCCGCCTCCTCCACCGGGACCGCCGGGGCGCAGGCCGGGGACGGGCGGGGTGGTCGGAAGCCGTCCGCGGGCTCGCAGGCGGACGGGCCGCCGGGACGGTTCGCCGAGCCCGCGCCACGGGCCCCGGGTCTTCGCCCCGCCCTGATCCCCGGGCTGGGGCTGCGGACCAGGGGGAGGATGCCGGTCGACGCCCGGCAGGCCCTCGTCGTCACCGGTGACTCGTACGACTCCAGCCTGTCCACCGCCGTCCTGTACACCCGTGACAACCCCGCCCAGGGCTGGCGGGCGGTCACCTCCCGATGGCCGGCCCACAACGGCCTCAACGGCTGGGCCGACAACCACCGGGAGGGTGACCTCCGCACCCCGACCGGGGTCTACGGGCTGACGGCGGCGGGCGGTCGGTTCGCGGCGCCGAACACCGTGTTCCCGTACGAGCAGGACCCGGCCTACACCGTGAGCGGCGAAGGGTTCGACGGTGAACCCCTCGAAGGCTCTTTCGATTACGTCGTCGCGATCGACTACAACCGGACCCCCGGTGTCTCTCCCCTGGACGGCGAGCGCCCGCTCGGCCAGGAACGGGGCGGCGGCATCTGGCTCCACGTGGACCACGGCGGCCCGACGCAGGGCTGTGTCTCGTTGCCCGTGGAGCACATGAAGGAACTGCTGAGGCTGCTCGACCCGCGGAAGAACCCGGTGGTGGTGATGGGGGACGCCGAATGGCTGGAGCGGTGAAGCGAGCCCTGGCCGAGGCGTGTGTCCGTACGCTGGACGCAGTCCGGTTTCCAGCAGGAGGCAGTGATGACCGTGGTTGAGGAGAGCGTGCTGACCCAGGAGGTCTTCGAGGACCTCGCCCGTCACGCCACACGCGCCGAAGAAGCGCTGCGTCTGGAGTTCGTGAACGGGAAACTGGGGGTCAAGGCTGTGCCCGACGGGGATCACGGGCGGATCATCGCCTGGCTGACGCGGATCTGTATGCAGTCGGACCCGGGCAACTGGCTCTTCGCTGAGCAGGGGCTGCGGATCGGGACGTATCGCAAGGGCAATGCACGTCCGGACGGTTCGCTCGCCTCGCTCGACACCTTCGTCGGTCAGGGGGAGTGGGCCAGCCCTGACGGCGCGCTCATGGTCGTCGAGGTGACCTCCTACGACGAGGACACCGACCGTCGGGGCCGGGTTGAGAAGCCGCGCGCCTACGCCGAGGCCGGGATTCCCGTCTACCTGCTGATCGACCGCGACAGTTGCGAGGTCAAGGTGCACTCGGAGCCCGACGGCGTGCGGTACGAGCGCGTGGTGACGGTGCCCTACGGGAAGACCGTCGAGCTGCCCGATCCGGTCGGCATCGAGTTGGACACCGAGCCGCTGAAGGACTGGGTTCGCTGAAGGACCGGGTTCGACGAAACGAGTGCGCCGGTGGTGTGCGCGCACGATCGAGGGCCGGGACCGCTGCGTCGAGCGGATGTCCCGGCCCTCACCGTTCGTGCGGGAGAGGCGTGCGTTACGCCGGCTTCTCCTCCAGGCGGGGGAACAGCACCGCGCCCTTCGTGACTGTGGTGCCCGCCGGGAGGCGGCCCCAGTCGCCCGCTTCCTGGACGCGCTGGTCGGACAGCGCACCCAGGGATGCCTCGGCGCCCAGTGAGTCCCACAGCTTCTGCGAGGTCTCCGGCATCACGGCGTTCAGCAGCACCGCGACGCCGCGCAGCGACTCGGCGGCCGTGTACAGGATCGTCGCGAGGCGGGCCCGGCCCTCCGGAGAGGTGTCCTTGGCGACCTTCCAGGGCTCCTGCTCCGTGATGTAGCCGTTGACCTGCTTCACGAAGTCGAAGATCGCCAGGATGCCGGCCTGGAAGTCCAGCTCCTCGCCGATCTTCTGGTCGGCCGTGGCGACGGCCTTCGCCAGCCCCTCCTGGACGGCCTTCTCGGCGTCACCCGCGGCGGTGGCCTCCGGGAGCACTCCGTCGAAGTACTTGCCGACCATCGCGGCGACGCGCGAGGCGAGGTTGCCGTAGTCGTTGGCCAGCTCGGAGGTGTACCGGGCGGAGAAGTCCTCCCAGGAGAACGAGCCGTCGCTGCCGAACGCGATGGCGCGCAGGAAGTACCAGCGGTACGCGTCCACGCCGAAGTGCGAGGTCAGGTCCTGCGGCTTGATGCCGGTCAGGTTCGACTTCGACATCTTCTCGCCGCCGACCATCAGCCAGCCGTTGGCCGCGACCTTGCCCGGCAGCGGCAGGCCCTGCGCCATCAGCATCGCGGGCCAGATCACCGCGTGGAAGCGGAGGATGTCCTTGCCCACCAGGTGCACGTTCGCCGGGAACGTCCCGTCGAACTTCTCCTGGTTGGCGCCGTAGCCGACCGCCGTGGCGTAGTTCAGCAGCGCGTCGACCCACACGTAGATGACGTGCTTCTCGTCCCACGGCACCGGGACGCCCCAGTCGAAGGTGGAGCGAGAGATGGAGAGGTCCTGGAGGCCCTGCCGGACGAAGTTCACGACCTCGTTGCGGGCGGACTCGGGCTGCACGAAGCCGGGGTTGTTCGCGTAGAACTCCAGCAGCTTCGGGCCGTACGCGCTCAGCTTGAAGAAGTAGTTCTCCTCCTTGAGGATCTCCACCGGCTTCTTGTGGATCGGGCACAGCTTGACGCCGTCCTCGTCCTCGATCAGGTCGCCGGGGAGCTTGTACTCCTCGCAGCCCACGCAGTACGGGCCCTCGTAGCCGCCCTTGTAGATCTCACCCTTGTCGTACAGGTCCTGCACGAACTCCTGCACCCGGTCGGTGTGCCGCTTCTCCGTCGTACGGATGAAGTCGTCGTTCGCGATGTTCAGGTGCTCCCAGAGGGGCTTCCACGCCTCCTCCACGAGCTTGTCGCACCACTCCTGCGGAGTGACATTGTTCGCCTCGGCAGTGCGCATGATCTTCTGACCGTGCTCGTCCGTGCCGGTGAGGTACCACACCTTCTCGCCGCGCTGGCGGTGCCAGCGCGTGAGCACGTCGCCTGCGACGGTCGTGTAGGCGTGGCCCAGGTGAGGAGCGTCGTTGACGTAGTAGATGGGGGTCGAGACGTAGTACGCCGTCGCCCCCTGCTTCTCGGATCCAGTGGCCGCCATGGGCAAAATCCTAACGGCCTGCCGAAGATCGACTCACACCGATTACGGCCGGTGGCGGTCGGGGCCGGGAGCGTTCCGGGCCGTGACGGGACGCCCCTGGCCGCTGCGGAGACCTCTGCGAAACATGCCTTCCCATAACAAAGACGCATCCTGGGAGGGAGTGGACACGCATGCACGGGGCACACGAAGCAGGGGACATCACGATGCGGGTACTGGTCGCCGAGGACGAGGAGATGCTGGCGGAGCTGGTCGCCACAGGGCTGCGACGGGCCGGATTCGCCGTCGACACCGTGTACAGCGGTGACGCCGCCCTCGCCTACCTGGGGCTGCACGACTACGACGTCGTCGTCCTCGACCGCGATCTGCCACGGGTGCACGGCGACGACGTGGCGCGGAAGCTGGTCGCCACCGGCTCCCGGACCAGGATCCTGATGCTCACCGCCGCCGGTTCCATGGAGGACCGGGTCGCCGGGCTCGATCTCGGTGCCGACGACTACCTGGGCAAGCCCTTCGAGTTCCCGGAGCTGGTGTCGCGGGTACGGGCGCTGCGGCGGCGCAGCGCGCGCCCCGTACCGCCGCAGCTGGAACGGCACGGCATCCGGCTCGACACCGTGCGGCGCACCGCCTCCCGGGAGGGCCGGGAACTCGACCTCTCGCCGAAGGAGTTCTCGGTGCTCCAGCTGCTGCTGGAGGCCGACGGCGCGACCGTCAGCGCGGAGGAGCTGCTGGAGCGGGCCTGGGACGCCAATGCCGACCCCTTCACCGGTGCCGTCCGGGTCTGCATGAGCAAGCTGCGGGGGAAGCTCGGGGAACCCGCGCTGATCCGTACGGTGCAGGGTGTGGGGTACGCCCTGTGAACGGTGATTCCTCTCCGTCGTCGGGTGAGTCTCCCTCGTCTCCTTCGTCTCCCTCGTCATGCCCGTCTCCCTCGTCACGCCCGTCCGGCTCGTCGCATGGGACGCGTCGGCTGCGTGGGAAGCGTGCGTCGCGGGTGGACCGTGATGCCGCGCGTGTGCCGTGCCAGGGCGGGCGCGTTCCGCGCGATGCCGCGCGCGTTCCGCGAGCGCCTCGTGTTCCCGGTGCCGCCTTTCGCGTACCGTGCGTCTTCCGCGTCCCGCGCCTGCGCTGTCCGCCGCTCATCCGCCATTCCACGATCCGGACCCGGATCGCGCTCGTGTACGGCGGGGCCTTCCTGGTGCTGGGTACGGCACTGCTCGCCACCGTCAACCTCGCCTCGCGCGCGGGTACGGACTCCCAGGCGCGGGACATCGCGCGCACGGCCGCGGTCGTCCAGCCCGGTTACGCCGTCAACGGCCCCCTCGTCACCCGGCGCACGCTCGGGCCGCCGACCGTCTACGACCTCACCGACCACGTCAGCGACGCGGCCGGTCACCAACTGCTCATCTGGTCCGTCGCCTCGCTGCTCGTCATGACGGCGTGCGCGGTCGGGGTGGGATGGTGGACCGCGGGGCGGGTCCTGCGTCCCGTCCACACCATGACCGCCAAGGCGCGCCGGCTCTCCGAGCACACCCTCCACGAGCGCATCGCGGCCCATGGCCCCGACGACGAGCTGAAGGAACTCGGCGACACCCTCGATGCCCTGCTGGCCCGGCTGGAGAAGGCGTTCGACAGCCAGCGGCGGTTCATCGCCAACGCCTCGCACGAACTGCGGACCCCGCTCGCCACCCAGCGGGCCGCGATCCAGATCGGCCTGGACGACCCGTCCCAGGAGGATCTCGTACGGACCCGGCAGACGCTGCTGGACAACAACCGGCGCAGCGAACGGCTCATCGAGGGATTGCTGGTCCTGGCCCGCAGCGAACGCGGGCTCGCGGCGGGCGAGCGGGAGGAGGTGGACTTCGCGCGGGTCGTGTCGGAGGAGGCGGCCCGGCACTCGGGCGTGCGCGTCGATACCGGGCCCTGCGCGGTACGGGGGAACCGGATGCTGCTGGCCCAGCTGGTGGCGAACCTGCTGGCCAACGCCGTCACGTACAACGTGCCCGACGGGACCGTGGAGGTGTCGGCGGTGACGGCCGGCGAGAGCGTGCTGCTGGAGGTGCGCAATACCGGGCCGGTGGTGGACGCGGAGGACGTCCCCGGGCTGTTCGAGCCGTTCCGGCGCGGTGAGGGCAGGGACCGGATGGGGCGCGGGTCGGGGCTGGGCCTGTCGATCGTGCGCTCCATCGCGGTCGCGCACGACGGTACGGTCACGGCGGTGCCGGGCCCCGGGGGCGGGCTCGCCGTGACCGTACGCCTGCCGGCGGATCAGGCCTCGGTGGCCGCCGCTCGGGCCGCGATCCAGTCGGGGAGGGCGGCGAGGACCTCGCGGTAGAAGGTGGCGTCCGGGACCTCGCGGGGGGTGGGGCCCGCGTGGAAGAACCCGGCGTTCGGGGCGTCCAGCTTCCGCAGGAAGTCGAAGCCCTTCGCGTCCTCTTCGCCGAACGCGACGAACTGGAAGAACAGCGGCAGCCGCGCCGCGTCGGCGAGCGCCTGCTTCGCGGCCTGCTTGGCGTCCGGCGGGCCGTCCGTCTGGAAGACGACCAGGGCGGGACCGGTCGCCTCCGACTTCTCGTAGTGCGTGACGATCTCCTCGACGGCGCGGTGGTAGTTCGTACGGCCGAGGCGGCCCAGACCCGCGTTCATCTCGTCGATGCGGCCCTCGTGACCGGCGAGCTCGACCGTGCCGGTGCCGTCGATGTCGGTCGAGAAGAACACGACCTGAACGGTGGCGGTCTCGTCCAGGTGCGCGGCGAGGGCCACGGCGCGGTCGCCGAGGTGCTGGGCGCTGCCGTCCTTGTAGAACGGGCGCATGGAGCCGGAGCGGTCGAGGACGAGGTAGACGGTGGCGCGCAGGCCGGTCAGCCCGTGCGCCTTGAGTCCGGCCTGGGCGGCCTTGTACGCGCCCACGAGGCCGGGCGCGCGGGTCTTGACGCGGGCGAGCGAGAGGGCCGGCTTGGGGGTCGGTGCCGCAGCGATGGGGGTCGGGGCGGCGGGGGCCGGGGCAGGCTCCGGGACGGACTCCGGCTCGGGGGCGGGAGCGGACGAGGGGGCCGGTGCGGGATCCGGGGCGGCGGTGGTGGCCGTGGTGGTCCCCATGGTGGCGGCCGTGGTGGCCGTGGTGGTGGCGGCAGGTTCGGAGGTGGGTTCCGGCTCGGCCGGGGTTGCGGCGGCTTCGGGCCCGGGAGTCGCGGTGGTGTCGGCCTCGGGGATCGGCGTCGGCTCGGGGGCCTCGGCGGTAGTGACCGGGGTGGGCTCGGGCTCGGCGTCGGCCTCGGGCCGGGCGGGGGTCTCGACGATGGGTTCGGCCTTGGGCTCGGCCTCGACCTCGGCCTTGGGCTCGGCCTTGGGCTCGGCCTTGGGTTCGACCTCGACCTCAGCCTTGGCCTCGCTCTCGATCCGGGTCTCGGACTCGGTCTCGTCCTTGAGCGGTTCCGGCTCGGTCTCGGCGGCGGTCTCTGCGGCGGTCTCTGCGATGGTCGCGGCCACCGGCTCGGGTTCTGGCCGCGCGACGGTCGGCTCGGCCCCGGCGACAGCCTCGGCCTCGTCGGCCTCGTCGGCCTCGTCGTTCTTCGGCTCGGTGACCATCGCCTCTGCGGCTTCTGCTTCCGCGACCTCCGCGACCGCCTCCTCTGCGGGCTTCCGCCCCACAGCCTCCGGCTCGTCCGAGGCCGCCGATGCCGCCGCCGACGCTGACACCGCGACCGGCTCCGAGTTCGATTCAGGCTTCGGCTCCGACACGGAACCCGGCTCCGACACGGAAACCGGCTCCGACACGGGTTCCGGTTCGGGTTCGTTCGAGTTCAGCTCGTCGGACTTCGGCTTCGAGGCCGAACCCTGCGACGGGAACGAGGGGATGGAGGCCTTGTCGAAGGCCGCCGCCACAAGGTCCGAGGCCAGGCCGGTGCTGCCGTCGCTCTCGGCGGACCGGGGCGAGGCGGGGGCCGGGATCGAAGCCTTGGGGGCCGGGTCGGTTGCGCCCGCCGGGGCCTCCGCCGTGGCCGGCTCGTCCGCCGGTGCTGCGACCGGCTCCGACTCCGCGGGCGCGGTGCGTTCGGTCTGGGGCGGGACCGTGGCCGTCGGCGCGTCCTGCTCCGCGCGGTCACGGCCGAACACCTTGCGCAGCAAGCTCCGAATGCCCATGGGCGAGGCCTTTCGCGTGAGTGGGGTGCGATGAATGTCCGACCTGCGGGAATTGATCCCTGGCCAGGGCGGATATGTAAGGTTAGCGGCCGGATCCGGCCCTTCGTCGGCACGGCCCGCCCGTGGGAAAAGCGATCGGCGAACGATCTCCCGCCAAACCCCGAACGAGCCCTGTGCGCATGTCGTGCGGGCCTGGTGTGCTTCGTTCAAATGTACTGATGCGGGCCCGAATTGCCTTGTCGGCGTGAGCGCACGTGCATGTGACGGTAAGTCAGGTGAACCGTTGTCCGTTATTCACCTGCATTGCCAAGAAGGGCCCTTCATATGGGGAAACCCTCTCGTCGAACACGTATTGCGGCTTGTGCCAGTCGCGGTCGGAGCGCTGCTTTCCGGACTTGCTCCGGGGGCCGGGGCCACAACGGTTTCGGCCGCTCCGAGGGCCGCCGTCGCCGCGGCGCCCGTTCCCGGACGGGCCGCCGACTCACGTTGCCGAACGCGAAGATCCTGCGGTCGTCGTTCGGGCCCGAGGACCTCTATCCGGCGCACGGGCGCGGTGACGGCTTCGCGCCGCAGCTGTGGTCACCGAGCGAGCACCCGCCGAGCAAGTGCGGGGCGTGCAGGCGCGAGCTGTACAGCTACGACATGTCGGAGGTCATCGGCGGCTTCGGCTGAGGCCCGGGGCCTCGTGAGTGATCCGGCCCGACCCGACGCCCGCGCCGCACTACAGTCGGACACATGGTTTCCGGTGAGGCGCCGCAGGCGGAGGGCAGTGCCCGGGTCGACGTCTGGATCTGGTCGGTCCGGTTGACGAAGACCCGTTCGCAGGCCGCTGCCGCCTGCCGTGCGGGGCATGTGAAGGTCGCCGGTGAGCGTGCCAAGCCGGCTCAGACGGTGCGCGTCGGCGACGAGGTACGGCTTCGGCACGCGGGCCGGGACCGGATCGTGGTCGTGTCGAAGATCGTGAAGAAGCGGGTCGGCCCACCGGTGGCGGCCGAGTGCTTCATCGACAACAGTCCGCCCCCGCCGCCGCGCGAGGCAGCGATCCAGGTGCCGGTACGCGACCGGGGCGCGGGGCGGCCGACGAAGCGGGACCGGCGGGAGATGGAGCGGCTGCGGGGCGGCGGTTCCACGAGGTGAGCGGCGGCCCCGGCTCCTGACCGTGCGGGCCGGACCGCGACCGTGCGGCCACAGCCCGGACGGTTCGTACGATCGCGGCTGCGTCCGCGGCCGGGGCCACGACCACGAGCGCGGCTACGGCTGGGGGGACGCGATGGCCCGTGCCGCCGCCACCTCCCGGCGCAGGGGGGCCAGTACCCCCTTCTCGTCGCCCGGTAGTTCGGCACGCACCTCCACCAGGACCTCGCTCGACCGTATCCCATCGGCCAGTTCCATCAACTGCCGCCGGATCTCCGCCACCTCCTCCGCCGGTGGTTCCGGCGCTCCGTGGTTGACCCGGACCCGGGCCGCCGTCGTCGCGTCCACGATGCGCTCGACGGCGACGACCAGCGGCCACCAGGCGGCGGCCCGGACGCCGACCGGGGGCGGTTCGGTCAGCGCGCGCTGGAACTCGGACCGTACGACCGACAGATCGCGGTAGATGCGGCGCCGGGCCCGCAGACGCTCCGCCCGGTCGCCCGCACCACCGCTCCCGGGGCCCTGCGCGCTCGCGCGGCTCCCGCCTCCCCCGCCGTACCCGCCTGGCTCGAACGCGCAGGCCACGTAGTCGGCGATGTCCGTCACCACGTCCGCGAGCCGGTGCCCGACGCGGGCGTGCCAGCTCTCCGGCCACAGGAGGTAGCCCGCCACGAGCACGATGGCGCAGCCGATCAGACTGTCCAGGAAGCGCGGCCAGACCAGGTCGAAGCCCTCGTGGTTCAGCAGGTCGGAGAGGAGCAGGATGACCGGGGTGATGGCCGCGGTCTGGAAGGCGTACCCCTTCGCCGTGAACGCCGGGATCAGCGCCGCGAGCAGCACCATCACCGGCACGTCCCACCAGCCGATCGGCACCGCGGCGAGCACCGGCGCCGCGACCACGAGCCCGGCCGCCGTGCCCACCGAGCGCAGCACGGCCCGCGAGAACACCGAACCGAAGTCCGGCTTGAGGACGAACGTGACGGTCAGCGCGACCCAGTAGGAGCGCGGCACCGGGATCAGTGAGGTCAGGGCCTGGGCCAGGCCGACGCACAGGGCGAGCCGCAGCCCGTACCGCCACGAGGCCCCGGTGAACAGCACGCTGCGGGCGGTCCGCCGCACGCGTACCCCGAGCGCCGCGGGGCGTCCGAGCCGGTCGTCGACGTTGTACGGGTCGGGATCGGCCTTGTGCACGACGGTCGCGGCGTGCCGCAGCGCGCTGTCCACGGCCCTGGTCGCGGGCGAGTCCGGGGTGGGCAGGCTGAGTTCGGGGCGGCCCGTACGGCTCTCCTCGACGGCGGCGGCGAGTTCGCGTACCGCCTCGGGGATCGCGTCCGGCAGCCGGACCCCGCGCACATGGACCGCGGGCGCCGCCTCGACGAGCGGAATGACGACGTTGAGCTGGGCGAGCAGTCGCACCATGGCGTTGCTGCGGCCGTGATAGCGGGCCCGGCGCGCCAGGATCAGGTCGTACGAGGTGTTGAGGGACTGCGTGACGGCCTGGCGCCGTTCGTCGTACGCGTCGCCGCCCGCGGCGGCCAGCAGATCCGCGACCGCGAGATAGGTGCCCGCGACCGCGACCCGCTCCGGCAGTTTCCGCCGCAGCGGCCAGGCCAGCAGGGTCATGCCGAGGACGAACAGACCGCCGACCGTGAGCAGCAGCGGGGCCACCCACCAGGGTTCCGGCATCGGCAGACCCGCGCCGACCACCGCGTTGAGCAGGAGCAGCAGCCCGGACACGGAGGCGACCGCGCCGATCGTCGACATCATCCCGGAGACCAGGCCGACCACCGTCAGCGCGGCGACCGCCCCCCACCCCGTCCCGTACACCAGCGTGCCGAGCATGACGCCGAGCGCGCCGAAGAGCTGCGGTAGGGCGATGTTGAGTATGCGCATGCGGTACGCGTCGGCGGTGTCGCCGATGACGCCGGACAACGCGCCCATGGAGACGAGCGCGCCGTACGCCGGCCGGCCGAGCGCGAAGCCGACGGCGAGCGGTGCGGCCAGGGCGATGGAGGCGCGGACGACCGCGGCCCAGGGCACGGGGGCGGACGACTGGGGGCGGAGCCCGCTCAGCAGCCAGGTGGGTGGAGTCGTGCGCCTGCGGCCGTTCCTGGTCTCCGTCTGGGTCAACGATTCCCCTCTGTCCTGTGTTCAGCTCCGGTGCGTTTCTGTCTCGTGTTCAGGTCCGGTGCGTTCAGCTCTGGTAGCCCTCGACCTCGTCGGCCGACCGGATCCTCGCGGTGGAGGGGTCCTCGCCCGCTTCCCGGAGTGCGCGGCGCTGTCTGAGCAGATCCCAGCACTGACCGAGCCGGATCTCGACCGCGTGCAGCCGCGACTTCTCGTCCGGGGCGAGGCCCATCTCCCGCGAGGAGCGGTCGCGAAGGGTCCGTTCCTCGGCGACGAGGGCGCCGATGTCATCAATGATGTCGCGCTCCTCATTGTTCCTGTTGTGCTGGTCGCCCTTGTTGTCCTTGTTGATCTCGTTGTTCATGGTGCCTCCTGCGGCGGCCCGGCTCAGAGCGCGATGACGGTCTTGCCGCGTGCGCCGCCCTCCCGGTGCCGGTCGAGGGCCTGCGGGGCCTTCTCCAGCGGGAGTTCGGCGTCGATGGGCACGCGCAGTACGCCTTCGGCGGCGCCCGCCGCCAGGATGTCGAGCAGGACCGGGGTGGGTTCGAGCCGGAAGTCGATGCCCGTCACCCCGCCGGGGAGCGTGGCCCTCGCGGCGGCGTCGCGGGTACTGAGGGCGATGCCCCCGGCGCGTACCGGCGCGGCATGCGCGGCGAAGGCGTCCGGCGTGGCGCAGACCAGGTCGACGAGCGCGTCGACGCCGTCCGGGCAGACCTCCCGTACCGCCTCTTCGAGGGGACGGGCCAGGGTGTCGATGGTGGTGGTGGCGCCCAGGGCGGCCATGCGCCTGCGTTCGTCGCCGCGCACGGCCGCGATCACGCGGATGTCCCGGGCCGCCGCGAGCTGGGTGAGGCAGCTGCCGACGCCGCCCGCCGCCCCGACGACCAGCAGGCTCTCGTGGCCGCGGAGCGCCACGGTCTCCAGGATCTGGGCGGCGGCCATCCCGGCGGACGGCAGCGCCGCCGCGACCGCGAGAGGGAGGCCGGGCGGGACGAGCGTGACGGCGGACTCCTGCGGCACGGTCAGGTAGTCGCAGCAGGTGCCGCTGACGGCGGGGCCGGCGGTGCGGCCGAAGACCTGGTCGCCGACCCGGAAGCGGTTCGGGCCGCTGCCGATCTTCTCCACCCGCCCGGCGAAGTCCACGCCGACGACCAGGGGGAAGGCAGGGGTGGCGGCGGGTGCGCCGGGGGCGGCGGTGTCGGGGGAGCCGGGCGCGTCGAGGGAGGAGCCGGGTGTGATGGGGGAGCCAGGTGATTCGGTTGAGCCGGAGGGTTCGGCGGAGCCGGGCACGGTCTGCCAGTCGCAGGGGTTGAGCGCGGCGTACTCGACCCTGACCCGGATCTCCCCGGCCCCCGGTTCCGGCTTGGGCAACTCGACCAGTTCGGGCGCGGCCCGGAACGCGCTGACGGCTATCGCTCGCATGTGGATGACCTCTCAGTCGTCCCCGATACGGCAGTCACGGGAACCACTGTGTCCCGGCCCGTCCGCCGACGCACGTCGAGCCCGCCACGCCCCGGCCGGGACACCGCCCCGCCGGGCGAGCACCGCGCACAGGGCCACCGCGAGCCCCGCACCGAGCACCGTCCACGCCGTCGTGCGCAGCGAGCCCGTCAGCGCGTCGTACACCGCCGCCGCACCGCCCGTCTGACCGGCCGGCACCCCGGCCAGCACCCGGTTGCGGGCGATCGCGACCACCACGCGCAGCACCACAGCCCCCAGCGCGAAACCGAGCCCGACCAGCGCCGTGGCCGCGAGCGCGGCCTCCGCGCCCGCCGTGCCCCGGGCGCGCGTCCGGTCCCTCGCGTCACCGGTGCCCGCCGCGCCGTGTTCGCCTCCTGGCCGCCCGGCGCGCATCCGGGCCGCGATCCCGGCCACGGCCACGGTCAGGACGGCGAACACCACCGTGCCGACGGCGGGCAACACGCTTCCGGCACGCAGCAGGCGGAAGGTGTGGCGCAACTGGTCGGCGCGGTCGGCGGAGATGAGCGTGATCTCCGTGTGCTGGACCGGGATCCGGTCGGCGAACGGGATTCCGTCCGCCTTCAGGTTTTCCTTGATCCGCTCGGTCACGGGCGCCAGATCGATGGTGACCGCCTCGCCCGTGTTGCCGTTCAGCGCGGCGGTGACGGCCTCGTGGGCGGTGCGGTTGGTGGCGTTCCACGCGTCCTGGAAGGCGTCGGTGGTGGTGAAGGACAGCACCGCCTGGTGCAGGAAGTTCCGTACGACGTCCTGGATCGGCCCGGCGTCGATCTGCTGCATCGTCGCGTCGGTGATCTGGTCGGCGACGGTGGTGCGTACCTCCGGGTCGGAGGCGAGCGGGGCCACCGCGGCGACGTACCGGTCCGTGTCGTCGATCTCCAGGTCCACCCAGGCGGACAGCGCGCTCAGCGGGATGAGCACGGCGAGCAGCACCGGCACCACCACCGACAGGGTCTTCGAGAGATACGTCCGCACCCCTCCAGGAAAGCCCGTACGACGGTCCCGTGTCCCAGGCCCTGGGCCATCCGAGTTGCCGGGTGGGGCGGCCGGGTGTGCTCTGGAGGGAACAGAGGATGGTGCGCCCCGGGGAAAGCGGGGCGTCGTGTCCTGGAGGGGCGGCGACGGAAGGAGCTCTCCGCCATGGCCACTCACGTAGCGAGTCCGGCACGCGGCCGGTCCCGGGGCGGGGCACACGCGCGTCGGCGCAGCACGCTCGCCTGGGCGATACCCGTCGTACTGGGTGCGGCGTACGGCCTGTACGCGTCGTTCATCCTCCGCAACCACGGCGCGAGCGGCGGCCGGCAGTTCTGGTACGGCCTGATCACGGCCGTGGTCCTCGGGGCACTCTGCTTCGTGCTGGGCCGATTCCAGCGCGGCATGATTCCCCTGATGAAGGCGGTGGCCTACGGGGCGCTCACCTGGGCGGCGATCGGGCTGCTGGTGGGGCTGACCGGGTCGAGCGTGCTGCGGTCATCGGCGCTGGGGCTGTCGGTCGGCCTCGGGATGTTCGTCACGGCGTTCTACCTCTTCTACACGCACGAGAGAGCGTGACCTCCGCCGCCGGGGTCCCCCGGTACCACCATCGGCGCCACCCGGCACGACCAGTACGGCCTGCATGACCGGCACGGCGACGGGCCCGCACGGAAATCCGTGCGGGCCCGTCGCCGTGCCGGTCATGATGATTCGTCATGACGCCGTCGCAGTGCAGTGACGTCGTCGCGGTGATTCGTGTGCGGCGTCGGGGTGTGCCGCGGTGATCATCAGTCGCGTACGACCGTCACCGGGCACGGCGCGTGCTGGGTGACGTGGAGGCTGACCGAGCCGAGCAGCGTCGCCTTGAAACCGCTGTACCCGCGTGCGCCCACGACCAGCAGGTTCGCGCCCTTGGCCCGCTCCAGCAGGGACTGGGCCGGGTTGCCGATCACGATGACCTTGGTCACCTTGGCCGCGCCCTCGGCGCCCAGGGCCTCCTCCAGCGCCTCGGTGAGCGACACGGTCGCCAGGGCCTGCGGGTCGAAGTCCTCCGGCATGCCGGGCATCATGGACGCCCAACTGGTCGCCGGGTACTCCCAGCTGTTGACGGCTTCCACCGTGTCGCCGGTCAGCTCCGCCTGGCGTACGGCCCAGTGCAGCGCCTTGATCGACGACTCGGAGCCGTCGACGCCCACCACGATCCTGCCCATCTCTGCCTCCAGCTCGGTTCGGCTCAGTGCGCAGAGGCGGCACGCGAAGAAACCTCGTACACCCGGTACGGGCCGCTTTCGCGTGACGCATCTTTCACGCCAATGTAATCAAACGGGACAGATGTGTTGGTGACGCGGGCCTGTCGGCCCCGGCTGTCCGGCCGTTCGGCCCGAACCGCCCCCAACGATGGGGCCGATGGTCCCGGGCCGGTCGTCCCAGGACGGCCGGCCCGGACCGGGAAACGGAACGGGCGGACCGAACGGATCAGTCCAGCCGCAGGTCGGCGAGCTGCTGTTCGAACGGTATGACCTCGTCGTCGAGCCCGAGCGTCCTCGGAGCCCTGGAGGCCACCCGTCCGCCCGTGAGCACGGCGGCGAGTTCGCCGCCCGCCCGCCGGATGCGGGACGGCAGGCCCTCGGTGTACTCGTCGCCGGACGAGCCCCAGTCCTCCGACGCCGCGTACACGGAGGTCGGCAGGACACTGGCTCGCAGGTAGGCGAAGAGCGGGCGCATCGCGTGCTCCAGGACCAGCGAGTGGCGGGCGGTGCCGCCCGTCGCCGCGACGACGACGGGCTTGCCGGTGAGCGCGGTGTTGTCGATCAGGTCGAAGAACGACTTGAACAGTCCGCTGTACGACGCGGTGAAGACGGGCGAGACGGCGATCAGGCCGTCGGCCTCCGTCACCTCCTTGATCGCCTTGTCCAGGGCGGCCGGCGGGAAGCCGGTCACCAGGTGGTTGGCGATGTCGACGGCCAGGTCGCGCAGCTCGATCAGCCGGACCTCGACCGTGCGGTCCTGCTCGGCCAGCAGCCGTTCGCGGGCGGCGCCTGCCAGCCGTTCGGCCAGCAGCCGGGTCGACGAGGGGCTGCTCAGTCCCGCCGACACGGCGACGATCCGCAGCGGCTCGGTGGTGGGCAGGGTGGGCGTGCCGGACGTGGTGGACACGGTGATCAGACTTCCTTCGCGGCGGTGACGGTGGTGCCGGTCGTGGTGCTGTCGGCACCGGGGGCGTCGGCCGCGATGCCACGGGCGGCGGCGACGGCCGGGTGGAGGGGCGCGGCGTCCGGAACCCCGGCCGGCCGCAGGGCGGCGAACTCCTTGCGCAGCACCGGGACGACCTCCTCACCGAGGATGTCGAGCTGCTCCAGGACCGTCTTCAGCGGCAGTCCCGCGTGGTCCATCAGGAACAGCTGGCGCTGGTAGTCGCCGACGGCCTCGCGGAAGGTCAGGGTGCGCTCGATGACCTGCTGCGGGGAACCGACGGTCAGCGGGGTCTCCCGGGTGAAGTCCTCCAACGAGGGCCCGTGCCCGTAGACCGGCGCGTTGTCGAAGTACGGGCGGAACTCCCGTACCGCGTCCTGCGAGTTCTTCCGCATGAACACCTGGCCGCCGAGGCCGACGACGGCCTGCTCGGCGGTGCCGTGCCCGTAGTGCGCATACCGGCGGCGGTAGAGGTTCACCATCTTCTTGGTGTGCTCCATGGGCCAGAAGATGTTGTTGTGGAAGAAGCCGTCGCCGTAGTACGCGGCCTGCTCGGCGATCTCCGGGGAACGGATCGAGCCGTGCCAGACGAACGGCGGGACGCCGTCCAGCGGGCGCGGGGTCGCGGTGAACGACTGCAGCGGCGTACGGAACTTGCCCTCCCAGTCCACGACGTCCTCGCGCCACAGCTTGTGCAGCAGGGCGTAGTTCTCGATGGCGAGCGGGATGCCCTGGCGGATGTCCTTGCCGAACCAGGGGTAGACCGGGCCCGTGTTGCCGCGACCCATCATCAGGTCGACGCGGCCGTCCGCGAGGTGCTGGAGCGTCGCGTAGTCCTCGGCGATCTTCACCGGGTCGTTGGTGGTGATCAGCGTGGTGGACGTGGACAGGATGATGCGGTCGGTGCGGGCGGCGATGTAGCCGAGCGTGGTCGTCGGCGAGGACGGGACGAACGGCGGGTTGTGGTGCTCGCCGGTCGCGAACACGTCCAGCCCGACCTCCTCCGCCTTCTGCGCGATCGCGAGCGTCGCCTTGATCCGCTCGTTCTCGGTCGGTGTCCTGCCGGTGGTCGGGTCCGTGGTGACGTCCCCGACGGTGAAGATCCCGAACTCCATGGCCCGCCTCCGGTTTGTTGAACGTTGAACTATGCGAACACACCCTACAACGGGACGGGCTCCTGGGCTATTCCGAGGGGGCGTGCCGCTGTTCCGCGGGCCGCTGTTCCGCGTGTCGCCGCTCCATGGGTCTCCGTTCCGCGGGTCTCCGTTCCGCGGCGGCCTGCCGGGGGTGGCGCCTACTCTGGGCAGGATCTGCGGGCCCGGTGCGCGGCCCGCGCCGGACGGAGGCGGAGAAGTGTGGCGGCGCCCGTCGGCTCTTCGCCCGCTCCGGCCCGGCATTCCGGGCTCCCGCGCGCATACGTCGAAGCGCCCGTCGCCGCGATGGATGCGGGCGACGGGCGCTTCGGGGTCGGGCGCGGCTCAGGCGCCGAGGCCGGCCTTGAGGGCCGAGGCGATCTTGACGACGCGCTCGGCCTGGTGGCGCGCGGCGTTGCGCGTCTGGTCGGCGATCGGGTTGTTGCCCTGGGCGTCGACGTGGGAGGTGCCGTACGGGTTGCCGTCGATGAACTTCACCGCGTCGGTGTAGCCGGGAGCGACGACCAGGCCGCCGAAGTGGTGGATGGAGTTGTACAGGGCGAGCAGCGTCGACTCCTGGCCGCCGTGGGTGGTGGCGGTCGTCACGAAGCCGCTGTACACCTTGTCGGCCAGGGCGCCCCGGGCCCACAGGCCGCCGAGGGTGTCCAGGAACTGCTTGAGCTGCGAGGACACGTTGCCGAAGCGGGTCGGCGTACCGAAGATCACGGCGTCGGCCCATTCGACGTCGTCCGGCGTGGCGACCGGTATGCCGGCGCTGGCGGCGGCGTGCGCGGCCCATGCCTCGTTGGAGGCGATGGCGGCCTCCGGCGCGAGCTCGGCGGCCTTCAACAGGCGCACCTCGGCACCGGCCTTGGCGCCCGCCTCGGCGATCTCCTTGGCGATCTCGGCGCTGAAGCCGGTGGAGGAGTAGTAGATGACAGCGAGCTTCACGGCGGTAGACATGGGACGCATCTCCGTTCAGTGCATACGAGACATACGAGATAATCCGGGTGATCACCCGCGCCTGTGCGGGGCGGCCATCATTTAACCATTTGGTTCATGATTCAACAAATGTCCCTGGTCGGCGCGTCCGACGGTCCTGGGCCGGCAAGCCGAGGCGCGGGCCGGGCCATGGGGGGCCTTTCCGTACCGCCAGGCGTACTGACGCGTTACCATCGGCCCATGACCTATGCCCCGTGCCGGAACTGGTGGCGCTCCTTCTAGGAGCGGCCACTCCACGCGCACGGAACCAGGGCCGTTCGAATCGGACGGCCCTTCTCTCTGCCTCGTACGGGTGCGGATGCCGGTGGACTCCGGCGGGCCGTCCTCCACCCAGCCAGTACCGCGGCATCAGCGAGGAGAGACAGTTCCATGAACGCAGCCACCACAACCGCCACCGTGACCGCCGACGCGCCCGTCGTCGAAGCCGTGCCCACCGACGCCTCCGCCACCGACACCGCCGCCCTGCGACGCTCCGCCGAACTGGAGGAGCTGATCCGGCGGGCCCCGGAACGGTTCCGGGTGATGACCGGGGACCGGCCCACCGGACCGCTGCACCTCGGGCACTACTTCGGCACCCTCCACAACCGGGTCCGGCTCCAGGACCTCGGGGTGGACGTCTTCGTGATCATCGCCGACTACCAGGTGCTCACCGACCGGGACGTCGCCGACCGGCTCGCCGAGCACATGGAGGCCATGGTCCTGGACTACCTGGCCATCGGCGTCGACCCCGAGCGTTCGACGATCTTCAATCACAGCGCCGTGCCCGCGCTCAACCAGCTGATGCTGCCCTTCCTCAGCCTGATCTCCGTGGCCGAGCTGAACCGCAACCCCACCGTCAAGGACGAGATCGCGCACTCCCGGCAGTCGGCGGTGAGCGGGCTGATGTTCACGTATCCGGTGCACCAGGCCGCCGACATCCTGTTCTGCAAGGGCAATCTGGTGCCGGTCGGGCGGGACCAGCTGCCGCACCTCGAAGTGACCCGGACCGTCGCGCGCCGCTTCAACGAGCGGTACGGACAGGTCTTTCCGGAGCCGGACGCGCTGCTCTCCGCCGCGCCGCTGCTGCTCGGCACCGACGGCACCAAGATGAGCAAGAGCCGGGGCAACTCCATCGCGCTCGGCGCCACCGCCGACGAGACCGCGCGGCTGATCAAGGGGGCGAGGACGGACGCCGACCGGCACATCACGTACGAGCCGGAGAACCGGCCCGGGGTGTCCTCGCTCGTCCTGCTGGCCGCGCTCTGCCTGAACCGAGACCCGCGCGAGTTGGCGGAGGAGATCGGCGGCGGAGGCGCCTCCGCGCTCAAGCGGACCGTGACCGAGGCGGTCAACGACCGGATGGCGCCGATCCGGGCGCGGCGGGCCGAGTACGCGCGGGACATGGGCTATGTGCGGTCCGTGCTGCGGGCCGGGAACGTGCGCGCCAACGAGATCGCCGGGGCCGCGCTGGACGAGGTGCGGGGCGCGATGGGCGGGGTGCTGTAGCGCTCTGTTCCATGGGATCTCCGCCCCGCGGGTGCTCTGGCCCACCGGCCCGGTCGGCAGACCCCTGACGATGTCGTCAACTCATTGAGGCATCCGATGGGTTGGGCCAGGCGCCTCGGGCTGCCGTGTCCAGGACCAGGGCCGCGATGTTCCAGGCGTCGTCGGCGCCGCTGTGGTGCCGGCCCTCCAGCGGAAGGCCGGCGATCCGCAGGGCCTGCGCCATGCCGGGGCGCTTGCGCAGGCCGTGGGCGGCGGTGAAGGGGAGTTTGGCGTTGGTGTGGTGTCGGCCGAACGGGTAACGGGTGCCGGTGGCCCGGCACTGGCGGATGAACTGGTTGCGGTCGTAGTCGCCCCAGCTCGCCCAGGGCCGGATCCCCGCCTCGTGCTCCGACGCCAGCAGCGCGCACGCCTCGGCGAAGGAGACGCCCGTGCCCACCTCGGCCGCGGTCAGGCCGGTCAGTTCCGTGCAGAACGCGCTGACGGTCGACCGGGCCGGGCGGACCAGGATCCGGTGCCGGGCGATCCTTCCCCGAGCTCTCGACCCCGTTCGAGCAGGCAAGACCCCATCGGCCGCGCGCAGATCGACGACGGTCAGCCCGATCTCGATGATCTCGCTGACCGCGCCGGGCGGCGGCTGGCCGTCCCAGCACGTCGCCTCGACGTCGATCACGTTCAGGAGATCCGGTTCGGCAGACATGGGAACGAGGGTAGGTGGCGGGGAGTGCCCGGGCATGCGGATTTTGAGCGCGTCCGGGTTCCGGGATCCGGAGCGTGTCCGGGTGTCCGAAGTCCGGCATTCGTGATGGTGTCCGGCATTCGGGACGGTGTTGGGCGTCCGGGACCTGGGCGGGGGCGGGGGCTACATCCGTGGCGCCGATACCCGGCGGGGGCCTCGGCGGGGACCGGCTACGTCCGCGGCGTCGATACCCGGCGCCTGCGCAGGAGTTCGGCCAGGCCGCGCCGGGTCGCGGCGATCACCACGCGGTCCTGCGGGCGCAGCACGTACCCCGGATGCAGGTCCCACACCAGCCCCGACGGATGGTCCGGGACGCCGGAGACGGGGGCGGCCAGGTCCGGGCGGCGGTCCTCCGGCGGTGTGGCGTCCAGGGCCAGCACCCGCCACGCGCCCGCCTGGAACGCCTGCTGCACCGTGCGGCCCTCCAGCTGCGGATGCCCCGCCACCTCGACCGCCGCGAACAGCATCACCTTGCGCTCCACCGGTATGGCGCCCAGGATCTGACGACCCATCATGGCGACCGCGAAGGACGGGGCGGCCAGGTGCGAGACGGAGCGGGAACGGGTCACGGCCTGGGGGTGCGCGGTGCGCAGGGTCCGGTAGACCGCGGTCGCGAACTCGTCGTCGAACAGCCGCAGCGCCACCCGCAGGTCCGGCTTGACCGAACGGGCGTAGAGGGCCGCCTCCAGGTTCGTGGTGTCGATGCTGGTCAGCGCCAGCAGGGCGCGGGAGCGGTGGATCTTCGCCGCCTCCAGCACGCCCTCCTGCGTGACGTCTCCGATGACCACCGGCACGTGCAGCCGCCGGGCCACCGGGATGCCGCGCGCGTCCGGATCGTCCTCCACGCACACCACGGGGACGCCCATCTCGCGCAGTTGGACGAGGACCCGCGTACCGATCTTGCCGAGTCCGAGCAGCACCACGTGGCCCGACAGGCCCCGGGGCGGGCGGCGCAGCGACGACACCGTGCGCAGTGAGCCGAAGGCTTCCAGGACGGCTGCCACGAGCAGCGGCAGCAGCATCAACCCGGCAACCCCGGACAGGAGTTGGATGAGCTGACGGGCTGTCGGTTCGCCGGTCGCCGGGTCGCCCATCGCGAACAGGTCCAGGAGCGTGAGGTACGCGGCGTGCATGGGGTCGTCGCCGGTGGTGAGCGTCGAGGCGACGGCCAGGGCGACGACGGCCAGCCCGACACCCAGCGCCGACCAGCGCAGCCGCCGCGAGAAGATCCGGCTCAGCGGCGCGCCCCTGCCTCCCATCCGGGGCGGCGGCGCGTCCGGGTCGGCCCGGCTCACCGTTTCCAGGACGACGGCGCCGCGGCCCGTGGCTGCCGCCACCTGGCTTGCGTCCGGGAGGAGTTGGGGGCCATCGGCGCCGCTGCTGTCGGAGCCCTCGGTGCCCGCCGGGTCATGGGTGGTGGCGGACAGCAGGGCCAGGGTGCACAGGCCGGGGTCGGCGATCCGGCCGTCCTCGGGCGGGGTGCGTTCGGCGGCGCGCAGCAGCAGGCCCTCCGCCTGGATGACCTTGCTGGAGCCGGTGAGCGCGGTCGCGGCGAGGGCGGGCGCGGCGGTGTCGGCATCGGACAGGACGGTGGTGGAGGTGTCCGGCTGCGCCGGGTCGAGGTCGGGGGCGGTGACGGCGGCGGCCTGGTCGAGGAGCGTCGCCAGATGCTGGCCCAGCTTGCGGTTGTAGAGCCGGATCACCAGCCGGAGGCGTGGGTTGAGTCGGCGGGCGATCAGCGCGGCGCGGATGTTGCGTTCGTCGTCGTCGTAGACCAGGGCCAGCGCGGCGGCCGAGTCGACGCCCGCCTCCTCCAGCGCCTCGTCGGAGGGCTCGGCGGCCTCCATGATGCGCACGGCCTCGACCCCGGCGTTGGTGTCGGAGCCGTCGATGGTCAGCACACCGGAGTCGCCGATGGTCAGGACGCCGGAACCGTCGCTGTCACCGGCCGGATCGCCGCCCGGGGCGCCCGCGCCGCCGAGACCGCCCAGGTTGCGGTTCATCGCCGCCGACATCCGGCCGAACAGCGTGGCGGCCCGCCCGCGCCCGGTCAGCGGCAGCTCCGGGCGGCGCGCGTCGCGCCCCGGCGGGAGCAGCAGCGTGACCCGCTCTCCATACACGTACCGCAGTTCCACCGCGAGCCGGCGGGCGAGGGCGTCGTCGCCGCAGACGACCATGTGGCCGCCGGACGAAGCACGTTGGGTCTGCTGCGGAAGTGTGGACACGCGACCCAGCATGCCTTGCCGACCTCCGTCGTTCGACCCGTTCGGGCAGTCAGTGATCTTCGTGTGACACAGGGCCTTCCGCGGGGCGGGTGAGTGCGGGGGGAGAGGCGGCGTGGCGGGCCGTCGGGTTGGTCAGGACGTGGCGCGGGTCGGCGACGCGGACGATGGCCGACTCCACCGCCGCGATCCGGTCCGCGAGCAGTCCCAGGGCGGCGACGGCCCGGCCCAGGGGGTCGTCGTCGGGGGCGCCGAGTGCCTGAGCGCGGACGTAGGAGGCGGTGATCTCGGCCCAGCGCGCGGCCTGCCGCGTGGTGAGCCGGCCGCGCAGTGCGGCGAGCTTCAGCAGGTTGGCCTCGGCGCCCGTGGTCAGCGTCTGGGCCTCCCCGGCGTAGTGGTCGTCGATGACGGCCGACAGCTCGGCGTCGTTCATTACCGGCACGATCCGCTCGGCGATCTTGTTCATGTTGCGGTACGAGCCCTGGAGCCGGAACGGCGGCTCGGTGCGGGACTCGTCGGTCTGTGCGGCGGAGGCGATGTACGCGGCGTTCACGGCCAGCACCGTGTCCCGGGCGGTCAGCAGATGGCGCAGCACCGCCGTGATCCGCTCCACCTCGGCGGGCGCGTAGGGGTGTTCGAGACGGTCCGGGCGGGCGAGGGGGTCTCCGCTGCTCGAACGGAGTTGAGAGCTTGGGGAAGGGTCTCCGGACGCGAGCCGCACGAACAGCGCCAGGTCCTCGCGGGAACGCCCGGCGAGCGGGGCCAGCACCGGGTTGGCGGTCAGCGCGTTCTCGACGAAGCTCAGCGCGAAGACGTCCTCGCGGCCGGTCAGCACCTCGCCGAGGTTCCACACGTCGGCCCGGTTGGCGAGCATGTCGGGGATCCGGAACCGCGCCCCCGACTCGGTGTACGGGTTGCCCGCCATGCACACCGCGAACCGCTTGCCCCGCAGGTCGTAGGTGCGCGGCTCGCCGTCCCGTACGCCTTCGACGCGGCGGGTGGCGTCGCAGAGCGGGATGAACTTCTGGAGCAGTTCGGGCGAGGTGTGCTGGATGTCGTCCAGGTAGAGCAGGGTGTTGTTGCCCGCCTCCAGCGCGAAGTTGATCTTCTCGATCTCCTGGCGGGCGGTCGCGGTCCGCGCCTGCGCCGGGTCCAGGGAGGTCACGTCGTGGCCGAGGTTCGGTCCGCTGACCTTGACGAGGACCAGCCCGAGCCGGTCGGCGACGTACTCCATGAGCGTCGTCTTGCCGTAGCCGGGCGGCGACACGAGCAGCAGCAGGCCCTGCGAGTCGGTGCGGCGGTCGGCGTCGGCGGTGCCGAGCTGTTTGGCGAGGCTGTCGCCGATCAGCGGCAGGTACACCTCGTCCAGCAGCCGGTTGCGGACGAACGCCGACATGACGCGCGGCCGGTGGTCGTCCAGCCGCAGCCGGCCGCGTTCGGCGGCCACGAGTTCGGTGCGCAGGCGCTGGTAGGCGCGGAAGCCGGGGACGGTGGTGGCGCGGAACTCGGCGGTACGGGCGAGGATTTCGTCCAGTCGTACGGTCAGTCGGCCACGGTCGACGCGGGGATGGGTGCCGAGCAGACCGTCCACGGTCGCGCCGAGCGGCGCCGCGCAGTCGTAGCGGGCGAGCACCGGCTCGGGGCACAGCTCCACGGCGACGGCCTCCGCGAGGTCGCCCGGCTCGATGTCGGCATCGCTCGCCGCCGCGTACGAGGCGAGCCAGCCCTCGGCCAGCTGGCGGCGGGCCGGGAGGTCGTCGTGGAGGGCGGCCAGGTCCTCGTCGTACGCCGACGAGCCCACGGCGCGGCGGAACTTGTCCAGGAACGTGCGGACGGTGACGCTCGTGACGAAGCCGTCGGGTCCGCCGGTCAGCTCCTCGAAGAGGTACGCGGCCACGGCCCCGAGGTCGGGTGCCTCGGCCCCGGTCCCCGAGCCGGGGAGCAGGGCCGAAGCCGTGCCCATGGCGTGTGCCCATTCCTCCTGGAGGGCGGAGACTGCGGGTGCGAGCCCGAACGTCTCCCGGGCGCGGGCCAGTGAGACGGCGCGCCGGGTCCAGGAGGTGCGCCGGGCCTCGTCCGTCCCGTACGCCCAGAACAGCTGGGCCGCCGCCCGTACGGCGGGCGGGAAGCGCAACAGCCCGGCCCCGGCGTGGAGTTCGAGCAGGGTGGTGAGGATCGCGGCGGCGTCCTCGTCGTGCACCCCTCGCTGATGGCCCTCCTCGTACGCGGCTGCCGCCGACTCCCGTACCAAGGTGGCGAGTTCGGCCGGTTCCAGGGCGGTCAGGGCGTCCGCGCCGTGCTCGTCGAGAAGCCGGGCGGCCAGGTGCTCGGCGCGGTAGACGTGCGGCGACTCGGAGGGCAGCGTCTGGTCCCAGTACGGGCGGGTCGCCGCGAAGTCCGGGTCACCGACCGGGGCCCGGTAGTCCGTGCCGGTCAGCGCGAACGCCAGCTCCTCCCCGTGCGGGACGAGCGTCAGGTCGAACGGCTGGGTGTTCACCGCGAACCGGTGTCGGCCCAGCCGGATCACGGAACCGCCGTCCGCGTACAGCTCACCCCGGTCGCGCAGCGCCCGTCCGGCCTCCTGCCGGGCGGCCAGCAACCGGCCGTCCAGCTCCTCGGCGCGCACCGGATCGCCGAGTTCGCGCAGCTCGTCCGCGGTGCGGCGGATCTTCGCGACCATCGGGTCGGAGGCGAAGTAGGTGTGCACGGCGTCCGGGTCGGGCAGGGCGGACACCCGCCGCGACACCGTCTCCAGGACCCGGGCCGCCGAGTCCGCCAGCCGCTCCGTTCGGTGCGCCCGGGCGTCCTGGAGCGTCTGCTTGCGGGCCGAGAACGCCTCGTACACCTCTGTGCGGCGCTCGGCCAGCTCGGCGAGGAAGTCGTCGAACTCCGCGAACCGCGATTCCAGGTTCTCCAGCTGAAGGAGCAGCCGGGAGAGTTGGTCGTCGCAGGCGTCCGGTGTGTCGGCGGCGGCCAGGGACCCGGCGACGGCCTGCCCGAGCAGGGCGAACTCGGCGGCGAACTCGGCCCGCCCCTCGTGCTCCAGCAGCTCGCGGCGGCGCGCGTCGAGGGCGGCCCGGGCCCGGTTGATCCCGCCGAGGACCTCCGCGATCCGCTCCAGGATGGACGTACGGACCGTGGCGTCGCCGATGTCGAGCCCGGCGACGACGTCCGTGACGGTGCTCAGGCCCTCCGTCATTCCGGTCAGCCGGTCGCCCAGGGCGGCGGCGTCGACGACGGTGGAGAGCGCGGACGCCTCGTCGGTCAGACGGGCGATGTCGGCGTGGTGGTCGGCGAACGCGTCGTCCCGGGCGAGGAACGCGACGGCACGCCGTCCCGCCGACTCGATGTCCTGGGCGGTGGCGGCGGTCAGTTCGGCGATCCGCTCGGTGTCCGCGTACCGCATCTCCGCGAGGGTCGCCAAGTGGCCCTGAGCACGCCTGAGTTCGGCGAGCTGTCCTACCCAGTCGGCGGCCGAGCGCGGGGCCTCGCCGCGGACGCGGCGGACGAGCGCGGTGATCCGGTCGGCGGCCCCGGTCAGCGCGTCCGCGGCCTGCCGGGTCAGCTCCCGTACCGTCTCGAACTCGCCGATGATCTGCTGAGCGGTCTCCCGCAGCTCGGCCAACGGGGCGTCGAGACGGCCCAGTTCGGGATCGGCGAGCCAGTGGTAACGGTCGGTGGCCCGGGTGCAGTCGGCGACCAGCTGGGCGTATCCGGCGGCGGTGGGAGTGGTGCCGGTGATCTGCTCGGTGCTGTGCGCGAGCGCCAGCAGGTCGGACACGCCGCGCACCAGGTCGGCGTTGCCGATCCGGGCGAGCGGGCCGGTCCCGGCGGGGCGGGAGGCGGCGTGGGTGTCGGAGACGTACGGGGTCCGCCAGCGCTGCACCGGGTGGACGCGGGCCGGTTCGTCGCCCCCGGCACCGGCCTTCAGCAGGATCAGCGTGCCGTCGTCGAGCAGGGCGTGGCCGCGCCCCTGGAGCGGGGTGGCGACCTCCTGCCGGATCAGGTTGTAGGGCAGGAGCAGGCCGCGGCCGTCGTCGGGGGAGCGGAAGACGTAGAGCACGTCCTCCCCGTTCGGGGAGCGGACGGCGCCCTCGAAGACCGGGTCGGTGAGCGGTTCGGCGATGTCGAAGGTCTTCGCCGTGCCGGTGGTGAGGTAGTAGCCGCCGGGGAAGATGATCCCCTGGTCCTCCGGGAGCCGGTGGCATGCGGGCCCGATGCCGTCCAGGCGTGTCACGCTGCCGAGCAGCGTGTTGAAGACCAGGTGCCGCCAGTTCTCCTCGTTGTACGGGCGCACCCGGAGCAGGACCAGCGGTCCGACGGTGGCGTGCTCGACATCGGCGTCGGCGAGGGACTGGAGGGGTTCGGCGACCGGCTCCTCGTAGATCCCGTCGGGGGTGTCGGTGTCGTTGACGGTCTTGACGGTCAGGGTGCCGCCCAGGGTGTCGACAAAGAGAACGGCGCCGCCCGGTCCGTCCGCGTCCCCGCCGACGGCGATGTGCGGGTGCCGGCCCGGGACGTGGGACTCGCGTCCCGCGACGGTCCAGGTGAAGTCGTGGGAGGGCGGGAAGACGTGGTCGCGGTCGCCGCGCGCGTCGAGGAACGCGCCGGGCGAGCCGTCGGGGCCGAGCGCCCAGCGCAGCACCCGGATGCCGTCGGCGTTCTCGCCGGTACGGAAGACGGCCAGCAGTTTCCCGTCCACGCGGCGCAGCCGCAGCAGGCGGGCGTCGCGGTAGTAGCGGTGCAGGGTGGTGAACTCGCGGACGAAGCCCTCGTCGTCGAGCACGCCGCCGTCGTGCCCCGGATGCGGGTCCGGCTCGGCCGACTCCGGGCCGTAGAGGGCGAGTACGTCGTTCACCTCGGCCGGGTCCGCCGCCCCGGGGCCCCGCTCGAAGCCGAAGAGGAGCCGCCCGCCCACGGCCACCAGGTCGCGGGGCACGCACGCCTGGGCGGTGTGGATCCGCTCGGTGCCGGTGAGGTGGAGTCCGGTCGAGCCGAACTCCTCGGTGCGGCGGACGTTGAGCGCCTCGGCGCGGGCCGCGAGATCGGCGGCCCGGTCGTGGAGCCGGCGGCGCAGCACGTCGTACGTCCCCGCGTCCACGGGGCCGCCGGCCGACGGAGCGGCCGTGGTGTCGGTGTCCATGCGTGCGGCTTTCTGTGAGGTGTGCGATGTGCCGGGGCGCCCGTGCGGGTGGTGGTGCGGCCCGTGGGGCGGGGACGGCCAGTGGTGCGGAGGAGCGGGGTGCGGGGCGCCTGTGGGGCGCGGGGGCGGTTCCGTGGTGGGGCGGTGGTGCGGAAGGGGCGGTGGCTGGGTGGAGCTGGGGACGGTGGTGCGGTGGCGGGCGGCCTGCGGCGTGGGCCCGTCCGGTGCCGGGGGACGGTTCGACGGTCACCGGACGGGCCCGGGGAGGTCCGGGGCGGGGCCCTGTCGCCCTGCCCGGACGGGTTCCTGGCCGTTCGCGGCGCCCGGACCGGGCCGCGGGCGCGGTGGCGATGCCCGCGGAACCGGCCCGATCCGGACGAGCGTGGCTACGCGACCGGCGCCCCGTTCCGCGCCGCGCGCGCGTCCGCGCCGTGCGCCCCGGCGTCCGGAGCGTTCACCGCCGCCTCGGTCCCGGCACCCGTACCGGCCGCCCCGGCCTCGGCCCCGTTTCCGGCGGCCGTACCCGCGACACCCGCGCCGACGGCCCCCGTCAGCGCGGCGACCGGCAGGTCCGCGAGGCCCGACTCCCGGGCTGCGGACAGCAGTTGACGTACCTGCTCCGGCGCGATCCCGGCCCCCGGTGCCCGCATCAGCCGCGTCAGCAGCGCCGACACCGTGAGGTTCCGCACGTCCCCCGTGGTCACCGAACCCACCATCCGGGTCAGGTCGTCCGTGAACGAGGACGTGCCGTCCAGCCACGGTCCGGCCAGGGCCTTCGCCGTGTCCGAGTTCTCGACGAACCCGTCCAGGCTCCTGCCCAGCGAGATGGAGGAGACCAGCCGGTCGAAGAAGACCGACTCCCCGCCGACGATGTCGATGTCGGCGTTCTCCAGCCCGGTGGCCAGCACCGTCGCCTGAGCCTCCGCGACCTGCCGCTGCACGTCGAGCCCGGCCAGCCGGATCTCCTTCTCCGCGGCCAGCCGCAGCCGGTACTCCTCGTGCCCGCGCGAGGCGTCGTCCAGTGCCGCCATCGCCGCCGCCTTCTCGGTGAGCCCGGCCGCCTCGGCCTTCAGCTTCTCGCCGATCATCGCCGCGTCGGCCGTCGCCTGGGCCTGCGTGCCCTCCGCCTCCGCGAGGGCCTTGAGCCTGGCCCCCTCCGCCTCGGCCTTGAGCCGCGCGGACGCCGCCTCGGCCTCGGCGAGACCGGTCTTCTCGATGACGGCGGCGGCCGCGTCCCGCACCTGGACCTCCGCGAGGCCGGGAGCGGCGGACTCCGCCTGGACACCCTCCGCGAGCCGCAGCTTCGCCTGGGCGTCCAGGTCCGCGGTCTTCAGCCGGGCCTCGGCGAGCGTGAGCTGTTCGGCGGCCAGGTGGGCGGCCGCGGCCTCCGCCGCCTCGGCGGCCTTGATGTCCTTGACCAGCTTCTCCTGCGCCTCCGCCTCGGCGGCGATGATGACCGACCTGCGGGTGCGCTCCGACTCCTCAACGGCCCGCAGCGTCTTGATGGACTCCTCCTGCTCCGCGACCGTACGGTCCACGGCGATGCGCTCCCGGATGACGTCCGCGACCTCGCGGCGCTCGGCCTCGACCTCCTTCGTTGCGGCGATCCGGTC
Organism: Streptomyces sp. NPDC001750; assembly: GCF_042892615.1. NCBI lineage: Bacteria > Bacillati > Actinomycetota > Actinomycetes > Kitasatosporales > Streptomycetaceae > Streptomyces > Streptomyces sp. NPDC001750. The sequence continues at coordinate 54,409 of NZ_JBIAUE010000013.1, read as the reverse complement.
GAGCTCCGTCTGCCGCTCGCGCCCGATGACCTCCAGCAGCCGGTCCTTCTCGATGCGCTCGTTCTCCACGGCGATGACCCGCTCGCGGTTCTTCTGCGCGACGGCGATCTCCCGGGCCTGGTTCTCGCGCTGGATGCCGAGCTGCTCCTCGGTACGGATGAACGCGGCCTGGGCGCTCAGCCGTTCCTCCTCCTGGACCTTGGCGGTCGCCGCCTCCTCACGAGCCCGCAGCGTCTCCACCTCGCGGCGCTGCTTGATCTCGGCCTCGGACTGCCGGCGCTCCAGCTCCAGGATCGTCTCCCGGGCGTCGACGTTCTGCCGGGTGATCTCCTTCTCCTCGGTGCGCTGGTACTCGTTGGTGCGCACGTGCTCGATCGCCGTCAGCTCGGTGATCTTGCGGATGCCCTGCGCGTCGAGGATGTTGGCGCCGTCGAGCTGCGCCATGGGCGTCTGCTCCAGGAAGTCGATCGCCGCGTCGTCCAGGTGGTAGCCGTTCAGGTCGGTGCCGATGACCCGGATGATGCGGTCCCGGAACTCCTCGCGCTTGGTGTACAGGTCGACGAAGTCCAGCTGCTTGCCGACCGTCTTGAGCGCCTCGGCGAACTTCGCGCCGAAGAACTCCTGGATCGCCACCTTGTCGCTGGCCCGCTCCGTGCCGATGGACTGGGCGACCTTGATGACGTCCTCGACCGTCTTGTTGACCCGTACGAAGAAGTTGATGTGGATGTCCGCGCGGATGTTGTCCTTGCAGATCAGGCCCTCGCGCCCGGTACGGCGGATCTCGATGGTCTTCACCGAGATGTCCATGTACTCGGCCTTGTGCAGCACCGGCAGTACGACGGCCCCCGTGAAGGTGACATCGACCTTCTTGGTCTTGGAGATGATCAGCGCCTTGCCCTGCTCGACCTTGCGGAAGAGTCGGCTGATGACGAGGAGGAGGGCGACGGCGATGAGCAGGACGACGGCTACGAGTACGCCGAAGCCCAGGGTGATGGCATCCATGGCAGTCCTTGACGGCTGGTGCGGAAGGCGGACGGAGGAGCGGGGGAGGGGCAGGCCGGCCCGTCCGGCCGGGAGCCCCGTGTGGCCCCGTTCAGTCCCGGTCAGTCCCTTTCGTTCTTACGGTCAGTCATGTTCAGTTCAGGGTCGTCGGAACGTGTCCGGCGGTGGACGGCTGCGGTCGGCCACGGCGTTCTGCGAGGCATCCAGCGAGTCGTCCCTCGGGTCCGGCACCGGCGTGATCGGGCGCGGCGGCGCAGCGGCCGAGCGCGCGACCGGCCGGCCGGAGGGCTGGTCGGAGGTACGGCCGACCGGTCAGCCGGAGTGGTGAGCGGTACGTCGCGCCCCGGGCCGGGCGACCGGGCGCCGGGTGCGGTGCGACCCCGGCGGAACCTGCGGCCTCGGCCGTTCCGGCCGCTCCGACCGTTTCAGCCGCTCAGGCCCTTTCGGCTGCTCCGGCCGCTCGGGCCGTCCCGGCGGGCCCGGATCGAGTGCCCTGTCGTACGGCGAGACCCAGAAGAACTCGCCGTCGTCGTCGTACGCGTACAGCAGCCCCGCGCTGCCCGCGACGAGCAGCGACCCGTCCGGCGGACTCAACAGCCTGACCTGGACGATCGCGGTGGAACCGTCGTCCGCCACGACCTCGGCCTGACCGAAGTCGGAACTCACGGAACCGGTACGGACCGTGCAGACCCTGCCGAGGAAGTCCTGCCGCGATGGAGGAGGCACCTCAGGCAGGCGGCGACGCAGCAGACTCACCAGCGCCCGCGTGACGGTCCAGGCGATCAGGAACGACCCGAGGAGCACGGCGCAGGCGAGCACCGCGCGGAGGGTGCCGGTGGCCCCGCCGCGATGCAGCAGGACGGTACCGGTCAGGCTCGTGAACCAGCCGACGACGACCATCACGGACACCGAGACGGTGACCGGCACTCCGCCGATCCCGGCCAGGCCGGTGTCCAGGTCCCCGTCGAAGGAGTGGTGATCGGCGGCACCAGCCAGCACGAGCAGCCAGAAGAAGACGACCACGGCCAGCGCGGCTCCGAACAGTACGGCCGGAAAGGCAGTCGCCGCGCTCAGGAATTCCTGCATCGGTCCACCCCTGTCTGTCCTGGCGGGGTCCGGTGGCGGCGATGGTGACCCCGGCGCCGCGGCCCGCGCATGGCGGTGCCGCGACGGCCGGGCCATCCCCCGTGCATCCCCCCGTGCTCCCCCGTGGTGCTGGGCCGATCGTGCCATTCGGGGCCTCGGAACAGCACTGCCGGAATCCGGCAATCTTTGTACATTCTTGATGCCGGGCATCGGCAGTTATGCGTGGTGTTGGATGAGCGTCAGAGTCTCGTCATGAAGTGAGGGGTACGTGTGGCCGCGCCGGAGATACCCGACGAATATCTGGGTGACTATGCCCGCATCCTGGCCGAGGTCGCCGCCACCGGCCGTCGGCTGACCCGGGACGAGCTGGACTCCCGTCGGGCCATGGGGCGCCGGGCCGCCGAGGCGGGTTTCCAGATACGCGCCCTGGTCGGCCTCCATCTCGCGGCGACCCGCGCCGACTGGCCATGCGGCCCCTCGGCCGACGCCGCGACGACCGATTCCGTACTGGCCGCGGTCGAGCAGGCCGTCGACGCCTTCGCCGAGGGGTTCGAGCGGGCCCAGCGGCTGACCGTGCGGCGCGAGGAGGCGGCGCGCCGGGAGTTCATCGACGACCTGCTGTACGGGCGCAGCGACCTGGGCCGGCTCGCCGAGCGCGCCACCCGGTTCGGGCTGCGGCTCTCCCGTGCCCACGCGGTCGCGGTGGCCACCGGTCCGGAGACGTACACGGAGACCGACTCCGTGCCCCGCGCGGTCGAGTCGGCGCTGCTCGCGCGGTTCAGCGGCCGGAAGATCCTGATCACGACGAAGGACGGGCGGCTGGTCTGCATCGCGCCGGCCAGCCAGCCCGATGTGCTGCGCTACTTCGCCAAGCAGGCGCACGCGGCGACGGACGGCGGCCGGGTGGCGGTGGGCCGTCCGCATCCGGGCCCGGGGGGCGTGGTCCACTCCTACGACGAGGCGCTCGACGCGCTCGATCTCGCGGAGCGGATGGATCTGGACGATCCGGTGCTGTACGCCGCCGATCTGCTGGTCTATCCGGTGCTGACCCGGGACCGGCAGGCCATGGCCGACCTGGTGCGCGGTCAACTGGGCCCGCTCCAGCGGGCGCGCGGCGGAGCCGAGCCCCTGCTCAACACGCTCATCACCTACTTCGACGCGGGCTGCGTCGCCGCCGAGACGGCCCGGCGGCTGTCGCTGAGCGTGCGGGCGCTGACCTACCGTCTGGAGCGGATCCACCAGCTGACCGGGGCCGATCCCGCCGACCCGATGCACCGTTACACGCTGCAGACGGCGGTGATCGGCGCCCGGCTGCTGGACTGGCCGGCCAAAGAGCTGTGACGCGGGCGCCGGGGGAAAGCGGCCGGGGGTGCCCATCGGGGGAGTTGAACACCCCCGGCCTGCCGGACGCGGACCGGTGATCGTCCGGTCCGTGGTCGTCCGGCGGTACGCGGGCGGGCCGGGGTGACCGGTCCGCCGGGAAGGGGATCGAGGACCAGGGCGGGTTCGGAGACAGGCCCTACAGGTCGAACTCGTGCGGCGGGAGGTCGAGCGCGAAGCACGCCTCCCGCACGACGGCCCGCTCCGACGCGTCGAAGTCGCCGTCGGCACCGCCGATGACGATGCCGATCTGGACGACGGCACGCGCCTCGGCCGGCTTCTTCTTCGCCTTGCCGATCTCCTGGAGGATGGAGACCTTGCCGAAGTCGAAGTCGGCGGTGAGCTTGTTCACGTAGTCGTTGAAGCGACGCTGGAGGTCGTCCGCCGGGAAGTTCTGCAGAACGTTGTTGGAGGCGATCAGCGAGGCGACACGCTGGCGCTCGGACGGGTCCACGGAACCGTCGGCGGCCGCGACGAGAGCGCACATGGCCATGCTCGCATCACGGAACGCCCCACTCTTCAGGTCGTTCTTCTTCGCTTCCAGCTGCGACTGCATCGACGAAGCGGATTCCTTGATCCGATCCCACAGTGCCATGTCGTCTCCATACGTTGCGTTGCGTTGTGTTGCCGGAACCAACTGAACTCTACAGGCGTGTAGAAGTTAGCAGGAGGGTGTTCCCGGAGTGTTCTCCGTGTTCCCTGAACATCACTGAGTGCAACGAGTGGCTGTCGGGATAAGTGCCCCGGAGCCCGAAGCGCCCTGATTTTGCGAAGCGCCCAGCCCAGTGGCGCCGCGTGAGTACGGGCGTCGACCGGGCGGCCGGGGCGGTGGACGCGGTCGGTCGAGGTGCTGGGCCGGGCGGGACTTTCGAAACAGGCCCTCTAGTGCCGCATCAGGCAACGTTCGCCCCGTCGCGACGCCCGGCACGCCCTCTCGCCGCACCGGCCGAAATCCCAAGTACATCCAGTACGAGGGCTTCCGGCCGGCACGCCGAGAGCACGTACCGGACGCGCTCCTTGACGGGCAAACGTTGCCTGCCGCGGCACTAGTCGGCGGAGGCCGGGATCTCCTCCCGCGCGGCGGGAACCGAGGCTCCCGAGGCGTCCGCAGCGCTCGTGCTGTTCCTGGCGTCCGCGGCGCTCGCGGTGTTCATGGCATCCGCGGTGTCGGTGGTGCCCGCACCGGCGGTACGGCCGCGTCGGCTCAGGACCTTGGCCGCGATCGGCTGGGTCCAGCGGGCGGTGAGCGGTCCGGCGATCACGAGGATGAGGACGTACGCGGTGGCGATGGGCCCGATCCGGGGCTCGGTCGCCACGGCCAGTCCGGCGATGACGATGGAGAACTCGCCGCGGGCGACGAGCGTTCCGCCGGCCCGCCAGCGTCCCTTCGACCCGATTCCGGCCCGGCGGGCGGCGTACCAGCCGGTGGCTATCTTGGTGAAGATCGTGACGACGGCCAGCAGTGCGGCCGGGAGCAGCACCGGCGGGATCTCGGCCGGGTTGGTGGAGAGACCGAAGAACACGAAGAAGACGGCGGCGAACAGGTCCCGCAGCGGGGTGAGCAGCTTGCGCGCGCCCTCGGCGACCTCACCGGAGAGCGCGATCCCGACCAGGAACGCGCCGACGGCCGCTGACACCTGCAACTCCTGGGCCACACCGGCCACCAGGACCGTCAGCCCGAGCACGACCAGCAGCAGCATCTCCGGGTTGTCGGAGGACACGGCCCGGCTGATCAGCCGTCCGTGACGCAGGGCCAGGTAGAGCACGAACCCGACGGTGCCGAGCGCGATGAGCAGGGCGATGCTGCCTCCGGCGAAGCCCACTCCCGCGAGCATCGCGGTCAGCAGCGGCAGGTACACGGCCATCGAGAGGTCCTCGATGACCAGGACGCCGAGGATGACGGGCGTTTCCCGGTTTCCGAGCCGTCCGAGGTCCGCGAGCACTTTGGCGATCACCCCGGACGACGAGATCCACGTGACCCCGGCGAGCACGACGGCCCCGACGGGTCCCCAGCCCAGCAGCAGCGCGGCCACCGCTCCCGGGGTCGCGTTGAGGAGGAAGTCCACGGCCCCGGAGGGGTACTGGGTCTTGAGGCTGGTCACCAGCTCCGAGGCGCTGTACTCCAGGCCCAGCAGGAGCAGCAGCAGAATGACACCGATCTCGGCGCCGACGGCGGTGAACTCCTCACTGGCGCCGAGGGGCAGGAGCCCGCCTTCCCCGAAGGCGAGCCCCGCCAGCAGATACAGGGGAATGGGCGAGAGTCCTATCCGCCCGGCGAACCGCCCGATGATTCCCAGCCCCAGAATGACGGAGCCGAGCTCCACCAGCAAAGCGGTCATATCATGCACTGTCAGCCCTCCGCGATGATCTCGGAGAGCGCATCGACGCCCTCCCTGGTTCCGACGACGACGAGCGTGTCCCCGATGGCCAGCCGGAAGTCCGGCCCGGGCGACGGATGCGCACTGTGCGTCCGCAGCACCGCGACGATCGAGGCCCCCGTGCGGGTGCGTGCCCGGGTGTCCCCGAGCAGCCGTCCGCCGTAGGGGGAGCGCGTCCCGAGCGGGATGTGCTCGGTGACCAGGTCGATGCCCTCGGTCCGTACCGCGTCGATGGGCGCCGCGTCGATGAGGTGCGCGAGGCCGGTCGCCTCCTGCGGAGTCAGCGGTACCGAGAGACGACACGAATCAGGATCGTCCTGGTCGTAGAAGCCGATGAACCGGCGCCCGTCGTGGTGCACGACGACGGAGATGTGCTGACCCGACTCGGTCGTGTAGTCGTACTGGACACCGACTCCGGGCAGCGTGGTGCGGTGGGTTCCCATGGCTTCCTCCTGAGGGATGTGGCGACATATCGACACTCTTGGTGATCTCTTTATCCGCGCATTACCTTATCCGGAGGGTCCCGCCGCCTCCGGTGCGCCGGTGCGGGGGCCGGGACACGGGAGTGGTGGGCAACGGGCGCGGGGTTCCTGACATGCGTGTGCCCGGCCGGTGCGATACCGGCCGGGCACGTACGGGACGGACCCGGTCAGTCGGTGATCTCGATCTTCCCGTCGGCGGGGGCGGCATCGGCCCCGCCCGTCGGCCGGGCGGACGCGCCGGACGGTGCGGCGCCGTCCGAAGCGGGGGCGGCCGCAGTGCCCTTGAGGTTCTTCAGCAGCGCGGCCAGGTCGACGCCCGTGGTGGAGCTGAGGAGTTCCATGCCCTGGGCGACGTTGTCGGTGACCGTGCGCGACAGCCGGCTCGCACCGTCCGTGGAGATCACGGTCATCTTGTCGACGGCGCTCAGCGGCTCGGACGCCTTGGCGACGACGTGCGGCAGCACCTCGACCAGCATCTGGAGCACGGCCGCGTCGCCGTACCGGGCGAAGGCGTCCGCCTTCTTCTGCATCGCCTCGGCCTCGGCCGCACCCTTGGCGGCGATGGCCGCGGCCTCCGCCTCGCCCTCGATGCGCACGGCGTCGGCGAGGGCCGAGCGGTGCAGCTTCTCGCCCTGGCCGGTCAGCCGGGCGCGCTCGGCGTCCGCCTCGGCCTCCTTCACCTGGGCGATCCGGCGGGCCTCCGCCTCCTGCTCGGCCTGGTAACGGGCGGCGTCGGCGGGCTTGCGGACCTTGGTGTCGAGTTCGCGGTCGGTCAGCGCGGCCTGCCGCTCGGCGACCTTCTCCTGCTCCGCGAGGACCTCCTGCTGACGGGCCGCCTCGGCGAGCGGGCCCGCCGCGTTGGCCTTGGCCGCAGCGGCCTCCGTCTCGGCCTTGATCTCCGCCTGCTTGAGGTAGAACGTCCGCTCGGCGACGGCGATCTCCTCGGCGGCCTTCAGCCGGGCCTGCTCCGAGGCGCGCTTGGCGTTCGCCTCGGCGATGTCCGCCTCCTGCTTGGCACGGGCGGCCTCGGGGCGGCCGAGGTCTTCGAGGTAGGAGCCCTCGGTGGTGATGTCCTGGATCTGGAAGGCGTCCAGGATCAGGCCCTGGCCGGAGAGGCTGGCCTCGGCCTCCTCCGCGACCTGCCCGGCGAACGCGGCGCGGTCCCGGATGATGTCCTCGACCGACATCCGGCCGACGATGGCGCGCAGCGCGCCGGAGAGTACTTCCTGGGTGAAGCCGACGATGCCGTCCTGCTGCTGGAGGAACCGCTGGGCGGCGGCCCGGATCGCTTCCTCGCTGCCGCCGACCTTGACGATCGCGACGCCTTCGAGGTTGGACTTCACCCCGCGCAGGGTGACGGCCCCGCGCACGGCCACCGGGATGTGCCGGCTGGACAGGTCGAGGGTGAACTTCTGCTGGACGAACGGGACGACGAAGACGCCGCCGCCGACGACGACCTTCTGGCCGCTGTTGTCGATGCTGGTGCGGCCCGTCACCGGGTCGGTCGACTTCTTGCCCCGGCGTCCGGTGATGATGAACGCCTCGCTGGGCCCCGCGACCTTGTAGCGGGTGATGACGACGAGGGCGAGCAGTACCAGGAGTACGACGACTCCGATGACTGCGGTCACGACTGGGCTCATAAGGGTGTCCCCCCTGCCTCCCTGCGGGACGGCAGTTGATTGCGGGTGGTGGTGCTGCGGTGGCCGTGGTGGTCCGACGGATGGTGTCCCGGCTCGGTGGGGTCAGTGCTCGACGGGCCGTACGGCGACCGAGGTGGTGGACAGCACGGCCTCCACCCAGACCTCCGTACCCCGTCCGACCGGCACCGCGCTCTTCGCGGCCAGCTTCACCGGCTGGCCCGCCAGCCGCAGCAGGACCTCGCCGTAGCCGTCGGCCGGGATGGCCGTGACGACCGACCCGGACGTGCCGACGAGATCCTCCCCGCGCGGAGTGACACTGGTCTGATCACGCATCAGCGCCCGGCTGAACTTCCAGGTGAGCCACGCCGCGACGATTCCGGCGAGTACGCCGCCGATGGTCGCCACGACCGTACCGGCGCCCGTGGTGCCGAGCACGATCGCGCCGCCGAAGCCGAGCATCGACAGGAACCCCGCGATGACGGGCAGGGACAGGAGCCCGTCGAAGAGACCGTCCAGCACACCGCCGAAGAGACCTTCGAGAATGCCGTCGAAGACCAGCGACAGGACGAGCAGGACGACCCCTGCGATACCGAGACCGAGGAACAGGGTCACGCGGTCACCTCTCTCGGTCCTCGAAATCCTCCGAACATGCTTCCCCCGAACATCTCCGTCGAACTGGCTGGATGATCCCATACGGGACGGCCGAAACACATTGCCGGAAGCAGGAAAACTTTTACGGTCTCTTTATGCCGGATGCCGGACCATCGCCGGGCGTCGATCCGGCCCCGTGCGGGCCGCGTACCGGCGGCGTACGGGGTGCGCGTCCGAGGCTCGGACTCCCGCGGCTGTCCACACCCTGTGGACAGTCGCGGTGCCGCGCTTTTCCCAGGGCCTCGGACCGGCCCGAGGCGTCCGTCCGACCGGCGATCTCCGACGGTCCGGCGACACGGCCGCGCCGCGTGCCGCATGCTCGACAGGGAGCGGGGTACCGCACAGGCATACGCGCGGAAGCGCGAAGGGAGGTGCGCATGACCAGCAGTCGACCGCCGGCCGCTGCCGTGCTCCTGTTGCACGGCGGCCGTGAGACGGGCCTGGGCCCGCCCCCGCCCGGCCTCCTGAACCTGCCCGCCGTCCGGATGCGGCCGTTCGCGCGGGCCGTCGGCCGGGCGACGGCCCGCGACGACGGAGCCATGGACGGCGGCGGCGCCGGGGACGTCCTGGTGCGCACCGCCCGCTACGCCCATCAGGGCTGGAACGGCTCCCGGGAGGACCCGCTCCACGACACGCTGCGTGCCCTGGACACCCTGCGGCGCGACGCGGGCGAGCTCCCGGTGGTCCTGGTCGGGCACTCGATGGGCGCCCGTGCCGCCCTCCGGGCCGCCGGTCATCCGCTGGTACGCGGCGTGGTGGGCCTGGCCCCCTGGTGTCCGGCGGACGATCCGGTCGCCCAGCTCGCCGGCCGTGACGTCGTCCTCCTCCACAGCACCCGCGACCGCGTCACCAGCCCCGGGGAGTCCCGGACCTTCACCGTCCGTGCCCGCCGCGCCGGGGCCCGCTCCTGCCTGGTCGCGATCCGGAACAGCGATCACGCGATGCTGCGTCGTGCCGGGGCCTGGCACACGCTGACGACCCGGATCGTCACCGGCCTGCTGGGCCTCGGCCCGCTCCCCGAGGAGATCGCGACGGCGCTCCGGCTCCCGTCGGCCGCCCCGGCGACGCACGGCACCCTGGACCTGGACCGGCTCGCTCCCGACGGGTCCGTCCCCGACCCCGGTGCCCCCGGCCGCCTGTTCGTCCCCGGCTCGTCCGTCGGGAACCGGTAGACCGTCGACCCGCGGGCCCGGAAGCCGAGACGTTCGTACGGCCGGTTCGCGGGGGCGTGCCGTGGTGCAGGGGCGGCGGAACGGGCGCACTCTGGTAGGGAGGTGATCGAGATGATGCACACAGCTGTCGGGTGGCATGTGGATCTGGAATTCGAGGAGGACAGTCACCGCACCCGCGCCGCCGCTCTGGTGAGGCTGCCGGACGGGGCCGAGGTACGCGCCCACGGGTACGCGAGCCGTCACCCCTCCGACAAGGAACAGCCGAGGGTCGGCGAGGAGATCGCGGGAGCCAGAGCACTCAACGAACTGGCGATGAAGATGCTGACGAAGGCGCACGACGAGATCGACGAGGCGTCCGGCCGGACATCGCACCCGCTCACCTGAGTCGGGCGCCGGGGGTTCCGGGACCCCGGGCGTGCGCCCGCCCGGGGTTCCGCGGCTGCGGCAGACCGAGGCGGCGGCGCTCTACGAGGCGGGGTTCTGCGAGGGCGGGCTCTTCGACATGCGCGGTTGATACGGCGTGGGCTCGTCGGTGCGTGCTCGTCGGTGCGTGCTCGTCGGTGTGTGCTCGTCGGTGTGTGCTGACGAGGGGCCCGGCGTCGGCCGCACGCGCAGTCCGTCGACGTGGTGCCTCAGCCCGGTGCCTCAGCCCAGTTCCAGGCTGGTGATGCCGTACAGCCCGGGGTGGTCGATGTCCGGTGACGGGCCAGTGTACATCCGGGCCGTCTCGAACGACGGGGTGAGGCCCAGCCGTTGCGCGAGCCGGACGGCCGCCGGGTTGACGTCGGGCACGTCGACCGCCACCGGGGTGTCCGGATCGCCGGCCGCGAGTGCGCCGATCAGGGCACCGGCCACCTCGGGGGACTCCGCGTACACCGGGCCGATCCGGGACGACGTGCGGCAGGGGCGCAGCACGGCGAGGCCCCGCAATTCCCCGTCACGGACGGCGGCCAACGAGGCGTGGGCCGGTCCGGCGATCCAGGACGCGAGGAAGCTGTCGCGCTCGGCGGGGAAGAAACACCGGTCGTAGGCGGCCAGTTGATCGAACCGGATACCGCGGGCGTCGACGAGCGCGGTCCCGGGAGGCGCGGGCGGCACATCGGCCGGGCGGCCCTCGTAGCGCATGTTGGTCCAGGCCGAACGGAACCCGGATTTCCGGTAGTTGTTCTGCTGTGCCACCACGCCGTCCAGCCCCACGTTGCGCCCCTGGAGCCGGGACATGCCGGCCCGCCAGGTCCGGATCCCGTAGCCCCGGCCCCGCAGTTCGGGCCGGGTGAGGTAGAAGCCGAGGAACCCGAATGCGGTGCCGTAGCGGACCACGGAGACGCAGGAGACCGGATCGCCGTCGAGCCGGCCGATCAGGAAGCCGCGCGGGTCGGTGGCGTAGAAGGCGTGGTGGTCGGTCAGCCCGGGGTTCCAGCTCTCCGCGTGGGCCCAGTCGGCCAGCATGACGAGGTCGTCGGCGCTCGCGGTGGTGATCTCGAAGTTCGGCACGGGGCACCTGTACCCCGGGGGCGATCGGTTCAACGGTGTTTTTCCGCCACCGCCTGTCCGGGTGAGGCGGTCGTCGGGCAGGAACACCGGTCGTCGGACGGGCGGTGGTCGTGGGCCGTCGGGCCGTGGTCGGCGACCGTCGGGAGGCGCTCTCCCGGGCCCGCGGCGCTACCGTCCGCCCGCGACCCGCAGCACCGCTCCGGTCACGTAGGACGCCTCGCCCGACAGCAGCCAGGCGATGGCGGACGCGATCTCCGGTGCCGTACCCGGCCGGCCGAGCGGGATCCCGGCCGCGGCGGTGTATGCCCGGTCCGGGTCGCCCGCCTCGGCGTGCATCTCGGTGTCGATCATTCCGGGGGCGACGGCGTTGACGCGGACGCCGTCCGGCCCCAGTTCCTTGGACAGCCCCACCGTCAGCGCGTCCACGGCCGCCTTCGTGGCCGCGTAGTGGACGAAGTCGCCGGGGCTGCCGAGGGTGGCGGCTGCCGAGGAGACGTTGACGATCGCGCCCGCTCCGGCAGCGACCATGTCCTTCGCGGCGCGCCGGCAGCACAGCAGGACGCCGAGGAGATTGACGTCCAGGACCCGGCGCAGGGTGTCCGTCGAGGTGTCGACGAGCCGCCCCAGCGGGCCCGTCACACCGGCGTTGTTCACCAGGCCGGTGACCGGGCCGAGCCGTGCGGCCGCGAGGTCGAACAGCCGTTCCACGTCGGATTCCACGGAGGTGTCCACGCGCACCGTGAGGCACCGCGCCCCCGCGGCCCGGACCGCGTCGGCGGTCCGTTCCGCGGCATCGGCGTCGCGCACGTAGCCGAGCACGAGGTCGTGCCCGTCGGACGCCAGGCGGGTGCAGGTCGCGGCGCCGATGCCGCGGCTGCCACCCGTGACGACGGTGACGGGGCGGGGGCGCGGAGCCGTGTCCTGCGGCGGCCGAGTGTTGTCGTGGGGCTGCGGCGCGGTGTCGTCTACGGCCACGGGGGGACCTCTCGCTCTCGGGGGTGCTGCCGGGCGCATCGGGTGCGTCGTGCGCGCAGGCCCGTCGGCCGGGCGGTCGCACGGCCACGCCGTGGTCCTCGCATGGGCCGTGCCCCGGTTCCGTACGCGGAATTGTACGGAGCGGACCGCCGCCCGGAGGCCGGCCGCGCGCCGTGCCTGCGCTCGTGTCCGCGATCCGGCCGCGATCCGCCGCGCGCCGCGCCCGCGACGGCCCGGCCGCCCGCCGGTGGAGTGGAGTGCGGTGCGGCTGTCGGGCGTGGTGCCCGAGGGGTGCGGGCGCGGGTTCTTACGACCTCGCCCACGGCACCGGCGAATGTCCGGGGGAAGAGCGCGACGAATTCCCGGAACCTTCCGCGACCGGCCCGACGAATCCCCGGATGCCATGGGCTGTCCCGTAATCCCTGGTGGATCAGCGCGCGGCGTCGGATGCGGTGCATCGCACGGGAGGGACGTCCGCATACTTGGAGGTAGGCGGACGTCCCGACAACGCAGCGAGGTGCCGTGGCCGACGTCCTGCGCCCGCCAGGGGTTACGGGACAGCCCTTGGTTCGTGCGATCCCGTGCGGGGAAGCACCCGGAGATCGCGCGAAGAGTTCGAGGAGACTCCGAGGCGGGGGCGGGAAAGTCCGGGGAGGATCACGGGAACGTGTGACGCGGGTCGCGGATTTACGGGTCGCGGAGCACGCAACGCAGGACATGCGGAACGCGCAACGCAGGACACGGGAATTGGTAGAGGGACGCGGGGAAGCGGGAAATGGAACACGAGGACAGCGCCGGGGCGAAGGACTCACCGAAGATCGTGGTGGTGGTGCCCACCTACAACGAGCGGGACAACCTGCCCGTCCTGGTGGATCTCCTGACCGGTCTGGGACTGCCCGGTCTGCGCATTCTCGTGGTGGACGACAATTCGCCGGACGGCACCGGCGCGGTCGCGGACGAACTGGCGGCGGATCCCGCCGGAGCGGTCGAGGTTCTGCACCGCAGGGAGAAGGACGGGCTGGGCCGTGCCTACGTCACGGGGATGACGCGTGCGCTCGACGGGGGCGCGGACGTCGTGGTCCAGATGGACGCGGATCTGTCCCATCCCGCGTCGCGGCTCCCCGTGATGATCGAGACGCTCTTCGCCGAGGACGCCGCCGTGGTGATCGGTTCCCGCTATGTGGCGGGCGGTTCGCTCGCCACCGAGTGGCCCTGGCACCGCAAGGCGCTCTCCGCGTGGGCGAATTTCTATGTCAACGCGATCCTGCGGTTGCGGGTGAAGGACGCCACCGCGGGTTTCAAGGCATGGCGTGCGTCGACCCTGAAGGCGATCGACGTGCCCTCGGTGCGCAGCAACGGCTATTCCTTCCAGGTGGAGATGAACCACCGCACGGTCCGGCGCCGTTTGAAGATCGTCGAGGTGCCGATCCGATTCGAGGAACGGGTCGCCGGTCAGTCGAAACTCGGACTGGGAGTGCAGATCGAATCCGCCCTCGCGCCGTGGAAGCTCCTGTTCGGCAAGAACGGCCGCTGAATCCGGCCGGGGGGTTCGGCCCCGCCCGGTGCGTGCGGCCCGCCCGGCGGCCCCACCACCCAGGAGTGCGCCGAGCTTCCCCTGCCGCTCGACTACCGCGTCCCGCACGGCCCGCGCATCGGCCCGAAGGTGACCCGGGTGCGTGGTGACCGGCCGTCGGAGTGGCGTGGGACGCAGCTGGTGATCGCCGGAGGGCCCGACGGCGCCACCCGCCGGCCGTCGGTGCGGCGGCAATCGTCAGCCCTCACCCGCCGGGCAGCGGTACGCGTCGGGGAGTGGTGATGCGTACCGCTGCCCTGCGTGACCCGTCGCCGTGTCCGGAGCTCATCAGCCGTCGCCGCTTCTGCCGACGCGCGTCAACCGTTGCCGTTTCCGCCGGGTGTCAGCCGTCGCTGCCCGGTGTCACGTGTCCGCCGTACCGGGCGCGCGCCAGCAGGGCGACGACCTCGTCGTCGGAGGTCTGCGAGAAGTCCCGGTACCACTCCCCGACGGCGTAGAACAGGGGCGGCACGGACAGGCACACCACCTCGTCCGCGCACTCCCGCAGCCGGGTCACCGCGTCCGGGGGCGCCACCGGAAACGCCGCCACCACACGGGCCGGGTGCTGGGCCCGTATCACCCGGCAGGCCGCCTCGGCCGTGGCGCCGGTCGCGACACCGTCGTCGACGACGATCACGGTCCGGCCCTCGACCGGTATCCGCGGCCTGCCCGCGCGGTACGCCTGCGCGCGGCGCACCAGCTCCGCCGCCTCGACCCGTTCGACTGCGGCGAGGTCCTTCTTCCCGGACCGCAGCCGGCTGACCACCTCCTCGTTGAGGACCCGTGTCCCGCCCTCGCCGATGGCGCCGAACGCCACCTCCTCGTGATGGGGCACGCCAAGTTTGCGGACCACGATCACATCGAGCGGACCACCGAGCGTCTGCGCCACCTGGAAGGCCACCGGGACCCCGCCGCGCGGCAGCCCCAGGACGACGGGGTTCTCACGCTCCAGATGGCGGAGCGCCTCGGCCAGCTGCTGTCCCGCGTCCGTGCGGTCGACGAACAGCACGGTGTGTCACCCCCAACCGGGGAGCCGGGGAACCGACCGGGGGAGCCGGGAACCCGGCCGGGCGGCCGGGGACCACGCGGGCACGCGCCCGCCTCCCCCTTCGAAACAACCCCATGCGCGACGGGCCCGCAACTCGGGCCCGGTACGGACCCGCGACCGGCCCGCGACTCGGGCGGATCCACCGGGGGAGCCGGGACCGGACCGTCGGGGCAGGTCAGGACGCCGGCGACATCTTGGGCATCTCGCCCTCGGTCGTGTGGATGTCGATCACGGAGAACGCCGCACCCTGCGGGTCCGTCAGCGCGGCGAAGCGGCCGAACGGCATGCTCATCGGGCCGAACCGGAGGACCGCGCCGCGCTCGGTCGCCTTCGCCACGGCCGCGTCGCAGTCCGCGACGGTGAAGTACACGTTCACGTGCGACGGCACCTCGGGCGGGAAGTCGTCGCCCATCCGCATCCGGCCCATGACCGTCTCGTCGCCGATGTTGTACAGCCTGAAGTCGACGTGCTCGTCCTCCATCTTCACCATGGAGTACGGGAAGACGGCGGAGAAGAAGGCGTCGGACTTCCCGGGCTCCCGGGTGAAGATCTCGGCCCAGCAGAACGTGCCGGGCACCCCATGGGCCTCGAAGCCCTCGTGGGAGCCCGCCTGCCACACACCGAAGACGACGCCCGCGGGGTCGCGGGCCAGCAGCATCGTGCCGAACTCACCGACCTGCATCGGGTCCATCAGTGTTTCCCCGCCGTTGTCACGGATCTTGGCGGCGGTGGCGGCGACGTCCGGTGAGGCGAGGTACAGGCACCAGGCCGCCGGGCCCTCCTGGCCGGGCATCGGGGGCGTGACGGCGGCGACCGCCCTGCCGTCGGCGTACGCCTGCGTGTAGTTGCCGTACTCCTCCGCGGACTCGCCGAACGTCCAGCCCAGCACGTCACCGTAGAAGCTCTTCGCCGCCTCCAGGTCGGGGAACATCGCGTCGGCCCAGCACGGTGTGCCCTCCGCTCGTACAGCCATGGCTCAGGCTCCTTCGCCCTCTGTGGGTTCATCCGCTCTCTGCGTGTCTGACCCGTTATCAACGAGTTCGTCCGCAGTCCCACGCTAGCGATCGGGCCGCGGGGCCGCGCGCCGGAGACGCCCGTACCGGCCGTGAACGGTCGGTCTAAGATCCACTTCGGCCGGTGAGCGGACCGGCCCGCGGGGGCAACGCACCTGCGAGGATGCGAGGAGCCGAGTCACACCATGTCCGAACAGGCCGCCGCACCCTTACGGCACGCGATCGCCGTGCGTGGCCGCAGGATCGTGGACTCCCCGGCCTTCACCGGCACCGTGTTCTGCCTCATCGTGACCAACGCGGCACTGCTGGGTATCGAGACCTACAGCGGGGTCGTGCAGCAGTGGCACGGCGCGCTCAAGGCGACGGAGTACGCCTTTCTCTGCGCGTTCACCGTCGAGATCCTGCTGCGGTGCGCCGCCCACGCCGACCGGCCCGGGGACTTCTTCCGGGACCCCTGGAACATGTTCGACGTCCTCGTCGTCGCCCTGGCCTTCCTGCCGTTCGCCCGCGAGAACGCCACCGTGCTGCGGCTGCTGCGGTTGGCCCGGGTGCTGCGCGCCGCGCGCTTCCTGCCCCAACTGCGCATCGTCATCGTGGCGGTGGGCAAGAGCCTGCCCGGCACCCTGAGCTTCCTGCTCGTCGGCACGCTCCTGCTGTACGTGTACGCCATGGTCGGCTGGGTGTTCTTCGCGGACGACAACCCCGAGCACTTCGGTTCGCTCGGCCGTGCGGCGCTCAGCCTGTTCCTCCTCATCACCCTCGACGGTCTCGGGGACGCGGTCCGTGAAGGGCTGGAGATCTCCCGCTGGACGATCGTGTACTTCGCGTCGTTCGTCCTGCTCGGCTCGTTCCTGCTCGTCAATCTCCTCATCGGCGTCGTCATCAACTCCCTTGAAGAAGCACGCGAGTTGGAGATGACGCGTGAGAGGGAGGAGAACGCCGCGGCCTCCGGTGCCGCCGCGATCCCCGAGCCCACCACGGATTCGGAGGCCGTCCCGACTTCCGAGGCCGTCACGGCGTCCGGTGCCGCCACGATGTCCCGGGCCGTCGGGCCGACGACCGAGGCGGTCGAGGTGGTCGACGCGGTCGATGCGACCGAGGCCCTGCGGGCGTAGATCGCCGGGCTCCGGCGGGCCCTGGACGGCATCGAGGCGAACCTCGCGCGGCCCGGGCATCGGTGCGGCTGCCGGGGTGCGGAGGAGGGAGAGCTCGTGGGGGTCGCGGAATCCGGCCCGTGGGGCGGGCGGCGTCCGCGGCCGTGAGACCGTCGGGCACGGGTACCCGTACGGAGGTTCGCCGAACGGGCGCCCGCGGAGCGGAGGCTCATCGGACGTGGTCCGTCGGCCCGTGCCCGTCGGCCCGCGTTCAGCGCGCCGCGTTCGGGAAGTCGTCGCCGGGCCGTGGCGGGGCCACCCGCACCAGCCCCGACTGGTAGGCCATCGCGACGAGTTGGGCCCGGTGCCGGGCCCCCAGTTTCGTCATCGCCCGCCCGACATGGGTGCGTACGGTCAGCGGGCTGACGTGCATCCGCTCGGCGATCTCGTCGTTCGACAGGCCCTCGGCCACCTGCGCCATGACCTCGCGCTCGCGGGCGGTCAGGACGCCCAGCACGTCGGGCGCGGCGACCCTGCCCTCGGGCAGGGCCAGGTATCGGCCGATCAGGGCCTTGGTCGCGGTGGGCGACAGCAGGGTGTCCCCCGCGGCCACCGTGCGGATGGCGTCCAGGAGTTCCCCGGGGGCGGCGCCCTTGCCGAGGAACCCGCTGGCGCCCGCGCGCAGGGCCCGGGTCACGTACTCGTCGATCTCGAACGTGGTGAGGATGAGGACGCGGGTTCCGCGCAGCGTCTCGTCGCGGCAGATCAGCTCCGTCGCCGCCACGCCGTCGAGTCCCGGCATGCGGATGTCCATCACGACGACGTCCGGCAGCGTGGCGCGGGCCTGCTCCACCGCCTCGCGGCCGTCCGCCGCGACGCCGACGACCTCCATGTCGTCGTTCGCCTCGATCAGCAGCCGAAAGGTCCCGGCGAGCAGTGCCTGGTCATCGGCCAGCAGTATCCGGATCGTCACCGTGCCGTCCTCTCGTCCCGTCCGTGTCGTCATCGTTCCGGAACGGTTCGGGCCGAGCCCTCCCCGCTCCCGCCGCCCTTCCCGCCGCTGCGTCCATCGCCGTGTCCGCCTTCGGCCCGGCCTCTGGGGCCACCTCTGCTTCTGTCTCCGTGGCCGCCTCCGCGGTCGCCCCCGTGGCCACGGGGGCCCCCGCGGTCGCCTTCGTGGCCGCAGTCGCGCCCGTCGCCGTCTCCGCGCCCTTCTCCGGCTCGGTCTGCGACTCCAGGGGGAGCTCCGTGGTCACTTCGAAACCGCCGGCCGCCCGGTGCCCGGCGGACAGCCGGCCGCCGACGGACAGAGCCCGTTCACGCATGCCGATGAGGCCGTACCCGGGCGTGCCCGACGCCTGCGGCTCATGTCCGTCGTCGGCGACGGTGAGCGTGAGCAACCGGCGCGAGTAGCCGAGCCGGACCGAGGCCGTCGCGGAGCCCGCGTGCTTGGTGACATTGGTCAGCGCCTCCTGCACGATCCGGTACGCGGTGAGGTCAGCGCCCGGCGACAACGGCCGCACCGTGCCCTCCACCGACACCTGGACGGTGAGACCCGTCTGCTCGAACGAGGCGATCAGCTCCGGTAGCTGGGCGAGTCCGGGGGACGGCTCCAGCGGTGTCTCGGGGTCGTCCTCGCTGCGCAGCAGCCCCACGGTCGCCTTCAGCTCGCGCAGTGCGGAGGAGGTGGTCCCGGCGAGCTGGTCCATCATCTGCCCGGCCTGCTCCGGCCGGTTGCGCAGCAGGTACGAGGCGGTGGAGGCCTGCGCGTGGGCGAGGGCGATGTGGTGCGCGACGATGTCGTGCAGCTCGCGGGCGATCCGGGTCCGCTCCTCGTTCACCCGACGGCGTGCCTCCTCCTCGCGGGTGCGTTCCGCGAGCTCGGCCCGTGCCTCCACGGCGGCCACGTAGTCGCGGCGGCTGCGCACCGACTCGCCGACCGCACCCGCCAGGAAGACGCAGGAGAGGATGCCGATCCGGTCCGGCCGCAGCAGCGCGCCGTCGCCCCAGACGACCGAGACGGTGGCGAGGGTGGCGACCGCCCCGAGCGTGTACACCGAGGTCGTACGGAGGTCCGTGAGCAGGGCCAGCTGGTACAGGGCCACCAGGGCCGCGCCGGTGAGGCTCGGCGAGGGGTCGAAGCCCATGTCGTTGCCCATCAGGCCCAGGGCGCTGCCGCACAGCGTCGTCACCACGACCACGGTGCGCGGGTAGGTGCGCTGTCCCAGCAGCAGGACGGCGGAGGGCACGGCGGCCGCCAGGGCGAAGGAGGGTGCCGGGCCGCGGACGATCCGGGCGTCGGTCACGGTGCTGGAGAAGACCGCGAAGGCCCACAGCAGCACGGCCACCGCCGCGTCGACAGCCCGGGGGTGGCGCCGGGCCCACAGCCGCCAGTCGGTGAACATGCGCTCTTCTTTCCTTCTCGGTCCCACCATGGTCGCCGACGCGGCCGTCCGTTTTGCGCAAGGTGTCCGGAGTCGTCTGTCGTGACGTACGACGGGCGGCCTCCGGGCACCCCGCGCCTCATCCCATTCCGGGAGCGTGTCTCGTCCCGGGAGCGTGCCTCGTCCCGAGGGGTACGAGGTCCCGTACGGGGAGCCGGCCCCGTACGGGGAGGGCTCATACGCGCACGGGGCCGTGCTCGGAGTCCTTCTCGGTGCCCGTCGGCTCCGCTCCCGCCGGCCACGTTCCCGCCGCCCTCGCGTCGGCGTGCACGGCCGCGGGACCGCTCCGGCTCAGCCGCTCGCCCTCCACGTCCACCCGGGGCACGATCCTCTCCAGCCACCGGGGCAGTCGCCACGCCCGGTCGCCGAGCAGGGCCAGAACGGCCGGGACGATCGTCATGCGGACGACGAACGCGTCGAAGAAGACGGCCGCGGCGAGCCCCAGGCCCATCATCTTGATCATCGCCTCGCTCATCCCGATGAACCCGGCGAACACCGCGATCATGATGACCGCCGCGGCCACGACGACCCGGGCGCTGTGCCGGAACCCGGTGACGATCGCCTGGCCGGGCCGCTCGCCCTGGACGTACGCCTCGCGCATCCGGGTCACCAGGAAGACCTCGTAGTCCATGGCCAGGCCGAAGACCACACCGATCAGGAAGATCGGCGTGATGCTCATGATGGGCCCGGTCTGCTCGACGCCGAGGACGTCGGCGAGCCAGCCCCACTGGAAGACCGCGACGATCACGCCGAAGGCCGCCGCCACCGACAGCAGGAAGCCGAGCGCCGCCTTGAGGGGGACCAGCAGCGAACGGAAGACGATCATCAGGAGCAGGAAGGCCAGACCGACGACGAGCGTGAGGTAGGGCGCCAGCGCGTCGGAGAGCTTCTGCGAGACGTCGATGTTCACCGCCGTCGCGCCGGTGACGAGCATCTTCGCGCCGGTGTCGGCCTCCAGACCGTGCGCCTTGTCGCGGATGGTGTGGACGACGTCCGTGGTCTTCTCGGAGCTCGGCCCGGTGGCGGGCACGGCGGTGAGGACCGCGGTGTCGCCCGCCTTGTTGAAGGCGGGGGGCGTCGTGGCCACGATGCCGTCGGTGGCGGCGAGCTTCTTCGCGGCGTGCGCCGCCGCGGCCTTCGGGTCGTCGGACCCCTTGGCGTCGACGACGACGGTGAGCGGCCCGTTGAAGCCGGGGCCGAAGCCGTCGGCCAGCGCGTCGTAGGCGCGGCGCTTGGTGCTGGAGGTGGGCCGCGACTCGTCGCCGGGCATGCCGAGCTGGAGGTCGAGCGCCGGTACGGCGATCAGGCCGAGACCGAGGACCCCGAGCACGAGGACCGCGAGGGGGCGGCGGATCACGAAGCGGGCCCAGCGGGTGCCCATGTCGGGCCGGTCGGCGCCGGCCGTGCCGCTCGTGCTCCCGAGGGCCCCCGACGCCCCGGCGCGGCGCCCGCGGCGTGCGCGCCCGTTCCCGGACGCGCCCCGGTCGGCACGCGGCAGTACGGCCGTCCGGAAGAAGCCCAGCAGCGCGGGCAGCAGCGTCATCGCGACCAGGACGGCGATCACGACGGTGCCCGCCGCGGCCAGGCCCATCTTGGTGAGGACCGGAATGTTCACGACGGACAGTCCTGCGAGGGCGATGACCACGGTGAGGCCGGCGAAGACCACGGCGGAACCCGCCGTTCCCACGGCCCGGGCCACGGCCTCCTCGGCATGGTGACCCTCCGCGCGTTCCGACCGGTAGCGCGAGACGATGAACAGGGCGTAGTCGATGCCGACCGCGAGCCCCAGCATCATGGCGAGCGTGGTGGTCGTGGTGGACATCCCGGCGCCGATGATCGAGGCCACGCCCGCGCCCACGCCCACGATCGCGGTGAGCAGCGGCAGTCCCGCCGCGGCGAGCGAGCCGAACGTGACGAGCAGGACGATCGCGGCGACGACGACACCGGCGACTTCCGTCGTGCCGCCGACCTCGGAGTCCGGCAGGAGGGCCGAGCCGCCGAGTTCGACGGTCAGTCCGGCCTCGCGCGCGTCCTCCGCGGCGTCCTCCAGCGCCTTGGTGGAGGCGTCGGTGAGGTCGACGCTCTGCACGTCGTACGTGATGGTCGAGTACGCGGTGCGGCCGTCCTCGCTGACGGCCCCGGCCATGTCGAACGGGTTGAGGGCGGCCTTGACCTGCGGGCCGCCCGCCACGTCCGCGACGACCCGCTCGACGGCCGCCCTGTTCGTGCCCGCGGTCACCTTCTGGCCTTCGGGGGCGACGAAGACGATACGGGCGTCGGCGCTGTTGGAGCTCTGGCCGGGGAATCGTTCGTCCAGCAGGTCGAACGCCCTCTGCGACTCCGTGCCGGGCATCGAGAACCCGTCCTCGGGGGCGGTCGGCGCCTTGGCCGCCGCGAACGCGCAGGCAGCCAGGACCACCGCCCAGAGCAGGGCGACCAGTCGTCGCCTCCGGAAGGAAAAGCGGCCTAGCCGGTAGAGGAAGGTAGCCACGAAGAGGCGCTCCAGTCTGGTTCGGGCAACGGATCGGCGGCACGGATGCCGTGCTCCGGCCACGCGTGGGCCGTACGTGCCGCGCGTGGGCCGCACGCGAACCACATGTGGCCCGCACGGGCCGTGCGCGGGCCGTACGCGGACCGGTGCACACGGCCCGTGCCCGGGCGTGACAGTGCACGCCGGTGGCACGTCGGACGCACGGCGGGGCCGGAGGAATACCTCGATCCTTCGTGAACGGGGGCGTCATCGTCGTCGTTCACCTGCATGGACTCCTGCGTACTGTCGCCGCAGTACGCGGCATGTCCGTCCTCCCCCTCGCGCAGGACGGCCGACGGGCGCACAGGATGACGAGGCGAAACGGTGGGCGCTCCGTGAATCCGGTTCGAGTCAGGTCCGAATCAGGTCCGAATCAGGTTCGAGTCCGGTTGTGGAGGCACGGTGTAACCGATAAAATCGGTTACATGGCATTGGGTTGGAAACTGGTCATCGACAGCGCGAACGCGTCGGCTCTCGCGGACTTCTGGGCCGCGGCCCTGGAGTACGAGGTGGAGGATCCCAGCGCTCTGGTCGAGCGGCTGCTGGCGGCGGGCCGGATCGACGAGAACGCGATCGTCGAGCACGGCGGACGCAGGACCTTCCGCGGTTACGCCGCGATCCGCCACCCCGAGGACCCGTTCGACGCGACCAGCGGGGTGGGGCGCGGCCGACGGCTGCTCTTCCAGGACGTGCCCGAGGGCAAGTCCGGCAAGAACCGTCTGCACATCGACGTCCACGGCGAACCCGGCGGCCTCGACGCACTGGTGGCCCGGCTGGAGGGCCTGGGAGCGACCCGTGTCCAGGAGGTCGACAAGGGGCCCGCCGGGCGCTGGTGGCTCATGCGGGACCCCGAGGGAAACGAGTTCTGCGCGGCTTGACGTCTCCATGCGCTCGCCGCTCGTCTCGTCCTGCTCGGCGAACGCGCTCGGGTCCCCGGCCCTTGTCCCGGGTACGCATGTGTGTGCTCACCTCCCCCGGCTGTCCGGCGCCGCAGGGAGGTTCCAGTGACTCGTCGGTGACTCATGTCACAGCGTGGCGCGGTATGGAAGCGCCGGACGCCCGACCAACGTGCCACGAACGTCACGCGGGCGCCGCGCGGATGACGTACGGACGGCGGCACGGCGTCACGCCGACGTCGCACGCACCGGTACGACGTCACGCCGACGTCGTACGCACCGGTGCGGCGTCGCGCCGATGTCGTACGGACGCGGTGCGGCGTCGGCCGATTGTCGTACGGACGCTGTCGGCGTCACCGCCGCACGGACGTTGTACGGGGGCTCAGCGCACCGGCGCCGCGCCCGCCGCGCTCTCCCCGGCGTCCCGGGCCCGCCTGCTCGCGGCGGCGACCGCGGCCATGAGTTCGGAGTCCAGGACCGCGGGATCGGCCATCCGGTTCGCGGCCATGTACGAGTTGAGCAGGGCCTTCGTGATCCGCACCGCGGACTCCGGGCGGCGCGCGACGGGCTTGGCCCACGCGGTGACGGCGGCGTCGAGTTCGTCCTCGGGGACGACGCGCTGGAGGACCGACAGCTCGTACGCCTCGGCGGCGCCGATGGGCCGTCCGGTCAGGATGATCTCACGGGTCCGGGCGGCGCCCAGTTCATGGATCAGCCGCGGCAGCATGCCGCCCCAGGCGGTGGGCAGGCCGAGCGCCAGTTCCGGCAGCCGGAAACTGGCGGTCTCGGCACCGACCCGCAGGTCGCAGGCGAGCGCCAGGGCCATCCCCGCGCCGATCGCCTTGCCCTGGACCCGGGCGATGGTGACGATCCGGCTGGTCGAGAGCAGTTCGCAGACGCGGCGGGCCTTGTCGCCCGCGATCCGGATGCCCCGGCCCTCCTGGTCCTCCTCGAGCCAGTCCGCGAACTCGTTGCGGTCCCCGCCGAGGGAGAAGTCGTCCCCGGCCGCGCTGAGCACCAGCACCCGGACCTCGGGGTCCGGAGCGGTCAGGATCGCGAGCAGGTCGTCCAGCATCTCCTCGTTGACGGCGTTGCCCGACTCGGGGCGGTCGAGTTCCACGCGCAGGACCGGGCCCTCGCGCAGGGTGCGGACCGTGCGCGGCCGCCGGTACCCGGACAGGCGCTCCGAGAGCGAGAGCTTCATATCGACACGCCCATCGAGGTCACGCGCCGGAAGACCAGTCGGGACGCGTACACGGGCGGTGTCGTGACCCGCAGGGTGGGGAAACGTTCCAGCAGCTGGATGAGGAGCGTGCGGGCCTCCAGCCGGGCGAGGGCCGCCCCCAGGCAGTAATGCACCCCGCCGCCGAAGGTGAGATGGGTGCCGCGGCGCTCGATGTCGAAGGCGTCCGGGTTCTCGGTGCGCCGCGGGTCGTGGTTGGCGGCGCCGTACATGACGTGGACCATGCTGTCCTTCGCGATCGGGACACCGGCCAGGACGGTGTCCTCGGCGGCGACCCGGGTGTTGATCTGGATGGGCGGGTCGTACCGCAGCACCTCGTCGACCGCCGCGTCGATGTGCCCGGGGTTCTCCCTGAGCCACGCCCACCGGCCGGGCTCCCCGAGCAGCAGCCCCACCATGGCCGACAGCAGCGTCGCGGTGGTCTCCAGCGAGGCGATGGTGACGAACATGGTGAGACGGTAGAGAATCTCGTCGGCCGTCTCGCGGTCGGGTTCCCGCGCGTCCCAGTGGTGGATCCAGCCGGTCAGGATGTCGTTGCCGGGCTTCGCGCGCCGCTGCCGCACCATCTCGGTGAAGTAGGCGCGCAGGTGCCCGGTCGCCTCGGCGGACACGGCGAGTTCGCTCTTGGTGGGGAGCAGTTCCTGGGCGTGCACCTGGTTGTGGGTGATCTCCAGGATGTGCGGGTGGTCCGCGGCCGGGACACCCAGCCAGGAGCCGATGGTGCTGATGGGCAGCTGCTCGCTGACCGTGCTGACGAAGTCGGCCTCGCCCCAGCGCAGTTTCTCGGTCAGGTCGTCGAGCAGGCGGGCGCTGTGCTCCTCGATGACCGGTGTCAGCCGCTGGATGGTCGAGCGGTCGAAGAGGTTGCCGAGGCTGCGGCGCTGGCAGGTGTGCTCCGGGGCGTTGAGGCGGGAGAGCGTCTTGGTCATCTCCTGCGTGGCGACCGCCCCCCAGCGCTCGGGGTCGCCCTGGCGTTCCTGCCAGGCGAAGTCCGGTGCCAGCCAGTTGCGGCCGCGGAGCACCTCACTGCATGTGTCGAAGCCCGTGACGAAATACGCGTCCCAGGGGGCGCGCACGACGTCCCCCATGGCCCTCACCTCGGCGAGCAGGCCGTAGGGATCCGCCTGTCCCTCTGGTGATTTGAGACGCCGTATCAGAGAGATGAGGGCACGGCGGTCGTCGGCGGGCCTTTCGGTACCACTTGCAGCGCTCACACAGAGTTCCTTGATCCGGGCTCATGGTTACGGCCAGAACCTACCCCTCCGTATATGTTCGCCAAGCCCCCGTGCCTGTTGCTCCTGTCACAGAGAAATGCCCTCGTGACCTCTTGTCATATGCCGAGTGGTGCCCAATACCCTTTTCGGAAAAGGCAAGTTATGCGCGAAAGTCGGCTGATTCCGGTCGCCGGGAGCCGAGTTTTTTCGGAAGTCGGCGGCCGGAAGTTTCCGACCGGTATCCGGACTCGGATCGCGGGATCGTACCGCGGATCACGGACCGTTGCGCGAACCCGGACCGTTGCACGGGTCGCGGATCGCGGGGAGCGGTCCGCTCCCCGCCGTCCGCGCTCACACCCGGAAGACGTCCAGGAAGGAACTCCACCAGCCCTTGTGCCTCTTCTGGGGCTCCCCGGTGTCGTGGCGCGTCGTGGTGACGTCGTCAAGAGGGGAGACGCGGGGTGACACGGGCGAAGCGGCCGTGGTGCTCGGCACGTTCGCGACCCGGCGCGGCGCACTCGGGCTGAATCGTACGGGCAGCGACACCAGGGCGCGGTGGAACGGGCCCGGACGCCATTCGACGCCGGTGGCCGGAATGGCGAGGGTCAGGTCCGGAACGCTGTTGAGGACCCGCTCGATCGCGGTGAGGGCGATGAGCTGGGCCGGGGACTTCGCCGGGCAGACGTGCGGGCCGGCGCCCCAGGCCAGATGGGCGCCCTTGCTCAGGGTCTGGCGGGCGTCGGTGAGCGCCGGGTCGGTGTTCGCGGCGGCGAAGCTGATCAGTACGGGCGTGTCCGCCTTCAGCGTCACGCCGCCCAGGTCCATGTCCTGGACGGGGTAGTGCGTCGCGTAGTTGGCGATCGGCGGGTTGTTCCAGAGCACGTCGTCGAGGGCGTCCTCGACCAGCATCCCGGTGCCGCGCCGCTGCGCGCTGCCCGCGTCCTCGGACAACAGGAGCAGCAGCGCGTTGGCGATGAGATTGCGCTCCGGCTCGATGCCCGCGCCCATCAGCATGACGAGCTGGTCCTTCAGCTCCTCGTCCCGCAGGCCGGCCGGGTGCTGGATGAGCCAGGAGGTGATGTCCTCACCGGGCTGCCGCCGCTTGAGCGCGACCAGCTCCATCAGGCTCTCGGTCAGCTCCGCGTTGGCCCGCAGCACGTCCTCGCCGTCGAAGATCCCGGACATGCCGCGGGTCAGTCGGTCGCCGATGTCGCCGGGGCAGCCGAAAAGCTGGTTGAAGAGCAGCAGCGGCAGCAGCTTGGCGTAGTCGCCCAGCAGGTCGGCGGAGCCGCGCTCGATGAACTGGTCGATCAGGTAGTCGGCGATGCGCTCGACGTCCCGGCTCAGCCGGGTGGTGTTGAGCCTGGCGAGGCTCTCGGTGACCGCCTTGCGCAGCCGCAGGTGCTCGGTGCCGTCCGTGAACAGGCAGTTCGGCCGGTACGCCATCATGGGCAGTACCGGGCTGTCGAGCGCGATGCGCCCTTCCCGGAGCGCCGCCCACCGCCGCGAGTCGCGGGCGAAGTACGAGGGGTTCTGCAGCACCCGGAGCGCGGCCTCGTGCTGCACGACCAGGGTGGCGTCGACGCCGGGGGCCAGCTCGATCGGGGCGGCGGGCCCGTGTGCGCGGAACGCGTCGTACACGCGCTGCGGATCGGCCGCGAACTCCGGCCCGTAGAGCGACGTCTGGCGCTCACCGTGCATCGGGCACCCGCTGGGGGCGTTGTACGGGGTGGCTCCCGGCGACGAGTCCATGTTGATTCCTCGATGTGAACGCGGGCCGATGGGCCCGCACGACGGACGGAGATGGGGGCTCGGCCACCCGTATCGGAGGGCGGTGGTCGGAGCGGGGGCCGGCCCGCTGTCCGGGCCCAAAGGCGCCGGAAGGCGGGCCGGCCACGCGGTGGGACGCCCACCGCGACGGGTGGCGGGGACGCCCGCCGGCACCGGTGGCCGGCTCAGGCCACGCGCGCGAGAAGGTGCTGCACCAGCGTGATCAGGGCCTGTGCGGACGACTTCTCGTCCCGGGCGTCGCAGTAGACGACCGGGGTGTCCGGCAGCAGGTCGAGGGCCTCGCGCAGCTCCTCCTCGGCATGCTGGGAGTAAGGGTCGAAGCTGTTGACCGCGACCGCGTACTCCAGCCCGTACGTCTCGACCAGGTCGATCACCGGGAAGGTGTCGGCCAGCCGGGCCGGGTCGACGAGGAGCAGCGCGCCCAGCGAGCCGCGCGCCATGTCCTCCCACAGTTCGACGAATCGCTGCTGGCCCGGCGTACCGAACAGATACAGCACCAGTTCGTCGCTGAGGGTCAGTCGGCCGAAGTCCAGCGCGACCGTCGTGGTGACCTTGTCGGGCGCGCCGCGCAGGTCGTCGACGTGCTCGCTGGCCTGCGTCATCCGCTCCTCGGTGCGCAGCGGAGTGATCTCGGAGAGGGTGCCGATGAGCGTCGTCTTGCCCACGGCGAAGTGTCCGACGACGAGGATCTTCGCCGCACGCCGCACCGCGTCCGACACATAGATGTTCTCAGCCGAACCGGACGTGGAGTCCATGCAACACCTCTTCGAGGATCTTCCTGTCAACGAGCTGAGCCGGCGGCGGCGCCTTGCGGCGCATCAGATGACCCTGTTCCGCTAAATCGTTGAGCAGCAGACGCGCCACTCCGACGGGCAGCCCCAGACGGCCCGCGACCTCGGCCACCGACAGATACCCGCCCGAACACAGCTCCCAGATGGCCCTGACCTCGGGGCTGGGGTTCGGCGGCGGCTGCCGGTCGGGGGCGATGGTGACGAGGGTGACGAGGGAGAGGTTCTCCGCGTCGGGCAGCCCGCGTCCTCCGGTGATGACGTAGGAACGGACGAACCCGCTGTTGACCGACTGCTCCTCGCCCGGGGCCGTCATATGTCGCTTCCGGCGTTCAGGCGGGGAGGAGTGGTCATCGCCTTCCCCAGCGCGGTGACCTGCTGCTGCATGCGGAACGACATGGCTTCCATGTCCACGTCGGCCGCGGCGGCCGCGGCCAGGTAGGCACCGGTCCCGGCGGCGATCAGGAAGATCCAGCCGTGCTCGTACTCCAGAAGTGTCTGGCGCCAGCGCCCGGGGGTCTGGGCCCCGATGAACGGCGCGACGGCGCGGCTCAGCGACTGCATGGAGCTCATCGCCGCCGCCACGGTCTCCGCGTCGTCCCGGCCGATCTCGCTGGAGTTGGCCAGCAGCAGACCGTCGGCGGAGACGAGGATCGCGTGCCGCGCTCCGGGTACCTGGAGCACATCGTTGAGCACCCAGGAAAGATCGGGGTTCACTGGATCTCGGGTCCTTCCATCGTCGTCGTGTCACGTCCGGACCGGGTTCCACGTTGGAACGCACCCAGACGGGAAGCCGTTTCCTCGTTGCTGCGGACCGGCGCGGGCTCGGCCGACGGCACTACCGACACCGGGCTCTTGCGACGACGCTTGGGCAGACCACCCGCAGTGGTGAAGGGCGCCGCGGGCTGAGGGGCGGTGGCCGACTGCGGGGCCGGCGGGAACAGCGGGGTCGGGGCCGGTGCGGCCACCGGGCGGCGTGGCAGCGTCGACACCCCGGGGTCGTGGGCGGCCGGGGCCGCCTCGGCCGGCGCGGGAGCGGGCGCGTCGGCGGTGAGCAGCTCGTCGGGCAGCAGGACCACCGCGCGCACACCTCCATAGGGGGAAACGGAGTCCACCGAGACCTTGAAGCCGTAGCGGGCGGCCAGCACACCGGACACGGCGAACCCGAACTGCGGCGGAATGCCCAGGCTGGACACGCTGATCGCGGCCTGGGGGGCGAGGAGGGCCGACGCGCGGTCCTTCTCCTCCTGGCCCATGCCGAGGCCCGCGTCGTCGACGATGAGACAGACGCCCTTCGGCACGGCCTGGATGTTGATCTCGACCGGGGTGCCGGGGGCGGAGTAGTTGGTGGCGTTGGCCAGCAGCTCGGCGAGGACCACCGCGACCGGCTCCACGGCCTTGCTGACCACCGAGAAGTTCACCTGGCCGTTGACCCGGACCCGGTCGAAGTGCCGGATACGTCCCTGGGCGCTGCGGGCCACGTCGAAGACGGAGGCGGAGGTTTCGCGGCGACCGAGCCAGCCGCCGCACAGCACCGCGATGCCCTGGGCGCGGCGCCCGAGCTGGCTGTTGGCGTGGTCGATGGCCATCAGGTCGGCGAGCATGCCGGGGTCGTCGCCGTACTTCTTCTGGGCGTTCTCGATGACCACCTGCTGCTCGTCCGCGAGCCCCTGGAGGGTACGGACGGCCGCCTTCAGGACGGCCTTGGTCTCCTCCTCGGCGTCCTTGCGGACCTCGGCGAGTTCGGAGGTCTGTCGGTGCAGCAGACCGGTATGGGCGGCGTGGAGTTCGTCCCGTTGCCGTTGCAGCGCGTCGCGCTCGCCACGGAGTTGGGAGTTTTGTCTGCGAAGCCCGATATTGGTCTTACGAGCCCGCAGAACGGCGCCGACGGCGACCAGTGCTACGACAACCAGCGCCCAGAAGAGCGGGCCCTGTACAAATGTCATGAGACTCACTTCAAGTGCCATGGCTGTGGAAACGGCTTGACGCTCCCTCATGAGCCCCGTGGTCCGGGCTGGTCGAGCCACGGTCGGGTCACGCGGGGAAGGCCCCTCCGAAAGTGGGGCCGAGGAATTCATTCCTCCCGGAATGCCCCCACATGCCATCAGCCCACTGGAAGTAAGATGATCTTAGCATCGGGCTCTCGGGTAAATGTCAAGACCGCCAGGCCAGTTGCACTCTTGGCGCGGAATGTTCACATAAGGGGTCGGAACCGGCGCCCCCATCGGCGCGGTTGGCCCGGCCATGTCCCGTTCTGTGGGGCATGGCCGGGCATGTGACCTGAACCTGACGGAAATTCGGGGTGCTGGATCTCCGGCGGCCGGCGCGGCGGACGCGGTGGTGTGACGGTCGCGGATGCGGCCAGGTCGCGGGGTGGCGAGGTCACGTGGTCATGTGATCACGGGGGCGCGAGTCCCGAGGCCGCGGGGATCGCGGGGTCGCGCGGCGGCGGTGGCCCCGGTCGCCGCGTGGGCGGCCTCCGCCCGGTTGAGGAACTCGCACGCGAAGTGCCACTGGCGGCCGGTGAAGACGTGCTCCGGCGCGCTCGCGGGGAACTGGATCGTCAGCCGTACGCACAGGCCGCGCGGCCCGTCCCGGAACTCGTGCATGACCCGCACCACCTCGGTGCCGTCGGCGAGCCTGCCGGTGCCGCCGATCCGGACCGGGTGCGTCCCGTACCCCTCGCCCTCGGTCGGCAGGCCTTCGTGGAAGGCGAGGAAGCGGCGCAGCGGCCCGGAGCCGATGGTCTCGACGATCTCGACCACGCCGTCCGAGGGGTCGGCGAGGTAGTGCTCCGGGTCGGCCGTCAGCAGTGCGATCCGGTCGCCGCTCGCGAGCTTGCCCTGACCAGGTCAGGAACCTGTCGGCGTCGATCCCCCTCGAACTCCATCTCGGTCACGGCGGAACCGCCATGCCCCGCCCGATGCCTCCGGCAGCGGTGCCATCGCCCGGTCCGCGGCCCGGAGGTCCGGGGCCGGCAGTTCGCGCATCCGCTCGTCGCCGAGCCGGTCCTTGAGCAGGGTGAGCGCCGCACGGGAGCGCTCCAGCTCCCACCGGCGGATGTCGTCCCGCGTGCGCTCGATGCCGTCGATCACGGTCCGGACGGTCATTGCACCACTCATGACATGCCCCTTGCGCCGCTGCGCGCACTGCGCGGCGCTCACAACCGGAGAAATTTCCTCCTTACTGAGGGGGGATCATAGCGGAGAGAAACTCTCCGATTGATTCGGAGGGTGGTGATCAGGAAGGGCGGTGAGCCGTGCGGTCGGATGCGGCGCGCAGCAGACGGCGGATTCTCGACGCGGCCCGTGAGGTGTTCCTGGAGCGCGGCCTGGACGCGCCCCTGGACCTGATCGTGCGCCGGGCCGGGGTGGGGCCGGGCACGCTGTACCGGCGATACGCGGACCGGGAGGCGCTGGTCCGGGATCTGACCGGTGACCTGCTGTCCTGTCTGGAGACGGCGGCCGAGGAGGCCGCGGCGGGGGACGGTGACGCCTTCGAGGCCGTGCGCCGGTTCGTGCACGCGGCGGCGGACCTGCGGGCGGGCGCGGTGATCCTCGTGCTGCTCGAAGGACTCGTGGTCGACGAGGAGCTGGTACGCGTCCGGACCGGCGCCGTGCACGCGGTGGAGGGCCTGATCGACGCCGCGCACCGGGCCGGCCGGCTCCGCCGCGACATCGGCATGGGCGACCTGGTGCTGCTCTCGATCCGGCTGTCCCGCCCCCTTCCCGGTGGGCTGTCCCGCCTCGACGCCGACGGCGGACTCCTCCACCGCCATCTCGACCTGGCGCTCGACGGGCTCGCCGCCGATGCCGCGAGCGTCCCGCCGCCGGACCCGGACCTGCCGCCGACCCGGCCCGTGTCCTTCGCCGACCTCGTCGCCGCCGCCGACCGGCCGACCGTGACGGTCCGGGAGGCCGAGGAAGAGCCGAGCGGCACGCCGACACCACCGGCACCGCGTTGAACGAGCTCCGCCGCGCGGGAGTGGCGCTGAGCGGCGAGCCCGTCGTCATCTCCTGAACTCCGCCGACTGCGGCGGGTCGATCAGCCCGGCTCGGAAACGGTGATGATCGTGCCGTTCTCGTCGACGGTGTGGGTTCGCCAGTACTTGTCCCACTTGTCGTCGACGTGCTTCGGGACCTTTCCCTCCGGGTAGCGGACGTACCCCTTCGGCGGCTGCTCGTCGTTCGGCACGCACGCGCTGCCGGTGGCGCCGACGGTCATGACCGGGTACTCGCCGTCGCCGCAGATGCTGTCCTCGAACGAGCAGCCGGTGAGCAGTGCCGCAGCGGCCAACGCGGTCAGTGCGGTCAGTACGGTCGGCCTGGGGCCCGCGACGGATGCGTGACGGCGCCGGGGCCGGGTGAACGTGCGCATGGTCTGTCTCCCTGTGGGCGGTTGGGAACAGCCTGGCCGACGGATGCAGGGTCGATCGTGAGTCCGAATACTCAGCCGGGATCCGTGCATGTGCGCGAGATGTGTGTGCCAGCGCTGGTTCGTTCGCGAAATCCGACGCGTCGATTCGCGAATATTTCACAAGCCATGGATATCCGGTCGAGGGTCGAAAGAGGAATTCCTGCCTCCTGTTCCGGAATCTTTGCGTGGCAGCGCCGGAGGGCCTTCGGTGGCTGCCGAGGGTGGCGCTGCCCTGCCGCGACCAGCGGAAACCCCCTGCTCAGGTCAAGTCGGCGCGCCGAAGAATTCTGGTGACAGAACGCGAACATACCCTGGATCGTTCCGTGACCGGACTCTCTGTATACATTTCCTTGTCGCGAAAATCGGTGCGTCCATCAATTCGGCAGAGGGAAGAGAAATGTTCGGCAAGCGTGCTCGTAAGACTGTCGTCGCCGCCATCGGTCTGGCCGCGGCGTTCTCGCTCACCGCATGCAACGGCGACGACGCCGATGGTGCCGCCGCCCCGGCCGCCTCCTCGGCGGGCCAGAACACGGGATCTTCGAACTCGACAGGTACCTCCGGCTCGGGGTCCAAGGAGTCCGCGGGCTCCTCCGGCTCCGGCTCTTCCGGCTCCTCCGGCTCCGGTTCCTCCGCCGGGAAGGGCACGGGCGACGCCAAGGCGGGCGCCTGCCGCACCGACGCGCTCCAGGTCGAGGCCGCCGACAACACCACCGACAAGAAGGAGGGAGTGGTGACCGTCAGTTTCAAGAACACCGGCGGCGACTGCGTCGTGAACGGCTTTGCCGGCGCCGACCTCAAGACGGCCGACGGTTCCTCGATCTCCCTGGACCGTAACGGCGACGCCACGGGCCGCGACGTCATCAAGACGGGCGACCTGGCGGCCTTCAACATCTACTTCCCCATCAACAACTCCGGTGGTTCCGGTATCCGCCCGACCAAGATCGTGGTCACGCCGCCGAACGAGACCAAGTCCGTCACCGTCTCCTGGCCGGCCGGCAGCCTGCCCGCGAGCGACGACCCGGACGGCACCAAGCTGGAGATCAGCCCGGTCCGCAGGGTCGGCTGACCGCGCCACGAGCCGCCCACCGGCGTATCCGATGATGCAGAGCCCAGGCCGACGGCCTGGGCTTTCGCGATGACTGGACTCCTTGCCGTGATGACTGGACTCCTTTCCGGTGAGTGGACTCCTTTCCGGTGAGTGGACTCCTTTCCGTCCGGCCGTGACAATCGGTCCGGCAGAGGGGGAGGACCGATGGCCGACGTATTCGTGTGCGCGCGGTGCGGCGCCGCCCTGACGGCTCCCGTGTCACCGGTCGCGCTTCCCGTCCACGCCCGCCAGACGTGCGGGCACCAACTGCTCCCCGCCCTCATGGAATCGGGGACGTACGCCGTCGATCCGGAGCCCTCCGGCCCGCCGTGGCGGCCCTGGAACGAGATCGGGCCCGACGAGGCGGCGGCCCGCGGCGTCTTCGCGCCGCTTCACGGCCTGTCCTTCGGGGAGCCCGGAGCGGTCGTCGTCGCGCCGGGCGATCTGCGCGACACCGCCCTGATCCCGGACCGGCTCGGTGGCTCCTGCATGGGCCTGGACGGGCGGGACGGCCCGAACGTGGCCTGCGCGAACTGCGGGCGGGCGGTGGCGACCCGCGTCGACGACTGCTCGTACTGGCAGACGGCATGGCTCGTTCCGCACGCCGTGCGCCGTGTCCCCGTCGACGGCGGCCCGGACCACCGCCCGGCGGCCGAGTGGCAGACGCTGATCCGGGAACAGCAGGGTGGCACGCCACCGGTCGAACAGTCCGGGGCCTGGGACCCGCGCTGGGGGGCGGCGATCGGCGCATCCCTCGCCCATCTGCTGGCGGCCTCGGCAGGCGCCCGGGTGACGATGTCCGCCGGTCTCCTCGCGGACACCTTCGGTCACGCTCTCGATGCCCTGCTCCCACCGGGCCCGCCGAAGAGGAGGCGCGCCCCCTCCGTCCCGGGCCATTCGGTGAGGAGGCTGACCCTGGACGGACCGGGCCTGCGCTCCCTCGACCCGGCCCCCGACATCGCCCTGGTCCCGAGGCATCCGCGTACCGGGCGCGTGTGGGCCTCGCCCGGCGCCGCGGACACGGTGCCGCTGGCCGCCGACGTGTGGACGTACCTCGCCCTCCACGATGAACGTTCCCTGGTGCCTGTGACGGGCGGACTGCCCGACGGTGTGCTGCGCGACGACCCGCTGCCGGCACACCCCTGGCAATTCCTCCGCCCGGATCCGTACATATTCCTGGACACGCTGGCGCGCCTGCCGACGGTGCGACAGCCGTGGCTGCGCGAGATCCACGACCGGGTGCGGGCGCACCCGTACACCCGCCCGTTCTGAGCCCGTCCCGCGAACCGCCTTTGGGAAGGGGCGAGGGGCGGCGGGTACGGGCGGGCGACTCCACAAGGCCGCAGCCCCTCAGGAAGGATCACCTGCCGGGACGCGGGGCCAGATACACCAAGCACTACAACCAGGCAACCACTTCGTGGGTCATGGTGGTTGGCCGGATTTCTCGGCCGCCGATCCACACCGAAGGAACGCATGAACCGACCCAGAGGTACGACGGTCGCCGCGGCCTGCGCTGTCGTACTCGCCACCGCAGGCGGCCTGCTCAGTGTGGCCCCCTCCGCCTCCGCCGCCGCTGTGACCTGCGCATCGCCCGTCTTCAAGCGGACGTTCTACGCGAACACCACGTTCTCCGGGACGCCCAAGCGCACGGACTGCGACTCCACCATCAACGAGAACTGGGGTAACCGGGCGCCCGGGTACAAGGGCATGCCCGCCAACAAGTTCGGCGTGCGCTGGTCCATGAGCCGCGACTTCGGCTCCGGTGGGCCCTTCTCGTTCACCGTCTCCGCCCGCGACGGCATCCGCGTCTATCTCGACGGCGTCCGCAAGATCGACGTGTGGAAGGACGGCTCCGCCACGGTCACCAGGACCGTCAACGTGACCGTCCCGAAGGGCAAGCACAGCC
Source organism: Streptomyces sp. NPDC001750 (assembly GCF_042892615.1). Taxonomy (NCBI): domain Bacteria; kingdom Bacillati; phylum Actinomycetota; class Actinomycetes; order Kitasatosporales; family Streptomycetaceae; genus Streptomyces; species Streptomyces sp. NPDC001750. The sequence continues at coordinate 19,106 of NZ_JBIAUE010000013.1, read as the reverse complement.
TCCGCGTCGACTACGTCAACTGGACCGGCGCCGCGAACGTCAAGTTCGGCTACGCCCCGCGCACGTCGGCGAGCGTCGACAAGGTCAAGCCGCTCGTCCCGACCGGCACCACCGTCAGGTACGACGCGACAAGCACGTCCACGGAGGTCTCCTGGGCCAAGAACAAGGAGATGGATCTCGCCGGATACCGCGTGTACCGGCGGCTGAAGGGCGCCTCCTTCCCCTCGAAGCCGATCGCGACGACGACGGCCACCTCGTGGACCGACACGACCGTCCCGAAGGACGGCTACGTCTACTACTACGAGGTCCGCGCCTACGACAAGGCCGGCAACACCTCGTCGGGCACCGCGGACATCGGTATCACCACTGTCGACCGGACCGCCCCGGCCGCCCCGAAGGGCGTCGACAAGAACTGGTCCATGAACTACCCGGACCGCGTCACCCTCTACTGGGACGAGAACAAGGAGCCGGACCTCGTCGGCTACCGGGTGTACCGCTCGACGACACTCCCCGTCGCCCTCACCCCCGAGAACCTGCTCAGCGGCGACGAGCCGACGTATTACAGCTACTACAGCGTTCCCGTGCCGCAGACCGGCGACGTCTACTACTACGTCGTCACCGCCGTCGACACGCACGGCCTCGAATCGGCCGCCTCGTCCTACGCGATGTACTACACGCGCGACAAGACACCCCCGGTGGAGACCGCGTTCAACCTGCGGGCCGAGGAGGGCGAGGCGGGCGTCATGCTGACCTGGGACCCTTCCGAGGGGACCAGCAGGGACTTCGCGGGCTACTCGGTCTTCCGGAGGCGCGCCACGGCCACCACCGGCACCGCGCCCGAGGAGGTCGGCAAGGGCGTGAAGGGCACCACCTTCACCGACGTCGCCCCGCCTCCCGGCACCACGTACATCTACTACGTCATCTCCCTGGACCACGCCGGAAACGGGGGCCCCTCCTCCGACAAGGTCACCGTCGCCGTCACCGGCAACACGACCGCCCCCGCCGCGCTCACCGGACTGACCGCCACCCCAGAGGAGAACGGCGTCACCCTCTCCTGGGACGCGAGCGACGCCCCCGGCCTCACCCACTACCGCGTGCTGCGCGGCACCCTCTCCGACGGGCAGTGGGCATACGCCCCGGTCGAGGACCCCACGACCTGGCGCCCGAGGGAGATCAAGGAGTCGACGTTCCACGACATGGTGCCGGCCGACGGACAGGAGGCGCGCTACGCGGTCGTCGGCGTCGACCAGTACGGCAACCAGCTCGCCCCGGAGACCGGCGCGACCGTCGTCGCCGTCACCGCACTGGACCTCCGCCCCACCGCCCCGCCCGCCACCGGCGGCCCGTTCTCCTTCGCGAGCGCGGGTACGAGCGGCTACATCTCCTGGGGCTTCGTCGACACCACCGGGAACGAGAACGGCAGCCCGGCCACCGACATCCTCGTCCGCCGCTGGAACCCGCAGACGGGGGAGTTCGACCTGATCAACACCTCGCCCAGCAACTCCGGCTCGTCGTACTGGGACCTCACCCAGCCGTCCGCCACCACGGTGTACTACCGCCTCTCGGTCCGCTACGCCGACGGCACCGAGTCCGCCGCGACGGAGGCGGTGGCCGTCACCTACTGAGCCCGCTTCCGCGGCCTCTTCGCTGAAGAGGCCGGCCTCGTACGGAGGGCCCGGAAGCATTGCTTCCGGCCCTCCCGGTACCTGCCGGTCAGCGGCGAAGGCCCAGCGGCCGACCAGTTCCCGTTCCCGCCGATTGGTGAAGGGGCGATGAGTTCCGCTCTCGACGTCGGTCATATCGGTCATATGGGCGACACCGGCGACGCGAGGAAGGTCCCCTCATGGCTCACACACTCGGCGCACCCCACGCCGCTCCCCGTCACCACTCCGGCGCCGCGGCCGACGGCATGGCTTGCCCTGGTCGGCGGGGCGGCGGTTTTGCGCCGACACTCGGGCATGAGGGAGACGAGACCCCAGTCCGCTTCGAAGCCGGGCAGTCGTCATGACCGGACCGAGGCGAAAGCCATGCCCCTGTGCCCCGAAGACTCTGTCCGCTCCGGAGCGTTCGGCGAGCCGGAGCACCCGCTCCCGCACTCCCGCCCACGTGTCCTCACCCATGGGTACACGCCAGGGCGACGCGCACCGTACCGACACGGAATTGACCGTGGAGCACGAGTGGCCGGCGCACGCTGTCCTCTGCCGTCGCCGGCGTGATCGATCGCGACGGCAGGAACCAGGTCGGTGGGCTCGCCGACCATACACGGCAAGGGTGCCGACTGCACCGGCCGAGAAACCTGAGAGGTCTAGTGCCGGGAGCGGCACTAGACAATAGCCAAGCCCCAGGTCCCTGACCTGGGGCTTCATCCGAAGAGCGGGTGACGAGAATCGAACTCGCGCTCTGAGCTTGGGAATCAGAGCCGCCCGCGAGGCCGGCATGGGGCTGACCAGGCCAGACGCCGACTGGGCGTCCCGTGCGGAGGTGCACTGGGCACCGTTGCTGACCGCTGTTTGCCGGGCTGAAGGCACGGGCGGGGCACGACGGCCGCGGACCGCACTGCCGTCATACGCCTTCGTGAAGCGTGAGGCCAACCCCGACCGGTGGGGGCCTCACCGTTCCCGTTCCACCAACTCCTTGAAGTGCTCGAGATCGTCCCGTACAAGCCGTTCGATCGCGGTCGCCTGGGCGAACCCCTTCGGCCCGCCGAACGCCTCCTTGACGGTGCCCGGGTCGTACTCGATCCGGGCCTGGACTCGGGTGTGCTCCCGGTCGATGGGCAGCAGTGAGAAGGTTCCCGCCAGGTCCGGACCGCTCGTGGTCCGCCACTCCAGCATGTGTTCCTTGCCGCGATCGGTGATCTCGGCTTCGAACTCCTGAGCCCGGCCGCCTGCGTCGACGTCCAGGCGCGCCCGGTGCCCGTCCTCCGAACTGGCCTCGCGTACTCCTTCGACGAATCGCGGATAGTTCTCCACTTCGTGGAGGTGTTCCCAGGCCACAGCGATCGGAACAGCAACGTCGATCTGTTCTTCGAGAGTGCTCATCGGCCACCTCAGAACTCGGTTCACCATTTATGGGGCCATGACTCCAGTATCGCCCCCGGAGGATCGATGGGGGCCGGGAGTCGGTGTCCGCGCCCGGGGCTGCCCGTCCTCGGCGTTCCGGGACGCGGACAGAAGGGCCGCAGCGGCTTCAGGCGTGCCCGGTTCCGAGTTCGCGGCCGCGGTAGAAGCCTTCCCGCTCCTCGACGATGTAAGGGGCCATGGCTTCACGCCGCTGCGTCTCCGCCGCAGAGGCCCGCCAGGAGTCGCACGCTTCCTTGGTGTCCCAGAACGACACCCCGGTGATCTCTTGCCCGTCCTCGGACCAGTACGCGTAGGCGCGGCGCAGCGCCTGGGGGTACGGGTCCGGGCGCCAGGCCCGCTCGAACTCCTCCAACGTGCCCGGCTTGATGCGGCGTGTCGTCACCCAGACAAAGTGCTCCACCATCGCGGCCTCCTCTGGAACGCCGGTTCGACTTGATGGCGCTTTCTCGAGCCATCGTAGGTTTGTGGCACGGCTTCCGCCCCTGCTGCGGCTGTGGACCAACAGGGAAGTCTGGGGGTGACCTGACGAGACTCTGACCTGCGCGTTTCGGGGCGGTCACGGTAGTTCCCCGTCGTCCCCCCGTCCGGTACTGCTGGATCGGGCACGTGGAGGGCACGCACGGCTTTCTGTCGCGCTGGCAGCCCTGGCCTCTCGTCCGATGTCGCATGTGCTGGAAACCGGCTGGCGGGTGTCGCACGGTCGCCATCACGGTCGTACAGGCACAGGATGGACATAACGAAGCCGGCAAGCGACTCAGCATCCGCCGGGACGCGGCAGTCGGAAGGAGGCACGACACCATGGCCCGGTTCATGGACGTCCACCACGGAATGAAGGGCCTCACGGCCGACCAGCTGATGGAAACCCACAAGGCCGACCTGGCCATCGAGAAGGAGGAAGGCGTCCACTTCGAGAAGGCCTGGGCGGACCCGGAGTCCGGAACTGTCTACTGCCTCTCTGAGGCCCCCTCGGCTGAAGCGGTCCAGCGCATTCACGAACGTGCTGGTCACCGGGCCGATGAGATCCACCCAGTCCCCCTGACCGTGTGAAAAGTAGCCCTCTGCCCACGGAGAACCTCAGGCGGGGGACAGCACCAAGCCGTGCTCGGTGTGCACGGGTGGCCTCCAGAGTGCTTCCTTGAGGATGTCGACCTCGCACTCCTCACGGCTGATGGGATCTGTGACGATCAGACGCGCGGACAACGGGTCTGTTTCCAGAGCCCTCACGTGCCATCCGCGCTGCTCCAAGCCGGTGCGCACGGCAGTAGCGATGTCCTCCATGCGTTGCGGATTCTCGGTTGCGACGTCGAGGTCCTGGCTGAGCCGGTCGACCAGTCCGTGGGCCTGGACCGCGTAGCCGCCGGTAAGCGCCAGAGGGTAAGCACCACCCACGGCGAACAGGTCTGTCAGCAGGCGGCGGTGCAGGTCCGTGAGGTTCACGCAGCGGCCTGAGTGCTGTGAGCAGCTCGGCGAAGGAGATCTCCCGGACCACACGGGCATCATGGCTGACCAGTGTGCGCAGCGTGGGCCACGGACCGAGGAGCAGGTCGTGGTTGAGATCAGGTCGTCGTGTTGGCCCTCGGTCAGGACGATGCGGTAGTAGCTCATCCGCAGCCGGGGCTGGTCATGGTCGAACGTGGCCAGTCCCGACCACGCCAGATGAAGCGGCAGGCTCGCTGTGCCGTGCTCGGGGCCGGCAAGTCAGAGAGCGCTGCGGGCAGGTTCCGGGCGAACTTGGCGCGGCGAAGATCGGAAAGACTGGGCTGCGACGCCATGCATCGATTACCCAGGAAGAGGCCCCGCGGGCACTCGGTCAGCTGGTGATACAGCACTGCAAACAGAGAAGCCCCGGGCTGCTGGCCTGGGGCTTTTGCATGGAGCGGGTGACGAGAATCGAACTCGCGCTCTGAGCTTGGGAATCAGCGGTGCTTGAGCCTTTGAAGGGACCCTGACCTGTGCTTTTCCATCGCACGGGGTGCATGGCTACGGGCTCTGGAGACCGCACCTGACCGCTGTTGCCCGCTCCGCTGGGCACGGATGGGGCACGAGGGCTGGCAGCGCAACGGGTGCCATGGTGCGTGCTACGGGTGGGCCAGCGGGTCAGAGAGGGATGATGCGGACTTGGTTGCCACAGAGCTTGGTCATGTCGTCGCTGTCGGACGTCAGGAGGGCGACGGGTTTCGGCTGGCGCAGGGCGACTTCGGCGACCGTGGCGTCGATGGCGTACTTGTGCCCGTGCAACCCGGCACCTTTGAGGAGCTCCGCTGCCGCTTTCGCCGCCTGTTCGGTGACCGGTTCCACCTTGATCCGGGACAGGGCCCAGTTCAGGCGGGGCATGTTGGTGCGGGAGTGGGTGACTTCCACGATGGTGTTCGCCCCGATGACCAGGTCGGCGCCCATGTCGTGGAAGACCTGCAGCATCGCGAGGAGCTTGCGGTCCTGCGCGACCCAGGCGGAGAGCCCTTCCGAGTCCAGGACGACGGTCTCGATGCGCTCGCTCACGCGGCGTCCGCGTCCTTGGAGGAGTCGGCGTCGCCGAAGATCTTCGCGCGCGCCTTGGCGAGCTCCTCGTCGCTGAAAGGTCCGTGCTGCTCCTCGTGGCGACGGAGGTCGTCGCCCAAGAGTTGGTGCCGGATCTGGCGGGCTACGGCTTCCGCCACGTAGCCGGAGACGTTGTCCGTGAGCTTGCGGAGCTCCGCCACCTGGTCGCTGGGGAGCGTGACGGTGATGCGAGTCGTCGAGGACATGCGGCAAGCATACTCCAGTATGCACGTGCTGGCTCGGCTTCTATCCGCGGCGGGGCCCGGTCCGATACCGCCGGTGGGCAAGCGAAAGGCCCCGGTCGCTGACCAGGGCCTTCATCAAAGAGCGGGTGACGAGAATCGAACTCGCGCTCTGAGCTTGGGAATCACCCGGCACTTGGGTCCGTGAGTACCCCCTGAACTGCGGAAACGCCCTCCGGCATCCCGGCGTTCGGGGATGCCGGAGGACCTCTGTTGACCGCTGTTCACCGCCTCTACTGGCACGTTGTGGCACGACGGCGGATCAGCCACGCCACTCGACCAGGACGAGCGTGGCGTCGTCGGTGGTGGTCTCGCCGCGGGCCCGTTTGAGCGTGTGGGACAGGTCGCGTGCCACGGTTCGTACTGCTCGGTCGGCCTGGTCCAGTCGATGGACCCAGTCGATCAACTGGTCCTCGCCGAACTGCTCCTGTCCGCTCGCGTGTTCCTCGACCAGGCCGTCGGTGAAACAGAGGATGCGGTCACCGGGTTCGAGTGTCAGGTCGCTGATCTGCGGCTGTGCCCCTCCGAAGCCGACAGGGAGGGTTGTGGGGCTGTCCAGACGGTGCACGACGCGGTGTCCGCGGATCAGCATGGGGGCGGGGTGGCCGGCGTTGACCCACTGGAGGCGGCCGGTGTTCGTGTCCAGCCGCAGCATCTGCGCGGTGACGAAGTGGTCGGGGGCGAACTGCTCGGCCACGGCACGGTCCATGAAGAGGTAGATCTCGGACAGCTCGATACTGATGCGGCGGGCGTGCCGATAGGCGCCGATGGCGACGGTGGCCATGGTGGCCGCGTCCAGGCCGTGGCCCATGGCGTCGATCATGGCGAGGTGGAGGATGTCGCCGTTCAGGGCGTAGTCGAAGCTGTCGCCCGCTACGTCGTAGGCGGGTTCGAGAACTCCGGCGACGGCGACGCGCGGCATGGTCATGGTCAGCGGCGGCAGGAGCGACCACTGGATCTCCGCGGCGACGCTCATCGGTTCGCTGCGGCGGGTGCGGAAGAAGAGGTCGGTGTAGCCGTTCTTGGTCTGCAGCAGTCCGGCGACCAGGCCCGCGATCCTGCGCAGGATGCGGCGGTCGTCGTCGTCGACCGCGTCCAGGGTGACGGTCAGGACGCCGGCCTGGTCGCCGCCGTCGAGCAGTGATACGTGGACGCGTACCCCGTCGGCCAGCGGCAGTTCGACCAGGCGCGATGTGAGAAGACACCTGCCGGCCTCCGAGTCGCCGATGGGCAGTGGCTCGCCGCCCGTCAGCCCTTCGGCGGGCAGGGGCACCAGCTTCTGTTGCCCGTAGTCCTGGAGGAGGATTTGCGGGTCCCGGCCCCCCAACCGGCTCACTGTCTCGGCGACGACCAGCCCGACCCGGTGGGGCGGCAACTCGTGCGCCCGGTCCAGGACCGCACCCAGGAGTCCCTCCCCGAAGCTCTCCGAGCGATCGGGTTCCCCGAGCCGTCCGACGGTCATCCCGTTGCCTCCAACCGGGCGGCGAGGACCTCGTCCGGTGCTGCGGTACGGGGCGGGTGCGGGTACCGAGGGCGCGCAGCGACCGGATACCGGAGCGGGCCGCACCAGAGATGTGGCCTCCAGGATGCCCCTCGGCGGCAGGTCACGCCACATGGCCACCACCGCGCGGGGGCGCTGGCCGCAGGTGACCGCGCCCTCCTTCCCCGAGCCTTTCGAACTGACCGGATCCGGAGGCGAACGGGCTCAGCCGCGCTCCTCCTCCTCCGCCTCCATGAGGCGGATGCCTTGGTGGGTGAGCGAGACCATCGCGGGTGTGTTTCCCGGCTCCCAGTCGACGGTGACCAGCCCCTCGCCCGCGAGGTAGCCGCAGGCGGCAGCAAGGTCCTGCTCCGGGATGCGGAGATCGTGCTCGAGCGCGGCTCCGGTGACGCCGAGCAGGCGGTTGCCCTCGGCGGCTGCGTAGAGGGCCTGGAGGATTTGTCGGCGGTACCGCTGCCGCTCGTGGAGTGTCGCCATGGCCGCGTGGTCCTGTCGTCGTGTGGTGTCATTCGTGGCCGGTCAGGGTTCCTCGGCGTGGGGGCCGGTGCCGGTGGGTGGTCTGCTGGTGGCGAGCCAGGAGCGGGCGGGTCCGGCGGCGGTCTCGGTGTCGACGGTGAGGTGGAGCCGCGTGCCGCCGCCCGGCGTCGGGTAGCTGCGCTGCTCCGCCCCGGCAAAGCACCGGCGGATCACTTCGGCGACCGCGCGGGCGGCCTCGGGGGTGGCGGAGACGATACGGATCTCGGCGTGCCCGGCCTGCGGCAGAGGCTCGTTCTCGGCGGGGTGCAAGAGAGCGTGTTCCCTTCGGACGAAGCGAGAGGCCGACGAGTGGGATGTTCCTGGTGTCGGGTGCCCACCTGCGGCCTTCGGTCGGAGGAGTGGTTTTGAGGTCAGGGCCAGGTACCCGCACGCCCACGACCGGCGATTCGTTCGGGCGACCTGAGGTGTCTGTGGCCGGGGGGACGGCTCAGGGAGGGACAGGGAGCGCTGAAGCGGTGGGCCGCTGTGCGTGCGTCGTGCTGGGCGTTCAGCCGATGGATCAGACGTATGCCGAGCGCGATCAGAAGCGTGCCTGCCACGAGGGAGATCACGGCCTCCATGTCGGCACCCGCATGTACCCCGGCAGGGGGATCATCCGCGCGCCGACGACCGAGTGCGCCGCCGGGTGCGGCTGGGGCGCCCGGGCGGCCCCGCCCTCGCTCTCCCAGGCGTCTTCGCTGCTCCGTGCCTCCCGCATACGGCGGCCGGTCGCGGCTTCGTCGGACATGAGCCCGCCCGCGGTGAGGATGCTTCCGGGCAGGGCCGCGGCGGCCATCAGCCGGGCTGCGGAGGCGGGTTCGGTCTCGGGGGGAATCACGAGCAGGTCGCAGCGGCCGGTCGTGTAGGACAGCAGGATGATCTTGTCGGGATCCTGCTCGGTGAACCAGCCCACGTGCAGGACGTGGTCGGTGCCGGCGACCTTGTGCGGGACGACGGGCCAGTGGTCGGGATTCACCAGGACGCGGGTGATGCGTCCCCAGCGCCCTTCGAGGGCGTCGGCCAGCGGCGGCAACTCGGCTGCCAGGTCGCGTGAACGGGGCCACCAGGCGCCGTCGAGCCGACCGGCCAGCATGGTCTTCGGGGTGAGCGACAAGCGTGCCGGAAGTCCTGGGGAGGGGGCGCGGCTCGCTGTTCTGTCGAGGGTGGTGGTCATGGTGCGAACCTGCCCCCGGGCTGCCCGCGGCAGCCCGGTATTTTGTGTTCCCCGGAAACGACACCTGCGTGGAAGCTGGTGCTCGAAGTACTTCCGGTGCGTCCAGTCTACGTCCGAGCAGCTATCTTTCGTCCTGATGCGGTGCGAGACTTCCGGTTTCGTGTGGACGAGTGTGCGGCGACGGACGGATATGCGGGAGCCGGAGTTACCGTGAAACGACGGCACAGTCGCCCCGCCGACGGCCCGGCACCCACACAGGTGGGGCCCGCGAGGGCCACGGCAGCTCACCCGTAGATGGGCGGATCCACCATGGCCGACTCAGACATCCCGCCCACGCCCCCGTTGCTCCTGCCGGACGCGATCCACCAGGTGGTTCGACCCGGTACGGCTCTGCTCCGGCTGGAGACGACGCACTCCCGGCAGGGCGTCCTCGACGGGGCGTGGTGGCCGCGCACCCACGACGTGGAGCAGGAGGTTCCCGCGCTGGTGTCCGTCCTGACTGAACACCTCGGACCCATCACCCGGGTGGGCCTGGACGCCGCCGCCTGGGACGCGATACCGACCCGCCTGATCATCGACGACCGGATCGTGCACCTCGACTCCTTCCCCGTCGGAGACGACACCGTCCTGATCACCCGCGGCGACAAGGACCACTTCGCGCTGATGGTGGTCCCGCCGGACACGGAACCCGATGCCGCCCGCACGGCCATGGCCCGCGCGGTCCACGCCGACAACATCACGCAGGCCACCGAGATCCTCGTCGCCACGCTTCCCCCACCGACGACCGAGCATGGAGGAGCGGCGTGATCCAGATGGCGGACATCCGCGAGTGGCGCAACCAGGAAGTGGTGGACCCAGGCGGCCACAAGATCGGCGAGCTGGAATCCGTCTACGTCGACACCAGCACCGGCGAACCGGCCATGGCCACGGTCCGTGTGGGCATGCCCACCCGGCACCGCCTCGTGTTCGTCCCCTGGAGGGCGGCGATGGTCGGGCCGGGGTACGTACGGGTCGCCCATGACAAGAAGCTGGTGAAACGGAGCCCCTCGATCGACACGGACGGCGTCCTGCCTTTCGAGGACGAGGGAGCCGTCTTCCGCCACTACGGCCTCGCCTACGAGCCCGGTGCGAACGGCGAACGGCAACTGGCCCGACGCTGAGCCGACGACCGCCAGGGAGGCGGCCCCGTGACACTCTTCCTCGCCCTGATCATCGTCGCGATCATTCTGAGACTCATCGTCGCCGACGGACTCCTCTTCCTGCTCTTCATCGGCATCGCGGTGCTCGTGGCAGATTTCCTCTACATGGCCCTGCGCACCCGCCACTTCGCCCATCACCGCCCGCTCCGGTGACTTCAGGCGCGGCCGGAGTGGGCCCCAGCGGTCCGGACGCTCGGCTGCGGTGGTGCGCCGGAGGGCACGGCCGATCTGACAGGCTGGACAACGATGAAGGCCCCGGTCGCTGACCGGGGCCTTCATCAAAGAGCGGGTGACGAGAATCGAACTCGCGCTCTGAGCTTGGGAAGCTCATGTTCTACCATTAAACTACACCCGCGAAGCACAGTGATCATCGATCGCTTGTGCAGTTCCACACTCTACCCCATGCCAGACCCCCGGCGGCGCCGTGGGTCTTTTTGGTGTGCGAAGACACCGGCGCGAAGGGTGGATGCGGGCGCTGGGGGCGGGAGTTGGGGGCGTAGCGTAGGGCGTCGGAGTGCCGCCTGGAGTGGCGTCCTGTTCATCCCCTAATGTGGCGTTCTCGTCCACGTCTTGATGGGGAAGGGACTTGATGGACTCCATGGAGCGCACCGTCGTCCGCTGTGCCGAAGGGCACGTTTTCGCTACCGCCTCGTTCCCGATGCAGCAGCTCGGGTCCGGACGGATCGGCCCCGGGCGGCTCATTCGCTGTCCTCGTTGCGCGCGGCTGCGGCATGCCGTGCCCGTGGTGTTCGAGCAGCGGTAGCGGAAGGCCGCGGATGACGCGGCAGGAGCGGTGACAGGCGCGCGGGGCGGTCCCTGGTTGGGGCGGGCCCGCGCGTTCTGCGTATCCTCGGGGAGTGCTTCTCTCAGACAAGGACATCCGGGCCGAGATCGACGCCGGACGTGTACGCATTGATCCATTCGATGCGTCGATGGTGCAGCCATCGAGTATCGACGTGCGGCTCGACCGCTACTTCCGGGTGTTCGAGAACCACCGTTACCCGCATATCGACCCGGCCGTCGAGCAGACCGATCTGACGCGCATGGTCGAGCCGGACGGGGACGAGGCGTTCATCCTGCACCCCGGTGAATTCGTGCTCGCCTCGACGTACGAGGTCATTTCGCTTCCCGACGATCTCGCGTCGCGGCTGGAGGGGAAGAGTTCGCTGGGGCGGCTCGGGCTGGTGACGCATTCGACCGCAGGCTTCATCGACCCGGGATTCTCCGGGCACGTGACGCTGGAGCTGTCGAATCTCGCGACTCTGCCGATCAAGCTCTGGCCGGGCATGAAGATCGGGCAGCTGTGCATGTTCCGGCTGAGTTCGCCGGCCGAGTTCCCGTACGGCTCCGACCGGTACGGATCCCGGTACCAGGGCCAGCGCGGGCCGACGGCGTCGCGTTCGTACTTGAATTTCCATCGGACCCAGGTGTGATACCGAATGAGCGATGACGTGCGGGAGAATCTGACGTACGAGGCATTCGGCCATGCCGTGCGCGAGCTGGCGCAGACCGTGGCCGACGACGGTTACGAGCCCGATATCGTGCTGAGCATCGCGCGCGGCGGGGTGTTCGTCGCGGGCGGCCTCGCCTACGCGCTGGACTGCAAGAACATCCACCTGGTGAACGTCGAGTTCTACACCGGAGTGGGGACCACCCTGGAAATGCCGGTCATGCTGGCACCCGTTCCGAATGCGATCGACTTCTCGGACAAGAAGGTGCTGATCGCCGACGACGTCGCCGACACCGGGAAGACGCTGAAGCTCGTACGCGATTTCTGCATCGACCACGTGGCCGAGGTGCGCAGCGCGGTCATCTACGAGAAGCCGCATTCGCTCGTGAAGTGCGAGTACGTGTGGAAGAAGACCGATCGCTGGATCAACTTCCCGTGGAGCGTGGAGAAGCCCGTCGTACAGCGTGGCGGACAGGTCCTCGACGCCTGAGACCCGGCGCACGCGGACTTTGACTTCGAGGCCCCGCGGACGCGGGCCTGAGGCGCGGACGCGAGCCTGAGCCGCAGTGGACGTCAGGCCCGCCGGGCCTCGGGCGTGCGCCTGTGCGGGGTAGCCGTGACGTCCGGCGGGGAACACTCTCCTTCCAGGTGGACAGGTCTTGCCATGGTCTGTGGCGGAACTGGGGGAGAGATGGCAGAAGGGAACGGCACTCCGTCGCCCGGAGGGCCGAGCGGTCTACCCGAAGGAGCCGGTGGCTCCTCGACCTCCCGCTCCCGATGGCGCGGCTGGGCAGGGCGCCACGGGCCCGAGACGTTGATCGGCGCGTTGGTCGTGACCGTCGTCGGCGCGGTCGCCTCCGTGATCCTCACCTCGGTGTTCGAAGGCGGTGACGACGAGGAGGCGAAGGGCGCGCCTCCCGCCGCGTCCGGGTCGTCGGGCACGGCGACGCCCGGGTCCGCCGCCTCGCCCTCCTGCGCGGCGGAGACGTGCGTGGGACTGGATCCCAGGACGGCTGGGTGCGATGTGGGCGCACGGACGCTGGAGAAGGACTGGGTCGGCACGATGCAGCTGGAGATCCGGTACAGCGAGCGGTGCGCGACGGTGTGGGGCAAGCTGACCGGTGCACGGCCCGGCGACACGGTGACGATCAACACCACGCCCTCGCAGCGGCAGGCCGCGTCCGTGCGCGAAGGACAGACCAAGTACACGCCGATGCTCGCCGTCGAGGACGACTTCTCCGCCCAGGCGACCGCTACCGCGGTCAGCGGGAAGCCGGACGAGGAGATCCCGAAGGGTTACACCCTCCGGGTCGGGGCGGACCGGACGTCGCTCCCGTCGGCCTCGGCGAACGCACAGCCCGTGTAGGCGCAGCGCATATGGGCACGGACCACGAACGCGCAGGCCGTGCGGGCACGGACCACGAACGGCGCAGCGCGTGCGGGCCCGGTCCGCACGGGCGACGGCCCCGGCACCGTCGTGCGGTGCCGGGGCCGTCGCGCACGCGCCGACGCGGTGCGATGCGGTGCCGTGGGTCAGATCGTGCCCAGCTTGATGATCGACAGCAGGGCGACCAGCTGGATCGCGGACGCGCCCAGGGCCTTCGGCCACGGCAGGTCGTGCGACTTGCTGACCATCGTGGTGAAGAGCGCGGCCGAGGCCAGCCAGGTGACCCAGCCGAGGACCTGGACCAGGGAGTTCTCGCCGCCGAGGAACAGGGCGAAGATCAGGCGGGGCGCGTCCGTGATCGACATGATCAGCATGGAGAGGCCCACGGTCGGCTGCCAGGCACCGTCGCCGCCGAGCTGGCGGGCGAGAGTGTGCGTGACCGCTCCCAGGACCAGGCCGCCGATGACGAAACAGACGCCCGTGACGACGACGTAGGGGATCGCCGTGGAGATCGTCGCGTTGATCGCGTCTTCCCGGGCCTGGTCGAAGCCGAAGAGGGCGAGCAGGCCGTACAGGAACGTGACGATCAGCGCCGGGCCCCAGACGGGGTAGTCGCGCATCTGCCAGAAGGTCGGCCCCGGGCGCAGCACGATGCCGCTGAGCAGGTCCTTCCAGCGCAGCCGCGGGCCCGCGGGCTGGGCGGGGGCCTGACCTGCGCGGTAGGTGCTGCCGTCGCCGTACGGGTCCTCGCCGAGGCTGAACGCCTGGGTGTGGCCCGGGGAGTTGGCGTACGGGTCGCCCTGCCGCGGGCCTCCGTGGGGGTGGGGTTGCTGCTGGTACGGGTCGCCGAAGTACTCCGGCTCGCCGTGACCACCGGCGTGGTGGCCGGGGTGATGACCGGGCCCGGGGCCACCGGGGTTGTAGCCGCCCTGGTAGCCGCCGTTGCCGTCGTTGGCGTAGCCGCCGTGGTGGTACGGGGGAGGGGCGCCGTTGCCGCCCGCCGGCGGCCATGGCTGCTGCCCGTACGGTGGTGGTGCCTGTGTGCCGTACGGCTGCTGCTGCGGTTGCTGCTGCGCCTGTTGCGGGGTGCGGTTGTCCCGGCCGCGTCCGATCCTGAATCCAGCCACTCGTCGAACGTACCTGGTCCGCGCGGGCGTGGTGAGAGGGCTGGGTAAACCCGCCCGCCATTGCGGCCGAGCTGTGACATCCCCTAAGGGAGACCCCGGGGGAGACCCGGGGAGGCGCCGGGGCCCTGGAAACCGGCTGAGAGGGGCGGGGCGGCTCCGCCGTACCGGGTGTACCCGTACCCGAACGCGAACGGGCGCGCCTGCGGGGACACGGGAACGCGGGGGCGGGGGGAAACACGGGAACGCGGGAGCGGCCGGGCCCGCCCCAGAGGCAGGTCCGGCCGCTTCCGTCGTACGGCGGTCCGGGCGGTCTACTTCACCGGCTCCGGCTCCGGTTCGTCCGCCGATTCGGCGTCGCCCGCCGGGTCGGCCGGGGTCTTCACGGAGTCCAGCAGCAGCTGCGAGACGTCGACCACCTGGACCGACTCCTTCGCCTTGCCTTCGTTCTTCTTGCCGTTGACCGAGTCGGTCAGCATGACGAGGCAGAACGGGCAGGCGGTGGAGACGATGTCCGGGTCGAGGGACAGGGCCTCGTCGACGCGCTCGTCGTTGACGCGCTTGCCGATCCGCTCCTCCATCCACATCCGGGCGCCGCCCGCGCCGCAGCAGAAGCCGCGTTCCTTGTGGCGGTGCATCTCCTGCTGGCGCAGGCCGGGGACCTTGTCCATGATCTCGCGCGGCGGGGTGTAGATCTTGTTGTGACGGCCCAGGTAGCACGGGTCGTGGTACGTGATCAGGCCCTCGACCGGGGTCACCGGGATCAGCCGGCCCTCGTCGATGAGGTGCTGGAGCAGCTGGGTGTGGTGGATGACCTCGTACTCGCCGCCGAGCTGCGGGTACTCGTTGGCGATGGTGTTGAAGCAGTGCGGGCAGGTCGAGACGATCTTCTTCGCCGACTTGGCCTTCTTCGTCGAGTCGTCCACACCCCCGTCCTCGTCGAGGGACTCGCCGAACGCCATGTTCAGCATCGCCACGTTCTCCTGGCCGAGCTGCTGGAACAGCGGCTCGTTGCCGAGGCGGCGGGCCGAGTCACCGGTGCACTTCTCGTCGCCGCCCATGATCGCGAACTTGACACCCGCGATGTGGAGGAGTTCCGCGAACGCCTTCGTGGTCTTCTTGGCCCGGTCCTCCAGGGCGCCCGCGCAGCCGACCCAGTACAGGTAGTCGACCTCGGTCAGGTCCTCGACGTCCTTGCCGACGATCGGGACCTCGAAGTCGACCTCCTTGGTCCACTCGACGCGCTGCTTCTTGGCGAGACCCCAGGGGTTGCCCTTCTTCTCCAGGTTCTTGAGCATCGTGCCCGCCTCGGACGGGAACGCGGACTCGATCATCACCTGGTAGCGGCGCATGTCGACGATGTGGTCGATGTGCTCGATGTCGACCGGGCACTGCTCCACGCACGCACCGCAGGTGGTGCAGGACCACAGCACGTCCGGGTCGATGACGCCGTTCTCCTCGACCGTGCCGATCAGCGGGCGCTCCGCCTCCGCGAGCGCCGCGGCCGGGACGTCCTTGAGCTGCTCTTCGGACGCCTTCTCCTCGCCCTCCATCGTCTTGCCGCCGCCGGCCAGCAGGTACGGGGCCTTGGCGTGCGCGTGGTCGCGCAGGGACATGATCAGGAGCTTGGGGGAGAGGGGCTTGCCCGTGTTCCAGGCCGGGCACTGCGACTGGCAGCGGCCGCACTCCGTGCAGGTGGAGAAGTCGAGGATGCCCTTCCACGAGAACTGCTCGACCTGCGAGACGCCGAAGACGTCGTCCTCGCCCGGGTCCTCGAAGTCGATCTCCTTGCCGCCGGACGTCATCGGCTGCAGCGCGCCCAGGGCCGACTCGCCGTCCGCGTTCCGCTTGAACCAGATGTTCGGGAAGCCGAGGAAGCGGTGCCAGGCGACACCCATGTTGGTGTTGAGCGAGACCGTGATCATCCAGATCAGCGAGGTGCTGATCTTGATCGCGGCGACGAGATAGATGAGGTTCTGCAGCGTGCCGAGCGTGAGGCCCTGGAACGCGAGGACCAGGGGGTACGAGATGAAGTACCCGGCCTCGTAGCCGTCGATGTGGTGGATCGCGCCTTCGAGACCGCGCAGGGCGAGGATCGCCAGGCCGATGATGAGGATGACGTACTCGACGAAGTACGCCTGCCACGCCTTGGAGCCGGCGAAGCGGGACTTGCGACCGGCCCGCGAGGGCAGGTTCAGCAGCCGGATGGCGATCAGCGTAAGAATGCCGGCCACCGTCATCAGGCCGATGAACTCGGTGTACATCTCGAACGGAGCCCAGTCGCCGATGATCGGCAGCACCCAGTCGGCCTTGAAGAGCTGGCCGTACGCCTGGAGCAGGGTCGGCGGCAGCGTCAGGAAGCCGATGGCGACGAACCAGTGCGCGAAGCCGACGATCCCCCACCGGTTCATCCGGGTATGGCCGAGGAACTCCTTGACCAGGGTGATCGTGCGCTGCTTCGGGTTGTCGGTACGGCTGCCTGCCGGGACCGGCTGTCCGAGTGTGACGAACCGGTAGATCTGCGCGACTGCTCGGGCGATGAGCGCAACGCCGACCACAGTCAGCACCAGCGACACGATGATCGCGGCGAGTTGCATTTGGGGGCTCCTCGGGCCTGCGAGGGTGGGATCCAGCGTCTACGAGCGAATACTCGCATCTACTAAGCAGTAACTTAATCAGTCCGTGCTGACACTACCCACTTATTCCGCGGCGCTGTAGCCGCATCGGCGGTGATCTGTGTCGCTCAGGTGCGCCTCCTCGGGGCGGGTCGCCCCGAGGAGGCCCCGGAACAGTGGAATCCGTACGGAACGCGCCAGGATGGCCAGGTCGAGGCGCACCCCGCGGTGCTCGGCGTAGTGCTGGTCGAGCAGGTCGGGTTCGTCCCAGGGCATTCCGGAGCGGGAGCGGATCTGCGCCAGGCCGGTGAGGCCCGGTTTCAGTTCCTGCCGCCAGTGTCGCGCGCCGGATGTGCTGGGTGTGCCGGACGTGCCGGATGTGTCGCCGGGATCGCCGGGTCCGCCGGGGTCGGTGGCGTCTGCGTGGTCCACGGGATTCGTGGTGCTCGTGGGGCGGGACCGGGGGTCGTCCGGCGACAGGGGCTCCGGGCCGACGAGGGAGAGGTCCCCGCGTACGACGTGCGGCAGGCGGGAGAGCACGTCGAGTCGCAGCCGACGGGTGCGCAGCGAGCACAGGGTGAACACCCTGCCTCCCTGTCCGACCCGTGGCGAGCGTTCGATGATGCCGCCCGGCGGCCTTCGTGCCGCGAGGACGAGGGCGCCCGCGGCGAGCGCCGGGGCGGACAGGACCAGCAGGGCCGATCCGAGGGTCAGGTCCAGGGCGCGCTCGGCCGACGGGCGCCGCCCCGGACGCCGCTGTGGGGTGCGGTCCGGGCGGTGTCCCGCGAGTCGTGCCGGGCGGCGCTCCAGGGGTCGCGCGAGGGCTGCCGCCGACGGTCGGTGCGTGAGGTGTCGCCGCCCCCGTCCTCTCCGTTGCTCCCGTTGTCTCCGCTGCCCCTGTCTCTGCATCGTTCGCACCTGCCTGGTGGGATCGGTGAGCCGGAGTGCCAGGTTTGCGCGACTCGCGGCGGTTTATGACAGAACGATCCCATGGCCTGATGATGGGGAGGGGTTGTGTGGCCCGTGGGGCGAGCGAGTGTTGTCCAGGAGCGGTCGGGATGTTCGGTGCGAGCGCGGTGGGTGCACGTTAGTTGAGTCGGTTCGACTCAACTCTATTGACACTGGGATTCGTGTCATGCATCCTTGAGTGAGTTCCACTCAAGTAGTCATCCTGGAGGAATCGAAATGGCACGTGCGGTCGGCATCGACCTGGGCACGACTAACTCCGTCGTCAGCGTTCTCGAAGGCGGCGAGCCCACCGTCATCACCAACGCAGAGGGCGCCAGGACCACGCCGTCCGTCGTCGCCTTCGCGAAGAACGGCGAGGTGCTGGTCGGCGAGGTCGCCAAGCGCCAGGCGGTGACCAACGTCGACAGGACGATCCGCTCGGTCAAGCGCCACATGGGCACCGACTGGAAGATCGACCTGGACGGCAAGAAGTTCAACCCGCAGCAGATGAGCGCCTTCATCCTGCAGAAGCTGAAGCGTGACGCCGAGGCGTACCTGGGTGAGAAGGTGACCGACGCGGTCATCACCGTTCCCGCGTACTTCAACGACTCCGAGCGCCAGGCCACGAAGGAGGCCGGCGAGATCGCGGGCCTGAACGTCCTGCGCATCGTCAACGAGCCGACGGCCGCCGCTCTGGCGTACGGGCTCGACAAGGACGACCAGACGATCCTCGTCTTCGACCTCGGTGGCGGCACCTTCGACGTCTCGCTGCTGGAGATCGGCGACGGCGTCGTCGAGGTGAAGGCCACCAACGGTGACAACCACCTCGGTGGTGACGACTGGGACCAGCGCGTCGTCGACTACCTGGTGAAGCAGTTCGCCAACGGGCACGGCGTGGACCTGTCCAAGGACAAGATGGCGCTCCAGCGTCTGCGCGAGGCCGCGGAGAAGGCGAAGATCGAGCTCTCCTCCTCGACGGAGACCACGATCAACCTGCCCTACATCACGGCGTCCGCCGAGGGCCCGCTGCACCTGGACGAGAAGCTCACGCGCTCGCAGTTCCAGCAGCTGACCGCCGACCTGCTGGAGCGTTGCAAGACGCCGTTCAACAACGTCGTCAAGGACGCGGGCATCCAGCTGTCCGAGATCGACCACGTCGTCCTCGTCGGTGGCTCGACCCGTATGCCGGCCGTCGCCGAGCTCGTCAAGGAGCTGACCGGTGGCCGCGAGGCCAACAAGGGTGTGAACCCGGACGAGGTCGTCGCCATCGGCGCCTCGCTCCAGGCCGGTGTCCTCAAGGGCGAGGTCAAGGACGTCCTGCTGCTCGAC